>JACPYV010000064.1 GCA_016195825.1 Burkholderiales bacterium | reverse complement strand
GGATGTCGGCATGCACGGAGGGCGTGACGTGGACGTCGGCCGCTGCCGTGGCGCTAGAGCCCAGGCCGGCAAAGGTGCTGCCATCCGCGACGCCGTCACCCTCGGCGTTGCCATGGGCACGCACGGCCACGTTGCCGCCCACGTCCACGCTGGCACCACCGGTCAGTTCGGCCGTGATGTTGGGGTTGACGTTGACGACGGGTGCCGCGCCGCTGCCGGCGACCAGCAGGCCGCCGGTGGTCGCCAACGCGGTGGCGGCACCGCGGCCGCCGCCGGCCGCGTCGATGGTCAGGCTGGCGCCGGTGACCTGGGCATTGCCGACGCTGGCGCGGCTGCTGGAGTTGGCATCGGCGCGGGCGTCGGTCGAGCCGATGGCAACGCCGAAGGAGTAGGCCTCCCCGTCGGCGCGGGCGCTGGCCTTGTCGGACACGGCGGACAGCACCTCTGTGCCGCCGTCTGCATTCACGGACGCCCCGTTGCGGATCTCCGCGCTGACGGTCGCCGCCGTGCCGGCCCGCGTGTCGGCGCCATTGATGCTGGCAAAGCCGCTGCCGCCGCCCGCCTCGCCCTTGGCGGTAGCGCCCTGCGAGCCGTCGTGCGAGGCACGGATGGTGACGCGGCCGCCGGCATCGAGCACGCCGCCGGCCGTCGTCGCCACCGTCGGCGTGACCTGGGCGTTGGCCACCGCCTTGCCCAGCGAAATGAGGCCGAAGGAGGTGGCGTCCGACGTGGCACGCGCGCCGCCGCTGGTGGCGCCGCCCAGCAGGATGTTGCCGCCGGCCGTGATGCCGCTGCCCAGCATGGACGTGCGCAGGTTGCGGGCCACGATGGCGCTGGAGTCGTTGGAGGCCGCGCCGATCAAGCCACCGGCCGGGGCCGTCGTGTCGGTCGCCGCGCCCTGGTCGCTGATGTTGTCGATGGCGACATTGCCGCCGGCCACGATGCCGGTGCCGGCCGCGATGGTGGTGGCCTGGTTGTCGTTGCCGTAGGTGTTGTTCTGGGCGTTGGTCAGCGTGCCGCCGGCGATGCTGTCGGCGCGGGCATTGCCCTTGCCCAGCAGGCCGCCGATGGACAGGCCATAGCCCTCGGCGCTGGCCATGTTGCCGGAGCGGGTCGTGACGGTGAAGTCACCGGTGCCAGCGGACAGGTCGGCGCCCGCGCCGCCCAGCGAGGTGTTCATGTCGGCCGACGATTGCGCCAGGCTGTTGGCACCCACGCCGCTGAAGCCGAAGGAGCCGCCGGAGGCATTGGCGTAGGCATGCGCGTCCTGGCCGCTGGCGCCGGCGCCGGTGTGATTGTGGCTGGCCAGCACCGTGAAGTTGCGGCCGGCGCTGACGTCGGCGGCACCGACCGTTGTGTCCATGTCGGGGCGCACGACGGCCGTAGCGTCGGAGCCGCTGAACGAGCCCAGCCCGCCGATGCTGATGCCGTCCGCGCGGGCATCGGCGTCGCCGGTGGAGACGTTGTTGATGACCACGTCGCGGCCGGCGGCGATGTTGCCGCCCGCGCCGATGCCCACGTTGATCGTAGGCGTGACGGTCGCGTTCGAGGTGTTGCTGCCGCCCGAGCCCAGCAGGCCACCGGCGGCGGCATTGCTGTCGGAGGTCGCCCGGTAGTTGCTGGCCGTGTTGATGACCAGATCGCCGCCGACGCTGCCGGAGATGGCCCCGGTCGTTGCGTTGGTCGTGCCGCCCATGGTGGCGCTGGACTTGGCCACGCCGCCCGCGCCGACCAAGCCGAGGTTGAGACTGTCGCCGACGGCATCGGCCGTCAGGCCGGACAGCGTGTCGAAGCGGACATCGCCCGACGTGTCGAAGAGCACGCCCGACCCGGTGTTGTTGGTCAGGTTGGCGACCGTCGAGGCCGTCGAGTTGCTGCCGGAGACCGAGATCGCGGAACCTGCGCTCGCGCTGGAACGCGCGGTCGCCTTGCCGGCCGCAGCATCGCCGTTGTTCAGGCGCACCGCCATCTGCACGTCGCCCTTTGCGCCATGCGTGGTGATGCGGGCGTTGTTGCCGATGTTGGCCATCATCGTCGGGTTGATGTCAACATCGGCGACCGAGCCGCCCGCCCCGACACCGCCGGAGAACTGCACGCCATCGGCAATGCCGGTGGACGCCGTGCTGGCATTGGCGCCGACGTTGACACCCCCGTTGACGTCGATGACCGCACCCGCGCCGATACCGGCGCTGACGGTGGGCGTGACCGCGCTGGTAGCCTTGGCACCCGAGCTGGCGAAGACCAGCCCTCCGGCCGCGGCGGAGCTGGTGGCCGTGGCATTCTGGCTGGCCGTCGCATCGATGACCAGGCCGGCGCCGTTGATCCGGGACGCGCTGTTGGCGTTGGTCGTGCCGTTGGACGTGGCCGTGGCCGTCATGGCGCCGCGCGCCAGGCCGCCGCCGCCCAGCGCGGAGCCGTCCGCGGAAACGATGTTGCTGGCCAGCGCCTGCACGGTGGCGACGCCGCCATTGCCGTTCAGCGTCGCATTGACCAGGGTGGTGGCGCTGGTGTTGGCGCCGGACTTGGCGGTGGCGTTCGCGCCGGCCACGGTCACACCGGCGCCGATGCCGGCGCTGTCTGCCTTGGCGCGCGCGTTCTGGCCGCCCTGGTTGTGCTGGGCCAGCACGCTGACGCCCTGCCCGCTCAACGTGGTGGTGCCTTGCACGAGGTTGGTGACGTTGGGCGAGACCTCGGCGTTGGCCGACATCACGCCAACGGCGCCGAGCAAGCCGATGGACAGCCCGCGGGCCTGCGCGTTCGCGTCCATCTCGGACAGCGCCAGGATGTTGATCAACCCCGAGCTGTTGACCACACTTGCCGAGCTGGCGTTGCCCGCACCGGCCACGACGCCGCCGGCGGCCTTGGCCGTTGCGTCGCCGCTGTTGACACCGGCCGCCAGCCCGCCGCCCGAGGCGTTGGCCTGGGCATCGGCGTAGTTGTGGCCCAGCGCCCGTACGTCGACAAAGCTGCTGCCGCCGGAGCCGCCACCGATCTCGGCCGTGGTCGTGCCATTGGCGTTGGAGGCCGCGACGGACTTGCCCGCCGCGACCACAAGGCTGATGGACAGGCCCGAGGTCTCGGTGTGGGCGATGTTGGCAGCGTCGGAGTGGATGGCGATGGAGCCACCGGCCGTCAGCACGCTGCCGGCGCCGCTGCGCGCGGTGGTTGCGGCATTGGCGTTGGCCGCGGACGACGCGCCGGCTACGCTGAGCAGGGCACCGCCGGACGAACTGCGCGCCAGCGCGTTGGTATCGCCGCCGGTAGAGCCGGCACCGTCGTGGTTGTGGCTGGCACGGATGCCGATGTTGCGGCCAACGTTGGCCGTCTCGTTGCCAGTCAGCGCATTGATGCTGGGACTCATCGTCGCAGTTGCGAACGAGCCGCCCATGCCGATGCCGCCGCTGATGGCAGCGCCCTGGGCCGTAGCCGTCGTGTCGGCCGTGGACAGCGAGGTGACGATGAGGTCACGGCCCACGTTGATCGTGCCGCCGCCGCCCAGGTTGGCCGTCAGCGTGGGGCTGAAGTTGGCCGTCGCCGAGTTGATCTGGCCCGAGCCCAGCAGGCCGATGGTGGAAGCTTGTGAGGTCGCGTCGACGAGATGGTTGGCCGTCGTCTCGACCTTGAAGTCGATGCCCTGCGTGCCACTGACCGCACCCAGCGCCTGGTTGACCGTGCCAGTGACGGTCGCACTGGACAGCGCACCGCCCAGACCGCCGACGAGGCCGAAGCCACGGGCATCGCCGTCGGCCTCGACATGGGCGCCGGTCTGCGTCGAGAAAGACACGCCGCGCGCGGCGTTCAGCGTCACGCCGCTGCCGGTCGTCGCATTGATGTTGTAGTTGACGGCCGCGGACGCATCCGCGCCACCGCCGGCCGCGATGCCGCCGCCGGCCGCGAACGCCGTGGATGTGGCGCCGCCGGCCTTGTCGCTGCCGCCGTTGTGGCTGAGCGCGAAATTGATGTCGCCGGTGTTGGCGGAATGCGTCGTCGCGTTGACGCCGGTGCCCACACGCAGTGTCATCGTCGGCGCCAGCGTCACGTCGGACTTGGACAGCCCCAGCGAGGGCCCGAAGGACACGGCCACGCCGGTGGCGGTGCCGTCGGCGTCGGTCGTTGCCGTGCCGCTGACGTTGATGCCGCCGGCCACGTCGATGACGGCGCCATCGCCCAGGCCCGCGCGCACGTCGGGGTTGACGGTGGTGGTCACGCCGGCGCCGGTGCCGGCGGCCAGCAGGCCGCCGGCCGTGCCTTCGGCGGTCGCGTTGCCAATCTGCGTCGCGGTGGACTGCACGTTGAGCGAGCTGCCCAGCACGTCGGCACCGCTGGTGGCCTCGGTGATGCCGCCGGAACGGGCCGAGGCAGACACGATGCCGGCCGACACGCCCAGAGCGCCGCTGAAGGCTTCGCCCGTGCCGGTGACCACGTTCACCGCATTGGCCTGCACCAGCACGCCGCTGTTGCCGGCGTTGAAGCTGGTCGCGTTGCCGGTCAACGCCTTGGTGTCGGCCGCGGCGGTGGCGTCGGCGTCGGCGCCGCTGACGGACACGCCGCCGCTCACGCCGGCTGCGTCGGCCACCGCGGTGCTGTCCTCACCCGCCTGGTTGTGGCGGGCTCGCACGGTGATGCCGTTGCCACTGACGCCAGTGGTGCCGCGCACTTCGGCGGTGACGGCGGGAGAGACCTGGCTGGTCGCGCTCATGAAGCCCAGCGCGCCGGCGAAACCGAACGAGAAGGCCTTGGCCTTGGCGTCGGCGTCGGCGCTGGAGATTGCATCCACCAGCACGGCGCCGGTCGTCGTCGCGGTGCTGGCGACGCCGTTGTCGCCCATGCCGGCGGCCACGCCGCTGTTGGAACGGGCCGTGGCGCTGCCGCCGCTGAGGCCGGCCAGCCCGGCGGCGCCGGAGGCGTTGGCGCTGGCCACGGCCGTGTTCTTACCCTGGGCAATGACGTTGATGGACGTGGCCCCGCCCACGCCGCCGCGCAGGTCGGCCGTCGTGCCGCCGCCCACGATAGCAGAGCTGACGGACTTGCCGAAGCCGATCAGGCCGCCGGCCCCCAAGCCCGAGGTGTCGCCGCTGGCCAGGTTGGCCGCGTCGGCCAACACCTTGACAGTGCCGCCCGACGTGAGCTTGCTGCCGGCGCCGACGGTCGCGTCGACATTGGCCGAAGCCGTGGCGGACGCGGACGCACCCGTGCCGCTGACCAGCGCACTGCCCGCAGAGGCCAGTGCGGTGGCGACCGTGTTGAGCCCGGTGGCCGCGGTTCCGTCATGGTTGTGGCGGGCTTCCACGAGGATGGCGCCACCCGCCGTCAGCTGCTGGTTGCCGCTGCGGGCGAACACGGTCGGACTCATTGTGGCCGTGGCGCTGGACGAACCGATGCTGGCGGCAATGCTGAGCGCCTTGCCGATGGCGCTGGCCGTGGTGTCGGTGGCGGACAGCATCTGCACCGTCGCGCTGCCGCCGACGTTGGTGATACCGCTGCCCAGGTCGATGCCCATGGTCGGCGTAAAGCTGGCCGTGGCGCTGTTGATCTGGCCGCTGACCAGGCCGCCGCCGGACGCGCGCGCAGTGCTGGTGACGGGCTGGCTGGAAACGCCCAGCGCATTCAGGTTGCGCCCCACGGTGCCGCTGGCACTGGTGAAGTTGCTCTGCGCGCTGCCGTCCACCGTGGCGCTGGACACTGCGCCGCCGATGGCGGCGACCAGGCCGAAGGTGTCGCTGTTGGCGGTGGATTCGACGTGGTTGCCGAGCTTGAGCTCCACGTTCAGGTCACGGCCGGCGTTCAGCGTGACGCCGCTGCCGGAGCTTTGCAGGACGTTGTAAGTCGTCTGCGCCGAGGCGCCGGTGCCGCTGCCCGCAGCCAGACCACCGGACGGCGCCGTGGCCGTGGCCGTGGCACCGCCGGACTTGTCGGTGCCGCCGTTGACGCGGGTCGCAATGGTCAGGTCGGAGCCGGCGCCGTTGGCGCTGAGGCTGGCGCCTGTACCGATCCGGTTGGTCATCGTCGGGCTCAGCGTCGCGTCGGCGACGGAGATGCCCATGGAGAAACCGGCCGACACGGCCACGCCGCTGGCGACACCGTCGGAGTCGGACGTCGTTTCGGCCACGACCGAGATCGGGCCGCCGACGCTGACCTGCGCTCCGTCGCCGATGCCGGCATTGACCGTGGGCGTGGCCGAGCTGGTGCCGCCCGCGCCGGTGACGCCGGCGGTGAGGCCGCCGGCCGCTGCCTTGGCGCTTCCGTCGGCGTTCTGGTCGGCATGGGCCAGCACCGAGTAGCTGGCGCCGGTCACGTCGGCGCCGCTGACGGCGCCCGTAGTGCCGCCGGTGGTCGCGTTGGCCACCACGCCGCCGATGCCCAGCACCGCACCGACAGCGAAGGCCGTGCCGGTGGCATTGGCCGTGTTGGACGACAGGCCTTCCACGATGACCGCGCCGCTGCCGCCAGCGATCGCCGTGTTGTCCCCCACCAGGGACTGCGCATTGCCCAGGCTCTTGGCGTTGACGATCGTGCCGCTCACGGCGCCGCCCAGGCCGCCGCCGGCCGCGTCGGCCGTGGCGCGCACGTCCTCGCCGGCCTGGTTGTGATACGAACCGACGCGCACGCCGGTGCCCGAGACCAGCTGCGTGTTGCCGGTGACGGTGGAGCGCACGTCGGGCGAGGCCTCGGCGCTGGCGGCCATGATGCCCACCGCGCTGCCGACGCCCAGCGACAGGCCAAAAGTGTTGGCGGTCGCGTCATTGCTGGAGCGCGACTCGATGACGATGCTGCCGCTGGCATTGATCGAGGCGTCCTGCGCCGCGACGCCGATGGTGGTCTGCACGTTGCCGTTGGCGCGCGCGGTGCTGCTGGCGCCGTTGGTGCCGGAGAGGCCGCCGCCCGAGGCGTCAGCATCCGCGTTGGCGAGATTGCGGGCCTGCGAGCGCACCGTCAGGTCCGTGGACGCACCGACGCCGCCGAGCAGCTCGGCCGCCGTGCCGCCGTTGGCTCGCGCGTTGCCGACGCTGACGCCCACCGTGGCACCACCCACCGACAGCGCGAGCGCCTTGGCTTCGGCTTCGTTGTTGTTGTAGGCCAGCACGTCCACGCGGCCGCCCGCACTGATCAGCGAGCCGGAGCCGACGCTGGCCTTGACCGCGCCGTTGGCCTCGGCCGTCGGCACCGCGCCGTTGCCGGTGAAGCCACCGAAGCCCGGCGCCGTGGACTGTGCCCAGGCACCCTTGTTGGCCAGCGCCGCCGTGCCGTTGTGGTTGTTGCGCGCCTGCACGCGGATCAGGCCGCCGGCGTTCAGCACCGAGGTGGCGCCGAACAGCGCTTGCACAGTGGGCGAGAACGTGGCCGAGGACAGGCTGACGCCGGTCGCGCCGGCGCCCGCCGTGACGGTCAGCACGGTGGCGTCGGCCTTGCCTGTAGACAGGGCGTCCACGGTCGCCTCGCCGGTGGTCTTGACCAGCGAGGCGTCGCCCACCGAGGCCCGCAGGGTGGGCGTGACCTCCACGATGGCGAAGTTGGCGCTGATGGCCACCGCGCCAACTGAGAAGGCCAGCGTGTGCGCGTAGGTGTCGAAATTGGCCTCGGCATCGACGTGCAGCGCACCGACCGTAAGGCCAGCGTCCTGGCCGATGCGGGAACCCAGGCCGACGTCGGCGCTGACCTGGCCGTCGCTGGTCAGGCGCGTGAAGGAGGCGCCCGCGGCGACCGCGCCGGCGGCGCCCTGGTCGGTGTTCAGGTGAATGCTGCGGTTGGAAATGGCCGTCACGTCCACGCTGGACGCGGCCTTCACGCGGGCACTGTCGGCCAGGCCGCTCTGGTTGTAGCTGTGGTCACTAAGCACTGACACCGCCGCGCCCAGGCCCACGAAGCCGGCGCCGCCGGCGAAGGCGATGGCGTCAACCGTGCTGTCCAACCGCGAGCTGACCTTGAACTGCCCACCGGCCGTGTAACTGCCGCCAGCGTTGGCGTTGGTGTTGAACGCAGTCGAGAACACGCCGATACCGGCACCAATGCCGCCTGCGCCGGCCCCGATGGCGCCGACGAGGAAGTCCACGTTCGCCCACTGCTGGGCGTTGACGGTGATGGCATTGCCGGCCGTGATGCTGGTGCCGCCGGCCACCGTGGCCTCGGTGCCCTGGGCCGGGTTGCTGGCATTGATGGCAGCCAGCCATTCGGCTTGGCTGGGGCCGGAGCCGTTGACGAAGCTGCCGGCGCCGCCGGCGCGGTCATGCACGCGTTGTTGGCCGCTGCCGGCCGAGCCGCCGCTGAAGCCGCCCAGCACGCTGCCCACCTGGCCTTTGGCGAGGGTCGCCTGCCGGGCTGCGTCGCTGTCGCCCGAGCCCGAGCTGCCGTCGCCCTGGGTCTTGGTCAGCCCGTCGGCCGACGAGCCCTGGTCGTTCTGGTAGCTGCGCTCCAGCGGCGTGCCCACGGACCACACCGTCACGGCGCCCGCCGCGCCAACGAAGCCGCCGGCGCCGGAGATGGTCAGCGAGTTGAGGTCGATGCGCGACAGACCGTTGACAGCCACGTCGCCCGCGGCCGCCACATCGGCATTGCCGAGGATGCGCGCCGCGGTGTCGTTGCGCAGGCTGCCCACCTGCACCGCACCGCCCACGCCCACAAAGCCGCCAGCCACTGCGCCGGTGAAGTGCGTGCCGCCCGCGCGGTTGGCCGCGGTCACGTAGACGCCCTGGTCGGCGTCTGCGCCGGCGTTGCCGTTGCTGCGGTTGATCTTGGTGTTGGCGCCGATGATGGCCGTCGTGTCCGAGTCCAGCAGCGACACGCCCACGCCGCCGCCCACGCCCACGTAGCCGAAGCCGGCGGCGACGTCCAGGTGGAAGAAGTCCTCGCTGCTGTCGGCCTGCACGACAACGCCGTGGCGCTCCGCCTTGCCCATGCCGCCCTGGCCCACGCTGCCGTCCAGCATGCCCAGCAGCCCCGTGCCGGCGCCCTTGGCGTCGACGCTGGCGCCGGTCAGCACGCCGGCATCGGTGTGCTTGGTGATGCTCATGACACCGACGGACGCACCCACGCCCACCGTGCCCGCGCCGAGGGCGCCGGCGATCAGCGTCGTGTCTGTGCCGTCCCTCGCCAGCACGCCGACGTCGCCGCCAGCCTGCACCGCGGACGCCGCGCCGAGGGTGGCTGCCGTATGGTTGTTCAGCACCAGCACGTTGACCGCGCCGCCCACGCCCACCGTGCCGGCCGCTATGCCGGCGGAGATCAGCAGCAGGTGGTCCTGGTTGGCCGCCTGCACGACCACGTCGTCCCTGGCCTTGACGCTGGCGTTGCCGCCGATGCTGGCACTGGTGTCGTGCGTCAGCACGGTCACGTCCACGCCCGGGGCCACGCCCACGGTGCCGAAGCCCAGGGCACCGGCCAGTGCGACGTGCGAAAAGTCGTCGCCTGCGCCGACGAGCACGCTCTGCCCTGCGCCGCCCGTGCTGGTGTCGGCGTTGACGTTCGCGCCCGCGCCGATGCCGGCCGTGGTGGTGGTGCTGACCACGTTGGTGGCCGAGCCGACGCCGATGCCGGCCGTGCCGGCGCCCAGCGCTACGGCAAAGGTCTCGATGTCGTCACGGTTGGTGGCAGTGACGGCCAGGCCGGTGAAGCCGCTGCGCGTGCTGGGCGTGGCGACGCGATTGCCGGTGAAGCTCTGGTCGTCGCTGCTCTGGCCGCTGCCGCTGGCGGCATTGAAGGTCGGCGTGCCGACTTCGAAGGCCGCCGCGTTGCCCTTCTGCCCGGCCGCCGCGTTGGGCAGGCCATTGGGGTTCATGGGCGTGGAGGCGCTGAAGCCGACGCCGATGCCGCCGTCTTCCACGGTCAGGCCCGTGCGCAGGCCGTCGGCCGTGACCTTGGCGCCGTCGCCCACCAGGGCCACGGTGTTCTTGTTCGCCGTGACGACGCCGACCGCCGCGCCGACGCCGGCCGAGCCGGACGCGCCAACCGAGCCGGTGATGAGGTCGATCTCGGTGTTCTCGTCGGCCGCGACGACGATGCTGCCCTGCGCATGCACGTCGCCCGCACCGGCACTGGCCTTGGCGTCGGTCGGGTCGTCGCCGAGGACGGCGCGCGTGGTGATGTTGAGCACCTGCACGTTGGCATCGGCCGCGACGCCCACGCTGGAGCTGGCCGCGACGCCGGCGGCCACCGTGGAGATGTCTTCGTTGGACGCGGACGTGACCGACAGGTCGCCGTCCACCGTGCCGGTGACACCCGAGCCCAGCCGGGCCTCCGTCGTCTTGTTCAGCGTGTTGACGACCACGCCCAGGCCCACGCCCACGCTGCTGGACGCGGCCACCGAGCCGGCCACCGAGATGATGCTGCTCTCGTCGTCCGCCCTCACCTTCATGTTGGCCTGGGTGGCGCCCGAGACCGTGCCTACCGTGAAGGTGGCGCTGTCGTCGATGCGGGCCTTGGTGGTCTCGTTGAGCACGTTGACGACGACCGAGCCGGCCACCGCGGCGCTGCTGGACGCACCACCGCCCACAGCGATGGTGAGGATGTTCTCGTGCGATGTGGCGGCCACGTCCACGCCGCCGGTCGAGCCGGCCGCGATGACCGTGCTGGGGCCTACCAGCGCCTGCACGGTGTCGTTGTGGACCAGCACCGTGCTGGAGATGCCCACGCCAGCGGAGTTGCCGTAGGCCAGCGCGCCGGCGATCTGGTTGATGTCAAATGGCGCGTCGGCCGTCACGGCGACCGAGCCGCCGGCCTGCAACGCCGAGCCGGCGCCGCCTGCCGTCGTGACCTCGGTGTCATTGGTGACGATGTAGACGGACACGCTGCCGCCAACGCCAGTGCCGTCGGTCGCGACGCCCGCGGTCGCGGCGACGCTGGTGATGTCCTGGTCGCTGCCGGCGCGCACCGCAATGTCGCGGCCGGCCTTCAGGGCCACGCCGGAGCCCAGCGTGGTCTTGGTGTTCTCGATGAGGACGCTCACATCCAGGCCGATGCCGACGCCGGCATTGCTGATGGAGATGCCGCCTGCACCGGCGCCGCCCTCGATGTCCGTGCGGCTCTTGGACGCGACGGTCACGTCCTGGGCCGCGCCGGCGGCCACGCCCAGCGCGGCGTCGTTGACGGTCACGCCGTTGTCGAGGCGGGCAATGGTATCCAGCGTGTAGATGTTGACGGCCGCCGAGCCCGCGCCCGCGGCACCGTCGGTGGAGATGCCGCCGGAGATGGCCAGGTTGCTGACCGTCAGGTTGGGCAGCGGGTCGGGCAGGTCCATCGTGGCCGGCACCACCTGGCCGGTAGCCGTGACGGTGGTCGCATCGCGCGCAGCGAGCTGGGCGCCGGCGCCGACGGTCGCGTTGGTGCGCTCGACGACGATGTTCAGGCCGACCGAAGCGCCGACGCCGGTCCCGCCCGTGCTGAGTGCCGCAGCCCCCGCGATGGCCTGGATGGCGGTGCTTTGGTCGGCCACCACGTCCAGCTTGCCGGCGTTGGCGCGGACCTGCGTGCCGCTGCCCACGCTGGCCGCCGTGTCCAGCGTGACGATGTTGATCGCCACGCTGCCTGCCACCGAGGTGTCTTTGCCGCCCGCGGCGGCGACGCCCAGGCTGCGGAACTCATGGTCGCCACTGTCGCCCGGGCGGTCGGCGCGGATCAGCACCGAGGCGCCCCGCAAGTCGGCATTCGCGCCGACGCTGGCGACATTGCTCGCGTCGGTCACCCCCAGCGCCACGGCGGCGCCGACGTTGGTGTCCTTGCTCAGGTCGATGGCGTCGCCCTGGGCCTGGTTGATGACGTTGTAGTCGGCCTGGGCGTCGACGGTCATCGCGCCGCCAGCCGTCAGCTTGACGCCGTCGGCCACGCTGGCCGTGTTGTCGGTAACCAGCACCTGCACGACGATGGCCGCGGCCACGCCGGTGCCGGACGACCCGCTGCCGCCGGTCTCGCCGCTGGTCTGCGAGTTGGCGGAGTTGGTTTGGTCGTTGCTCTTGGGCAGCGTGCGGTCGCCGCCGTTGTTGGGGTTGTTGTTGAGCTGGTTGCTGGATTCGCTGTCGGCGCTGCGGCCACCCGAGCTGTTGCCCGACGCGCTGGCCTTGGCCGAGCCTGTGGCCAGCACCGTGGCGCAGGACGACACATCCGCCGCACCGCCGGCCGTGACGCTGCGGGCCAGGCGCGCGCTGACGTCGCCATCCACGACGGTGACGACGACGGACGCACCGACGGCCGTGTCCTTGCCGGCCGCATCGGCCTTGGCGCTGCCGTTGACCTGGTCGAGGCGGAAGGCGCGCACGGCCATGTCGCCGGCGACCGCCAGCGTGCCGGTGGCGGTTCCGGCCAGCGCGTGGGTGTTGTTGGTGTCGACCGTGACGGCTGCCGCGACGCCGACTCCGGTGTCGCCTTTGGCGCCGTTCTCGGTCTCGGTGGTGATCGTGTCCATCGCAGTCGACGTGACTGCCATCGCCGAGACGTTGCCGGCGATCTGTGCACCGTCAGCCAGAGTCGCGTCGAGGTTGCGGTCGACGATGTTGACGGCCACGGACGCCCCCACGCCCACGTCACTGCCGCCGGCCTGGCCGCCTTCATTCTCGGGGATGGCCTTGGCCGTGTCGCTGGCGGTGGACTGGGTAATGGCCTGCAGCGCGCCGCCGGAATCGGCGCCGGCCAGCGTGGCGTTGCCGCTCATCTGAGCGCGGGTGTCCTCGTTGACGATGTTGATCGCCACCGAGCCGGCCACGCCGATGTCGCCGCCGCCCGCGCCGCTCTTGGCGCTGGCCAGCGTGGTGTGCGTGGTGTCGCCGCCAACGTTGGTCATCGTCGCGCCGAGCTGCAACCCGTCGGCCGTGATGACCACACCGGAATCGACCAGGGCCTCGTTGGTCATCGCGGCGTAGTTCACCGCCACCGCGGCGCCCACACCCGTGCCACCGTCGCTGGTGGTCGCGCTGCCGTCGGCGATGGCCTGCACGTCGGTGTTGGCGCTGGACTGGACGGCGACGCTCTTGGTCGGCGTGGAGATCGTGCCGGCACTGATGCGCGCGCGGCTGGTCACGTCGGTGATGTTGACGCCCACGGCCGCGGCGACGCTGACGGTCTCGCTGCTGCCGCTGTCCCCGCTGGTGGAGTCGGTGCTGGCGACGCCGGCGGACGGCGTGGCCGCGCTGCTGCTGGAGTTGCGCGCGCCGCCCGCCCCGGCCGCGGAGTTGCCCAGGCCGCGGCCGGCAGCCGTCTTCTGGTTCACGCCGTCGTCGTCGGAACTGCTGTTGCTGTCGTCCTGCTCGCCACCGACCGCGCTGGCCTCGGCCTTGGCCGTGGTGCTGACCTGGCTGGTGCCGGCCACGCTGACGGCGCCGGTGCTGGTGACCGAGCGCGCCAGCTCGGCGTTGGCATGATCCAGCTCCACGTTCACGGCCACGGAGGCGCCGACGGCCGCGTCCTTGCTGCCCTCGGCCTTGCCCTTGGCGGTGGTGTTGTTGGTGGAGCGCAGGTCGGCTGTGACGGCCAAGTCACCCGTGGCGGTCAACAGGCCGCCCGTGCCCAGGCGCGCGATGCTGTCCTGGTTGGCCACCGTCACCGCCACGACCGGCGCAACAGCAGTGCCTCCCTTGGCGCCGCCTTCGGCCTGGGTGGTGAGGGTGTTCTGCAGCGCGGAGGCAATGGTCATCGCACCGGCGCTGGACAGCCCGGCCGTGTTGACCACTTCGGCCCGGGCGATGTGGTCCACCACGTTGACGGCGACGGACGCGCCGACGCCAGTGTCCTTGGCATCGGCCTGCACGCCGGAGTCGGTCGGCATGGCCTTGGCGGAGTCGTCGTGCGTGCTCCTGGCCGTGACGCTGCTGGCACCCGCGCCGGCATTGGCGCTGGCGCCTGCGGCCAGCTCGGCCGTCGTGCGGTCCACCGCAACGTTGACGGCCAGCGCGCCGGCCACGCCGGTCTTGGCGCCACCGGCGCCGCTCCTGGCCTCGGCGGCCGTCGTGTGCGTCGCGCCGTCGCCGGAGGCAGACGCCATGCCGGCCGTGATGTTGAGGCCCTGGCTGTTGATGGTGCTGCCCGTCAGCACGCGCGCCTCGTTGGTGCTGTGCGCGACGTTCACCGCCACGCCGACGCCCACGCCGGTGTCGTTGGGGTTGCTCGCATCCTTGGCACGGGTGCTGCCATCGGCGCTGGCCTTGGCATCGCTGTCGGCCGTGCTGGCCACGGTGACGGCACCGCTGGAGGCGATGCTGGCGCCTGAGACCGTTGCACTGGCGGTCGCGTCGGCAATGTTGACCGCCACCGCTGCGGCCACGCTGACTGTGCCGCCGCCGGCGCTCTGCGCCGATGGCGTGGCGGTGGACGACGACGAGTTGCGCGCACCGCCGGCTGCAGCGGCCGAGTCTCCGCTGCTGCGCGCGGCGGCGTTCTGGTCGTCCACGCCATGGTCGTCGCTGGACGATTTGCTGTCGTCCTCCTTGCCACCCACGGCGCTCGCCTTGGCCTGGGCGGTCGTGTCGCTCTCGCTGGCGGCTGTGATGGCCACACCGGTCGTGCCGGTCAGGTTGCGGTTGACGCTCGCGCGGCTATGGTCAAGCTCCACGTTGACCGCAACGGCCGCGCCGACGGCGGCGTCCTTGCTGCCTTCGGCCTTGCCCTCGGCCTTGGTCGTGTTGGTGGACTTCAGGCTGCTGGCGACCGTGACGGCGCCGGCCGCGTTAGTCGCTGCGCCGGCGCCGATGTGCGCGATGGCGTCCTGGTTGGCCACCGTGACGGCCACGACGGGCGCAACGGCGGTCTCGCCCTTGGCGCCACCCTCGGCCGTGGTCGTGATCGCGTTCTCGACGCTGCCGCTGACGGTCAGCGCGCCGCTGCTGGAGACGGTGGCGCCATCGCCGATCTCACCGCGGGCGATGACGTCGGGCACGTTGACGGCGACGGACGCGCCGACGCCGGTGTTCTTGGCATCGGCCTGCACGCCGGAGTCGGTGGGCGTCGCGCTGGCACCGTCCGCGCGCTTGCTCGCGGCACTGATGGTGCTGGCACCTGCGCCAGCGTTGACGCTGGCGCCTGCAACGACCTCGGCCGTCGTGCGGTCCACAGCCACGTTCACGGCCAGTGCGCCGGCGATGCCGGTCTTGGCGCCGCCCGCGCCGCTCTTGGCCTCGGCGCCGGTGGTGTGCGTCCCGCCGCCGGTCATGCCGGCGCGCACGTTGGCGCCTTGGGCTGCGACGATGGCGTCACCCAGCAGCCTGGCCTCGTTGGTATTGGTGGCGACGTTGATCGCCACGCCCACGCCCACGCCGGTGTCGTTGGGGTTGCTCGC
>JACPYV010000065.1 GCA_016195825.1 Burkholderiales bacterium | reverse complement strand
GGGCGTCTACATCCTGGCAGAGAACCGGCAAGGCCTGATCATCGTCGACATGCATGCGGCCCACGAGCGCGTCGTCTACGAACGGCTCAAGGCCAAGCTCGGCGCGACGCAGATCGAGAGCCAGCCGCTGCTGATCCCGGTCAGCTTTGCGGCCACGGCCGAGGAAGTCGCCGCGGCCGAACAGCATGCCGCGACCCTGACCCAGCTGGGCTTGGACGTGGCACCACTGTCCGCCCGCACGCTGGCCGTGCGTTCGCGCCCGGCGCTGCTGGCTGCCAGCGACCTGGTCGCACTGACCCGTGAGCTGCTGGCCGAGATGGCGCAGTTCGACGCCAGCTCGGTGCTGCAACGCGCCCAGCACGAGATCCTGGCCACCATGGCCTGCCACGGCGCCGTGCGCGCCAACCGGCAGCTGACCCTGGACGAGATGAACGCGCTGCTGCGCGACATGGAAGCCACCGAACGCGCCGACCAGTGCAACCACGGTCGGCCCACTTGGCGCCAGCTCGACATGCGCGAGCTCGACGCCCTTTTCCTGCGAGGCCGTTGAGGCTCAAACCACATGGCCACCATCACTCTCAAGGGCAAACCCAAGCCCGCCGCCAAGACCCGCAATGCCGACGGCGAGAAGCGCGCACCGGTGCGCGGCAAGGGCGTCTCCAAGCCACGCACCACGCTGGCCAAGGCGCAGGCCGAACGGGCCGAGCGCGAGGAGCAGTTTCAGAAGGCTCAGGCGCAGCGTAACGAGCGGCCCGCGCCGCACCGCGAGGAACGCCCCGCTCGCCCGAAACCGACTGGCTTCAAGCAGGAGCGCCCGGCGCAGCGCAGCGAGCCTTTCCGGCGCGACGAGCGCCCCGACCAGCCGCGCGATGAACGCCAAGGCCGACCCGGGCCCAGAGCCGGTGGATTCAACCCCGACGGCCCGCCGCGGCGCGCGCAAGGCGGCGAGCCGGTTCGCCGCAACGAACACCGGGACGAGCGCCCCGCAGATCGCCCACGCGACGACCGTCCGCCGCGGGTCGATCAGCGCCGCGCCTCCAACCGCGGCCCTGGCTTCGAGCCGCCGCCGCGGCCGCAGCGGCGCAACAACCCGGCCCGCGAGATCGACGCCGAGGACGGCGAGCGCCTGTCCAAACGCATGAGCGAGCTCAAGCTCGCGTCGCGCCGCGAGGCGGATGAATGGATCACCGCCGGCTGGGTGCGTGTGAATGGCAAGGTGGCCGTGCTGGGCCAGCGCGTGCTGCCCGACGCGCAGATCGACATTGACCCCGCCGCCCGCCAGCAGCAGGCGTCGCTCGTCACGGTGCTGCTGCACAAGCCCATCGGCTACGTGTCCGGCCAGGCCGAGGATGGCTACGAGCCGGCCGTGGTGCTGTTCCAGCCCGAGAACCGCTGGACGGAAGACGCCTCGGGCATCAAGCCCAACGCCGGCCACCACCGCAACCTGGCGCCTGCCGGGCGGCTGGACATCGACTCCACCGGCCTGCTGGTGCTGACGCAGGACGGCCGCATCGCCCGGGTGCTGATCGGCGAAGACTCCGACGTCGAGAAGGAATATCTCGTGCGCGTCGAGTTTGTCGGCCTGCCGGGCAGCGAGCCCGTGCCCGAGGGGACGCTACCCAACGCCGCGCTGTCGAACAACAAGCTGGCGCTGCTGAACCACGGCCTGGAACTGGACGGCGAGGCGCTGAAGCCCGCCAAGGTCAGCTGGCAGAACGAGCAGCAGTTGCGCTTCGTGCTGCGCGAGGGCAAGAAGCGCCAGATCCGCCGCATGTGCGAGCTGGTCGGCCTGAAGGTCGTGGGCCTGAAGCGCGTGCGCATCGGCCGCATCCCGCTGGGCCACCTGCCGGTCGGCCAGTGGCGATATCTCGCGCCATGGGAAAAGTTCTGAATCTGCCGATCTGTCTGGCCGGCCCCACCGGCTGCGGCAAGACGGCGGCGGCGCTGGCCATCGCCGAGGTGCTGCCGGTCGAGATCATCAGCGTCGACTCGGCGCTGGTGTACCGCGGCATGGACATCGGCACGGCCAAGCCCACCGCCGCCGAGCAGGCGGCGGTGCCGCATCACCTGATCGACATCCTCGACCCGCTGGACAGCTACTCGGCCGCCGAGTTTGTGCGAGATGCCAAGCGGCTGGCCGCCGAGATCACCGCGCGCGGCCGGCTGCCGCTACTGGTGGGCGGCACCATGCTGTACTTCAAGGCGCTGTTCGACGGCCTGTCGACGCTGCCGCAGGCCGATGCCGGACTGCGCGCCGCCATCGACGCCGAAGCGGCGCAGCTCGGCTGGCCCGCGATGCATGCCGCTCTGGCGACGCTGGACCCCGCGACCGCCGCACGGCTGGCCCCCAACGACAGCCAGCGCATCCAGCGTGCGCTGGAAGTCATCCGCCTCACAGGCCAGCCGCTCAGCGCGCTGCATGCTGCGTCCCGCGACGAGGGCGTGGACTGGCCGCTGTTTTCGCTGGAGCCCGACGACCGCGGCTGGCTGCACGAGCGGCTCGCGCAGCGCTTCGACGCGATGCTGGCCCACGGCCTCATCGACGAGGTCAAAGCCTTGCGCTCCCGCGGCGACCTGAGCCTCGCGCTGCCGTCCATGCGCTGCGTCGGCTACCGCCAGAGCTGGGAGGCGCTGGACGCCGACAGCTTCTTCGACCTGCGCGAACGCGGCATCGCCGCCACCCGCCAGCTCGCCAAGCGCCAGGTCACCTGGCTGCGGAGCATGTCGCAACGCCGCGTCATTGCCTGCGACGGGCCGCAGCCCACGGCCGAGCTGCTGGCAGGCCTGCAACGCCTGCTCGGCTGATGCCGCTTGCACTGCCGCCAAAGCCCCGCTAAAGTGATATCACTTTGATTCACTTTTGAAATAGGTCTCACCATGGTCAATCCCTCCCCGTCGCGCGTCACCGTGACCGAGCACGCCGCCCGAGCCGGCAATGGCTATCTGATGGCTGCGGTGGGCCTGGCCCTCGGCGGGCTGGGCGTGCTGGCCCTGACCCGCGCGCTGCCGGTCTACGGCGTGCCCCTCCTGCTGGCCGGCGTGCTGGTGCTGGCGGGCCTGTACATGCTCAACCCCAACCAGGCTGCCGCGCTGACGCTGTTCGGCGCCTACATCGGCAGCGACCGCGGCGCCGGCCTGCGCTGGGCCAACCCGTTGTCGCTGAAGAAGCGCATCAGCCTGCGTGACCGCAACCTCAACGCGCCAGTGCTGAAGGTCAACGACCAGCGCGGCAATCCCATCGAGATCGCCGCGGTGGTGGTCTGGCGGGTGCGCGACACTGCGCAGGCCCTCTTTCAGGTGGACGACTACGAGGCCTATGTGCGCGTGCAGGCCGAGGCTGCCATCCGCCACCTGGCCGCCTGCTACGCCTATGACGAGTCGGACGACGTCGTTGAAGGCCGCGTGACGCTGCGCGGCGGCCAGGATGCCGTGGCCATGGCGCTGCGCGCCGAGCTGCAGGCCCGTTTCGCCGATGCCGGCGTAGACGTGCTGGACGCCAAGATCAGCCACCTGGCCTACGCACCGGAGATCGCCCAGGTCATGCTGCGCCGCCAGCAGGCCGAAGCGATCATCGGCGCGCGCAGCAAGATCGTGCAGGGCGCTGTGACCATGGTGGAGACGGCACTCCAAGGCCTGAGCGAGCGCCAGATCGTCGTGCTGGACGACGAACGCAAAGCCGCAATGGTCAGCAACCTGCTGGTCGTGCTGTGCTCTGACCGCGAGACGCAGCCGGTGGTCAACACCGGCACGCTCTATACCTGACGCTGCCGGCATGGCCAGCCCCGACAAAAAGTCCTTCCCGCTGCGCGTGGACCCCGCGCTGTGGGCCGAGGTCGAGCGGCTCGCGGCGATGGAGTTGCGCAGTGCCAATGCACAGGCCGAGCTGCTGCTGCGCGAGGCACTGAACCGGCGCGGCATCAAGCTCGCCCCGCCCAAAGGTCGGGCGGCCGCCTCGCGCAGTGACCCAGAATCCAAGGCATGAGTCTTCTGAGTGCACGCGGACTGTCCAAGTCCTATGGTGAGGTCGCCGTCTTTTCCGGTGTGGACCTCGACCTCGCCCCCGGCGAGATCGTCGCGCTGCTGGGCGAATCCGGCAGCGGCAAGTCCACGTTGCTGAACTGCCTGGCCGGGCTGGACGAAGCCGATGCGGGCCGCATCGCCCTCGACGGCCAGGACCTGCGGGCCCTGGACGATGATGCGCGCTCGGCGCTGCGGCGCCAGGCCCTGGGTTTCGTCTTCCAAGCCTTCCACCTGCTGCCGCACCTGAGCGCGGCCGACAACGTGGCGCTGCCGCTGCGGCTGCTGGGTCAGCGCGACGAGGGCCGCGTGCAGCAGATGCTGGCCGCGGTGGACCTGGCCGGGCTGGCGGCGCGCATGCCGCGCCAGTTGTCCGGCGGCCAGCTGCAGCGCGTGGCGATTGCGCGGGCCCTGGTGCACCGGCCGCGGCTGGTGCTGGCCGACGAGCCCACCGGCAACCTTGATGCGCGCCACGCGGTGGAAGTGCTGGACCTGCTGAGCCGCTGCACGCACGAGGCGGGCGCCGCCTGCCTGCTGGTCACGCACTCGGAGCGCGCGGCGGAGGCCGCCGACCGGCGGCTGCGCCTGGACGCGACAGGGTTGCACCAGGCATGAGCCTGTGGCGCCACTTCTGCTGGCCGGCCTGGCGCGACCAGCCCGGGCGCGTGCTGCTGGCCCTCGTCGCCGTCATGCTTGGCGTGGCGCTGGCCTTCGGTGTGCACCTGCTCAACGGTGCTGCGCTAACGGAGTTCGCCCGCGCCGCGCGCGGCATCAATGGCCAGCCCGACGTCGTGCTGCGCGCCCGCGCCGGCCCGCTGACCGATGCCGACCTGGTCGAGCTGCTGAACCGCGCCGACGTGACCGCCGCCAGCCCGGTGCTGGAAGCCCAGGCGCTGTGGCCCGGCCAGACCGGCCGCGACGGCCGCGCGCTGTCCATCCGCCTGATCGGCCTGGACCCGCTGGCGTTGCTGGCGTCAGCTGCCGGCGCCCGCCCGCTTGCCCCCGAGCTGCTGCCCCAGGTGGAAGGCGGCCCGGCCGCGCTGCTCGGCGCCAACACCGTGCACCTGAACGCCGCCGCGCGCGATCGCCTGCCGGCCGGCGCAACCACGCTGAAGCTGCGCCTGCCAGTATCCGGTAGCACCACGCCGCGCGACATCGAACTGACCCTCGGTGGCCGCATCGTCGCCGGCAACTCGCCGCTGGGGGTCATCGACATTGCTGACGCCCAGGCGCTGTTCGGCCGCCTCGGAGCGCTGGACCGCATCGACGTGCAGCTCGCGGCCGGCATCGACGCGACCACGTGGGTCGCCCGCCTGCCCGCCCGCTGGCGGGCCGCGCCGCCCGACGACGAAGGCGCGCGGCTCGCCGACCTGACGC
Source organism: Burkholderiales bacterium (assembly GCA_016195825.1). Taxonomy (GTDB): domain Bacteria; phylum Pseudomonadota; class Gammaproteobacteria; order Burkholderiales; family Burkholderiaceae_C; genus Pelomonas. The sequence goes on along the minus strand of JACPYV010000065.1, from coordinate 17,118 downwards.
GCGCCTACCGCGTCAACCTGGGCCTGCTGGCGCTGATGGCCCTCTTCACCGGCAGCTTCCTGGTTTACGCGGTGCTGTCGCTGGCCACCGCGCAGCGCCTGCCGCAGTGGGCGCTGGTGGGCGTGCTGGGCGTGTCAGCGCGCATGCGCTGGCGGCTGATCCTGATTGAGGGCCTGGTCATCGGCGTGGTGGGCACGGCGGCCGGGCTGGCGCTGGGTCTGGGCCTGGCGGCGGGCGCGCTGAAGCTGCTGGGCAGCGACCTGGGCCTGCACGGCACCAGCGGCTCATCGGCCGAGCTGCTGTTCAACCAGCCGCTCCTCGTCCCCGCCCTGGTCTACGCCGCGCTGGGCCTGGCCGCGGCGCTGGTGGCCGCGCTGGCACCGGCGCTGACCGTGCGCCGCATCGCGCCGGCCCTGGTACTGAAGGGTCTGGGCCTGCCCGCGAGCCGCGCGCTGCCCGCCTGGCTGGGCCCGGCGCTGCTGGCCCTGGGCGCGGCGCTGGCCTGGTTGCCTCCCCTGAACTTGGGCGCGGGGGGCGACACCCCTGTAGCCGCCTACCTGTCCATGCTGTGCCTGCTGATGGGTGGCCTGGCCCTGGTGCCCGCGCTGGTGACTGGCATGACCGCCCTGCTCGCGCGCCTGCCTGCAGGCGCCCTGCTGCTGCTGGCCCGCGAGCGCAGCCGCGACCAGGCGACCGAGGCGCGCCGCTCGCTGGCCGGCGTGCTGGTCGCGCTGGCGCTGGCCGTGGCGATGACAGTCATGATCGGTAGCTTCCGCGAGTCGCTGATGCGCTGGCTGGACCAAGCGCTGCCGGCAGACCTCTACGTGCGCAGCACGCTGCGCGGCGCCGACGGCCTTCCCGTCGCACTGCCAATGAACCTGCTGGAGGGCATCGCCCGGCTGCCCGAGGTCGCGCGCACCGCGCCGCAGCGCACCACCTGGCTGCGGCTGGCACCCGGCGCCGATGCTGTGGCGCTGACGGCCCGCGAGCTGGCGGCCGGCAGCCTGCCGCTGGTCGAGCGCTGGACGGGCGATGTCCATGCCGACGCCTACGCCGTCTGGGTCAACGAGGCGGCGCGTGACCGCGACGGGTTGCGGCCCGGCCGCGTCTTCCAGGCGGAGCTGGTCGCCAGCGGCCAGGTCGTCAGACTGCAGGTGCGCGGCGTCTGGCGCGACTACTCTCGCCAGAGCACGGCGCTGTGGATGGCCCTGCCCGACTACCGCCGCGCCAGCGGCGACACGACGTCCACCGAGATGGCGCTGTGGCTGGCCCCCGGTCAGTCGCTGGACGCCACCCGCAGCGCCGTGCGCAAGCTGGCGCACGACGACGCCGAGATGGCCGCGGCGGGTGAGTTGCGCGCGCTGTCGCTGCAGATTTTCGATCGCAGCTTTGCCATCACCCTGTGGCTTCAGGCTGTGGCGCTGGCGGTGGGCTTGTTCGGCGTCATCGCCAGCCAGTCGGCCCAGGCTCTGGCGCGCAAGCGCGAATTCGGGCTGCTGCGCCACCTGGGCCTGTCCCGGCGCCAGCTGATGCGATTGCTGCTCATCGAAGCCAGCCTCGCCGGCGGCGCCGGCGCGCTGGCCGGGCTGGCGCTGGGCCTGGGCCTGAGCGTGGTGCTGGTCTACGTCGTCAACCCGCAGAGCTTTCACTGGAGCATGGAGATGCATCTGCCGATCGCCCGCCTGGCCGCGCTCGTGGGCCTGGCCTTCGCCGCCGCAGTCGCCGCCGCCTTGCTGGCCGGCCGCCGCGCGCTGGGCGCCGACGCCGTCCGCGCCGTGCGGGACGATTCATGAGGCCGCCCCAAACCAACTTCGTCGGCCCCCTCAAGGGGGCACTGCCTGCGGCCCGGCAGAGCCGGTTCCACGGCCACCACTCGGCCGGGCACGACGACGGAGCCAGACACGCTATGAAAGCCGCCTCATGAAGCGCCGCGCTCTGCTACTGGCCGCGCTACCTCTCCCCGCACGCGCTGGGCTGAACTTCCCAGCGGACTTCGGCGCCCACCCGGCGCAAGGCATCGAATGGTGGTACCTGACCGGCCTGCTGGCCGACCGCGACGGTCCTGAATCCATGCTCAGGCCGCGCTTCGGCTACCAGCTGACCTTCTTCCGCCTGCCCGGCCCGGCCGCGGCCGACCACCCCAGCGCGCTCGCGGCCCGGCAACTGGTGTTGGGCCATGTCGCGCTGTCCGACCTCGCCGCCAGGCGCCAGCGTCACGGCCAGCGCCTGCTGCGTGCGCTGCCCGGCGCGGTCCACACAACCGTGGGCGACTGCGACGTCAAACTGCGCGACTGGACGCTCCAACGCCAAGGCGACGGTTACCGCGCCGCGTTCAGCGGGCCCGGCTTCGCGCTCGATCTGCAGCTCGCCGCGCCGGAGCCGCCACTGCTGCAAGGCGATGCCGGCCTGTCGCGCAAGGGCGCCGACCCTGAGCAATTCAGCCACTACTACTCCCGCCCTCAGCTTGCCACCCAGGCCACGCTGACGCTGGACGGCCAGCGCCACCGCCTCGCTGGCCGCGCCTGGCTGGACCATGAATGGAGCGACAGCGTGCTGGGCGAGGCGGTGGGCTGGGACTGGCTGGGCATCAACCTGCAGGACGGCCGCGCACTGACGCTGTTCCAGCTGCGCCACAAGGGCGGCAGCCGCCCGGATCAACGCTCATGGGCCGGCGGCAGCCTGCGCACCCCGGGCGCGGCCGACCGCAGCTTCTCGCCCGACGAGGTGACGATGACCGCCACGCGCCACTGGACCAGCCCCGCCACAGGCACCCGCTGGCCCGTCGAATGGCGGCTGAACAGCCCGGCGGGCGAGATGCTGCTGTCGGCGGCCTTCGACGCACAGGAGATCGATGCACGCCGCAGCAGCGGCTTGGTCTACTGGGAGGGCGTGGCCCAGCTGTTCGACCGTGAAAAGCGACCACTGGGCGCCGGCTACCTTGAGCTGACCGGCTACGCCGGCCGGCCGCCACTTCCGTAGCCCACAATCCGCGCCCCATGGCCTCACATCTCGCACGCCAGCCCACGCGACCCACCTTCGGCTGGGACAACCTAAGCGGCGCCGCTGCCGCCGGCCTTCCGGCCGTCGACGACTTGCCCCACACCCGGTTGCTGACCAGCGGCCGCGCCGCGCTGTTCGCGGCCATGAAGGCGCTGGGCGTGCAGCCCGGTGACAGCGTGCTGGCGCCCAGCTATCACTGCCCCACGCTGGTGGCGCCGCTGCGCGCAGCCGGTGCGGCGGTGCAGTTTTATCCGCTGGGACCGGACGGCCTGCCGGCGCTGGACGCGATCGAGCCCGCGCCGCGCACGCGCGCCATCGTCGTCATGCAGCTGTTCGGCCTGCCGCGCTCGCTGGCCGGCGTGCGCGCCTGGTGCGACGCGCGCGGCGTCGCGCTGGTGGAGGACTGCGCGCACAGCTTCTTCGGCCAGGCCGGCGAGCGGCCCGTGGGCCACTGGGGCGACCTGGCCACGGCCAGCGTGTCTAAGTTCTTCCCGGTCTCCGAAGGCGGCCTGCTGGCAGGCGCCCGGCCGCTGCCCGCGCAGACGCTGCAGCCAGCTGGTGCCAAGCAGCAGGTCAAGGCCTGGGTGGACCTGCTGGAGCGGGCCAGCGAGCAGGGCCGGCTGGCCGGTCTGAACACCCCGTTGGGCGCTCTCTTCCGCCTGAAGAACGGCCCGCCGCGCGAGGCAACGCCGGGCACACCACACGCTATGAGCGAGCCCGAGATGATGGCCGACTGCGACCTCGCACGCAGCGAGCAGGCACCGACCGCGCTGACGCGCCGGCTGCTGGGCCTGCCGCGCGAACGCATCGTCGCCCGCCGCCGCGCGCACTACGAGACGCTGTACGGCGGCACGCAGAACCTGCCTGGCGCGCGCCCGCTGCTGGGCGCCCTGCCCGTGCAAGCGGCGCCCTATGTAATGCCGCTGTGGGTGGACGACGCCGAGCCGGTCTACGCCGCGCTGCGCGCCGCAGGCTGCGCGGTGTTCCGCTGGGACCGCGTCTGGCCCGGCGTGCCCGACTTCCATGACGACCATGGCGCGCGCTGGCGCACCCATGTGCTGCAACTGCTTTGCCACCAGGACTTGTCCGAGCCGATGCTCGCCCACACCTGCGCTGTGCTGAACCAAACATTGACCCGATGAGTGCCAACACCGACCGCCCCGCGTCCAAGCAGGCCCGCTCCCTGAGCGGCCTGCTGCCCTTCCTGCGCCCCTACCGCGGCCACATCACGCTGGCGCTCGTGCTGCTGGTGCTGGCCGCGCTGGCAACGCTGGCCTTTCCCCTGGCCCTGCGCGGCCTCATCGACGCAGGTTTCGGCGCCAGCAACCCGGGTGAGCGCCTGATGGCGCTGCGCGAGCACTTCCTGGCGATGTTCGCGGTGGGCGCGGCGCTGGGCGTGTTCTCGGCCTCGCGCTTCTACATGGTCACCTGGCTGGGCGAGCGCATCACGGCCGACCTGCGCAACGCCGTCTACCGCCACGTGCTGCGCCAGAGCCCGGAGTTCTTCGAGACCACGCAGACCGGCGAGGTGCTGAGCCGCATCACAACCGACACCACCGTCGTGCAGACCGTCGTCGGCTCCAGCCTGTCCATGGGCCTGCGCAACACGGTCATGGGCGTGGGCGCGCTGGTGATGCTGGTCGTCACCAACCCCTACGTGATGGGCCAGGTGCTGGGCATCCTGGTGCTGGTGGTGGCTCCGGCGCTGTACTTCGGGCGGCGCGTACGCAAGCTGTCGCGCGCCAGCCAGGACCGCGTGGCTGACACCTCGGCCATCGCCGCCGAGGTGCTGAACGCCGTGACCGTGGTGCAGAGCTACACGCAGGAAAAGGCCGAGAGCGACCGCTTCGACGCCGCCAGCGAGGCTGCCTTCGACACCGCCATCAGCCGCACCCGCGTGCGCTCCTTCCTGGTGGCCTTCATCATCACCGCCGTGTTCGGCGCCATGCTGTGGGGCCTGTACCAGGGCACCCAGGCCGTCATCGCCGGCAAGATCTCTGCAGGCCACCTGGGCCAGACAGTGGTCTACGTGACCCTGTTGGTCAGCAGCGTGGCCGTACTGGCCGAGGTCTGGGGCGATGTGCTGCGCGCCGCCGGCGCCACGGAGCGGCTGGTTGAACTGATGAACGCCCGCTCGCCGGTGGTGGACCCGCCGGCCCCTGAGGCGCTGCCGGCCACCAGCGGCGGCAGCCGCGTCGAGTTCGACGCCATCCGCTTCAACTACCCGTCCCGGCCGCTGACGGCCGCGCTGGACGCGCTGTCCCTGACCGTGGAACCCGGCGAGACCGTCGCGCTGGTGGGTCCCAGCGGTGCCGGCAAGACCACGGTGTTCCAGCTGCTGCTGCGCTTTTATGACCCGCAGTCGGGCCAGATCCGCCTGAACGGCGTGCCCACGCACGAGCTCAGCCTGGCCGACCTGCGCGCCAACGTGGGCCTGGTGCCGCAAGACAGCGTCATCTTTTCGACCAGCGCGCTGGAGAACATCCGCTACGGTCGCCCCAGCGCGAGCGACGACGAAGTCATCGCCGCGGCCAAGGCCGCCTTCGCCGACGACTTCATCCGCGCGCTGCCCGAAGGCTACGCCAGCTTCCTGGGTGAGCGCGGCGTTCGCCTGTCAGGCGGCCAGCGCCAGCGCATCAGCATCGCTCGCGCCATGCTCAAGAACCCACCGCTGCTGTTGCTGGACGAAGCCACCAGCGCACTGGACGCCGAGAGCGAACGCGTCGTGCAGGCGGCGCTGGAAGCCGCCATGCAGCACCGCACGACGCTGGTCATCGCCCACCGGCTGGCAACCATCCAGAAGGCGGACCGCATCGTCGTGCTGGATGCGGGGCGCATCGTGGACATTGGCCGGCATGACGAACTTGTGGCGCGCGGCGGGCTGTATGCCAAGTTGGCGGCGATGCAGTTCGGTTTGGAGATGGACGCCGACGCTGCGGCCTGAACCAGTCGACGAAACGACCCGCCGTTGCGGGCCGTATCAGTCCGCGCTCTTCGCCAATCGAGCCACCAGCTTCATCAGCGTGGGCACGCGCTTGCGGCCATGCATCGCGCGCAGGCGTGCCTTGGCCGCCCCGATGTCGACCCCCGCGCAGGTCACGATCAGCGGCTTGGTCTCCTCTTCGCGCATCACCTCGAATTGCGCCGGCAAGCCAGGCCTGCTCGTCTTCGAGACACCGATGACCAGCGTGGTGCTGCCCAGGGCATGGAACAGGTGCTGGCCCAGGCCAGGCGTTTCATCCGCATCGAGATGGACGAAACCGTCGATGAGGATGAGCTCGGGCTCCAACCCGTGCTCGCGCAGCAGTTGCATGACACAGGGCAGCTCGCGGAGGTCGAGCTCTCCGCGGACAGCCTTCTCGACATGGGCGATGTGCGACTGGTAGGTCTTCGCCGCTTCAGGCGAATCCCAGGCTTCGAAGGCGACGGCGGCGGCTTGCGCTTGCCCGCCGTCGAAGTGAACAGCGATGGCGAGTTTCATGAAGGATTCCGAGGGCGAGTTCTTTCATGCAGTTTCGGTCATCAGTGGCCTGAGCTTCAGCAACGCTCGCTTGCATGAAAAGGCTTGTCGAGAAGACCGCGGACTCACCCGCCCTGCTTTGACTGGCTGCCGCCATCGTCCACCCTCGATATCGGCTGCAAGGTGCGATGGCCGTACGATGCACAGCCTCAATTTTCAATATACCGAGGCACGGATTTACCTATCCATTCGGTTTTGAACTCTTCCGGACCGTCGATGACTTCGAACCGGTTATTTTCCTTTTCAAACAGGGCGAACAACGGGAAGCAGTTCGACGCATGCTGCCGGTAGGCGATCACCATTTCATTGTTTGTTCCCGGCGAGTCATTATCCTTGGGCATCGGCGGCATCATTTGCAGCGTGCGTCTGTATTGCAGGGCGAGCCGGGTACGGCGTTCGGTTTCACCAATACCTACCGCCCCCGTCTTCTCCGGAATTGCCACCAGACCAAGACCGTATTTGTAGCGACGCTGGTCGTTCTTCCAGCCAGTTCCAATGTTGACAAATCCCGATCCCGCGTCGACTTCATTGGCAAGTTTTACCCGGGTCATACGCCGCCTGACCCACGCCACCTTTTGATGGATCGCTGGATGCTTTGACTTGCATTGCTTCGCCTTGGCATTGAGAACGAAGAACAGTTGCAGGTCCGCCTCCAGCGGCAGGGGCATGAAGGCGATCGCATTCTTGTCAGGTTCTTTTGCGCCCTCTTTCCATGCGAGCTGGTTCAAGATCGAACCGCGCGCCGTGCTCAGAAGACAGGCACTGAGATCATGCAGACCCAGGTTGTATTTTCCCGTGATGATGGTGGGCACCTTCTTGATTTGTCCATCGATTTTCTTCATTCCACCCGGAATGATCTGCTCCTGTCCGAAGTTGTCCGGATTCGTCCTCAGCTTCATCCCGCTCAGGCCGGTGTCGTAAATATCCGCGGTCTGATGCTTGGCATGTCCAACCTTGTGCGTCTGCAGGTTGTACTGATTCATTGCCAACTTGTTGGTCGTTGTATTTTTCGTGGATGTCGCAGCGCGGGCAACGACGCGGGCAGTCATTCGATGCTCCTTGAAAGCCGCCGCAAAGGAATCCCCTCGTTCCCAGGCCTTGAATTCGGAGCACCAATCATCGATATCCTGGATCAACAGTTCTGCATCACGCTCGCTGCAGGTATCCAGGTCGACCATCATCATTCTCATGCTCAGTTTGGCGCGCGCAAATTGAAGACTCATGTCAGCTCCGGTTCGTTGGCTTGATGGCGTGGTATCAGAGTAGGTTTTCGAGTGCGGACTCGTCAAATTCAGGCCGCACCGCACCCAAATGAATCCTGATGCGTTGGATATCTGGCCGTCGTCGATTCATGCGGGACATCCCCGCCGCACGCCGAGAGTGCGGTATTTGAAGTGGCAGCAGCCAGCGGTTCGGGCATGCTGCCGGCCGCCCGACGCACGCAGTCACATCACGCCGGCCCATTGGCTTGCGCTGCAGCGCGGCTGGGGCATCCATGGGACCGGTGGTCTGCCTCGAGGACGAGCGGTGGTGCCGGGTGTGGGTCACAAGCTTCCTAGCCCGTCAAGGTTCAGAGACAGCGGCGCGTCGCTAGGCTCTCGACGAGTGCGACCTGCAGAGCTTTTCGCTCGGCGGCCAATCTAGGACACACCCGACGCGCAGTCAAACGTTCGAATTCGCGGTGGGCTGGGCAAGGTGACTGCGTGGGTTGCGCGGTCTGGATCACCGGGTGGGTAGCTGGTCAATGACCTGACTTCGAGCGCTTGCCCGACTGATGCGACGGCGGCGCGCACCACCTGGGCACCCCGGGGGCGCTTCGTCCCCGCAGTGGGGGCCAGGCGGGCCGTCACCGCGGCTCGACACGCGGTTGGCGTTCCATCACCCCCAACGGCCAAATGACCCCACACGACTGAATGGGCATTCACTCTTTTCTTGCAAATCGAGCAACGCCAAATAGAATGAACGATCATTCATATCCGAACGGACTGAGCGCTGAGCGCCGCCCAAGGGCGCGCGCTGCGACCCAGCCCTCCACACCGCGAGGCTCACCATGCCCAATTTCCCTTCCCGCTCTTCGCTCGGCATGCCGGCGTTCACGCTGCTGACGCTGGCGGTTGCCGTCATCGCCGCCTTCACGCTCAGCGCCTGCAGCCAGGCCGAGTCACAGCCCCGCGCTGGCGGCGCCCAGCAGGCCGCCAAGGTCGGCACCGTGACAGTCCAGCCCCAGCGCGTCGAACTCAGCACCGAACTCGCGGGCCGCACCGTCGCCTACCAGACCGCCGAAGTGCGCCCGCAGGTGAACGGTATCGTCAAGACGCGCGCCTTCACGGAGGGCAGCGACGTGAGTGCCGGCCAGCTGCTGTACCAGATCGACCCTGCCAGCTACCAGGCCGCGCTGGACAGCGCCAAGGCAGCCCTCGCCAAGGCCGAGGCCAACGCCACCACCGCCAAGCTGAAGGCCGGCCGCTATGACGAGCTGGCCGGCATCGACGCCGTCAGCAAGCAGCTGCGTGACGACACTCAGGCCGCACTTAAGCAGGCCCAGGCCGACGTGGCATCAGCCGCCGCCGCCATGCGCGCCGCGCAGATCGACCTGGACCGCACCCGTGTCAGCGCGCCAATCGCCGGCCGCATCGGCCGCTCGGCGGTCACGCCCGGTGCGCTGGTGACGGCCAACCAAACCGGCGCGATGGCTACGCTGCAGCAACTGGACCCGATCTATGTGGACGTCACGCAGACCAGCGCCGAGCTGCTGCGCCTGCAACGCCAGCTCGCCGACGGCACCCTGCAGCGCGACGCCGCCGGCCAGGCGCGCGTGAAACTTCTGCTGGAAGACGGCAGCAGCTACGCGCTGGAGGGCAAGTTGCAGTTCTCTGAGCTGCAGGTGGACCCGACCAGCGGCAGCGTGACGCTGCGAGCCCAATTCCCCAACCCCAGGCGCCAGCTGCTGCCGGGCATGTACGTGCGCGCCCAGGTGCAGAGCGGCGTACAGGCGCACAGCATCCTGGCACCGCAGTCGGCGGTCTCACGGGACGCGCGCGGAAATCCGACGGCGATGGTGGTCGGCAAGGACGGCAAGGCCGAAGCCCGCCAGCTCCAGACCGGCGCAGTCATCAACGGCCAGTGGCTGGTGACGTCGGGCCTGGCCGCCGGTGACCAGCTCATCGTCGACGGGCTGCAGCGCCTGCGCCCGGGGGCGCCGGTGCAGGCCTTGGCCGCCACGGCGGCAGCGCCTGCGCAGATCGCTGCGTCGGCCACGCTGGCCCGCTGATCGGAGCACGCCACCATGTCCCGTTTCTTCATCGACCGCCCCATCTTCGCGTGGGTGCTGGCCATCGTCGTCATGCTGGCCGGCGCGCTGTCCATCCGCACGCTGCCGGTCTCGCAATATCCCAGCATCGCGCCGCCACAGATCTCCATCAACGCGAGCTACCCCGGCGCCTCCGCCAAGACGCTGGAGGACACCGTCACACAGGTCATCGAGCAAAAACTCAAGGGCATCGACGGGCTGACCTACATGTCGTCCACGTCGGACTCGCAGGGCAACGCCAGCATCACGCTAACGTTTGCCGCCGGCACCAACCCCGACACCGCCCAGGTGCAGGTGCAGAACAAGCTGGCCACCGCCACGTCGCTGCTGCCGCAGGAGGTGCAGCGCCAGGGCGTGCAGGTGGTCAAGTCGACGATCAACTTCCTGATGGTGCTGGGCTTCGTGTCCGAGGACGGCAAGCTGTCGCAGGTCGACCTGTCGGACTACGTCTCCACCAACGTGCTGGACCCGCTGAGCCGCGTGGAAGGCGTGGGCGAGGTCACGCTGTTCGGCGCGCAGTACGCGATGCGGATCTGGTTGAACCCCAGCCAGCTGAACCAGCACGGCCTGACGCCGGCCGACGTGTCGGCCGCCATCCAGGCGCAGAACGCGCAGGTCTCCGCCGGCCAGCTGGGCGCCGCCCCGGCCAACGTGGGCCAGCAGCTCAACGCCACCGTCACCGCGCAAAGCCGGCTGCAAACGCCGGAGCAGTTCCGCGGCATCGTGCTGAAGACCGGCACCGACGGCGCGACCGTCCACCTGCGTGACGTGGCCCGCGTGGAGCTGGGCGCCGAGAGCTACGCCACCGTGTCGCGCTACAACGGCAAGCCCGCCGCGGGCGTGGCCGTCAAGCTCGCCACCGGCGCCAACGCGCTGTCCACGGCCAAGGCCGTGGAGGCCGAGCTCAAGCGCATGGAGCCTTTCATGCCCGCCGGCATGAAGGCCGTCATCCCCTACGACAGCACGCCCTTCGTCGAGGTCTCCATCCACGAGGTGGTCAAGACGCTGATCGAGGCCGTCGTGCTGGTGTTCCTCGTGATGTACCTGTTCCTGCAGAACTTCCGCGCCACGCTGATCCAGACGATCGCCGTGCCGGTGGTACTGCTAGGCACCTTCGGCGTCATGGCCGTGGCCGGCTTCTCCATCAACACGCTGACGATGTTCGGCCTGGTGCTGGCGATCGGCCTGTTGGTGGACGACGCCATCGTCGTGGTGGAGAACGTCGAGCGCGTGATGACCGAGGAGGGCCTGTCGCCCAAAGAGGCCACGCGCAAGTCCATGGGCCAGATCACCGGCGCGCTGGTGGGCATCGCCCTCGTGCTGTCGGCCGTGTTCGTGCCCATGGCGTTCTTCGGCGGCTCCACGGGCGTCATCTACCGCCAGTTCTCCATCACCATCGTGTCGGCCATGGTGCTGTCGGTGCTCGTCGCCATGGTGCTCACGCCGGCGCTGTGCGCCACGCTGCTCAAGCCCAGCCACGGTGCAGCAACCCGCGGCTTCTTCGGCGCGTTCAACCGCCGCTTCGACGCGACCACCCACGGCTACGAAGGCATCGTCGCCCGCATGCTGCGCCGCTGGGGCCGCCACCTGGTCGTCTACGGCCTGATCGTCGTCGGCATGGCGTGGCTGTTCCTGCGCCTGCCCACGTCTTTCCTGCCGGAGGAAGACCAGGGCATCCTGTTTTCGCAGATCCAGCTGCCCGCCGGCGCCACGCAGGCCCGCACGCTGGACGTCGTCCAGCGCGTCGAGAACCACTTCCTGGCGAACGAGAAGGACAACGTCGAATCGGTGTTCGCCGTCACCGGCTTCAGCTTCGCGGGCCGCGGCGAGAACATGGCCATCGGTTTCGTCAAGCTCAAGGACTGGAGCGAGCGCAAGAGCGCCGCGCAGAAGGTGCAGGCCATCGCCGGCCGCGCGATGGGCAGCTTCATGCAGTTCCGCGACGCATCGGTGTTCGCCTTCGCGCCGCCGGCCGTGCTGGAGCTGGGCAACGCCAGCGGCTTCGACGTCTACTTGCAAGACCAGGGCGGCGTGGGCCGCGAGGCGCTGGTAGCCGCACGCAACCAGTTCCTCGGCATGGCGGCCAAGGACCCGACGCTGGTGGCCGTGCGCCCCAACGGCCTGGAGGACGCCCCGCAGCTGCGCCTGGACGTGGACACGGCCAAGGCCGGTGCCTTGGGCCTGTCGGTGGCCGACATCAACAGCCTGCTGTCCACCGCCTGGGGCGGCAGCTACGTGAACGACTTCATCGACCGTGGCCGCGTGAAGAAGGTCTACCTGCAGGCCGACGCGGCCTACCGCATGCAGCCCGACGACCTGAACAGCTGGCGCGTGCGCAACGCGTCGGGCCAGATGGTGCCGTTCTCGGCCTTCGGCACGGCGAGCTGGGAGCTGGGTTCGCCACGCCTGGAGCGCTACAACGGCCTGCCCGCGCTGGAAGTGCTGGGCCAGCCGGCACCGGGCAAGAGCTCGGGCGCGGCGATGAAGTCGGTGGAAGCCATCGTCGCCCAGCTGCCGCCCGGCGTGGGCGTGAGCTGGACGGGCCTGTCCTACCAGGAGCGTCTGACCGGCGATCAGGCGCCCATGCTGTACGCGCTGTCGCTGCTGGTGGTGTTCCTGTGCCTGGCCGCGCTGTATGAGAGCTGGAGCATCCCGGTCTCGGTGATGCTGGTGGTGCCGCTAGGCGTCATCGGTGCGCTGCTGGCGGCCACGGCGCGCGGCCTGTCCAACGACGTGTATTTCCAGGTCGGCCTGCTGACCACCATCGGCCTGTCCGCCAAGAACGCCATCCTCATCGTCGAGTTCGCCAAGGCGCAAATGGAGGCCGGCAAGGACGCCGTCTCCGCCACGCTGGAAGCCGTGCGCCAGCGGCTGCGACCCATCCTGATGACGTCGCTGGCGTTTGCGCTGGGCGTGCTGCCGCTGGCCATCGCCACCGGCGCCGGCTCGGGCAGCCAGAACGCCATCGGCACCGGTGTTCTGGGCGGCATGCTGAGCGCGACCGTGCTGGGTTTGTTCTTCGTGCCGGTGTTCTTCATCGCCGTGCAGAAGTGGTTCCCCAAGAAGACTGCTCCGGCGCCCGCCCCCGCGGCCGCGCCCCACGCCCTGGAGGGCCTGTGACATGACCAAGTTCCTGATCCCCACGCTGCTGGCCGCGAGCCTCGCGCTCGCCGGCTGCGCCAACCTCGCCCCCACCTACGAGCGCCCCGCCGCGCCCGTCGCCACGCAATGGCCTGTGCCGCAAGCCACGGCGAGCGACGCGAAGGCCGCCGACCTCGGCTGGCGCGAGTTCTTCACCGACCCGCGGCTGCAAGGCCTGTTCGAACAGGCGCTGGCCAACAACCGCGACCTGCGCGTCGCCCTGCTGAACGTGCAGCGAGCCCAGGCGCAGTACGGCGTGCAGCGGGCGGACCGGCTGCCCACCGTCAACGCCGGTGTCGGCCAGACTGCGCAGCGCGTCAGCGGCGTCACCACCCACCAGTACACCGCCACGCTGGGCGTCAGCGCCTACGAGCTGGACCTGTTCGGCCGTGTGAAAAACCTGACCGACGCGGCGCTGCAGCAGTACCTGGGCACCGAGGACGCCCGTCGCAGCGCGCAGATCAGCCTCGTCGCCGAGGTGGCCGGCAGCTACCTCACGCTGGCGGCCGACCAGGAGCGCCTGCGCCTGGCCGAGCAGACGCTGCTGGCGCGGCAGGACAGCCTGCGGCTCACGCAGCGGCTGCAGGCGGCCGGGGTCTCGTCCACACTGGACCTGCGCCAGGCCGAGATTGCCGCCGAGACGGCGCAGACCGATCTGGCCAGCCTGACGAGCCAGGTCGCCCAGGACCGCAATGCGCTGCAACTGCTGGTCGGCCGGCCGCTGGCACCGGCGCAGTGGCCCGCGGCCGGCACCGACGCGCCGGTCACGCAGCCCGCCGAGCTGTTGGCCGGGCTGCCGTCCGACGTGCTGCTGACCCGGCCCGACGTGCAGCAGGCCGAACGCACGCTGCAGGCGGCCAACGCCAACATCGGCGCGGCACGGGCGGCGTTTTTCCCGCGCATCAGCCTCACCGCCAGCGCTGGCACGGCCAGCAGCGCACTGGACGGCCTGTTCCGCGGCGGCACGGGCCTGTGGACCTTCATGCCACAGGTCTCGCTGCCCCTCTTCGACGCCGGCCGCAACCGGTCCGGCCTGAAGGTGGCCGAGGTGGACCGCGACATCGCAGTGGCGCAGTACGAGAAGAGCATCCAGTCCGCCTTCCGCGAGGTGGCCGACGCCCTCGCCCAGCGTGCCACGCTGGGCCAGCAGGTCGCGTCGCAACAGCGGCTGGTAGCGCAGACGCAGGACGCGCTGCGCTTGGCCGAGGCGCGCTACCAAAAAGGCCTGGACGACCGCCTCGCCACGCTGGACGCGCAGCGCTCGCTGTACGGTGCCGAGCAAGGCCTCATCAATGCAAGGCTGGCCCAGCAGGTCAACCGCGTGACGCTGTACAAGGCGCTGGGTGGCGGCCAGGCCGGCGGTTCTGGCACGGGCGCTCCGGCGCCACAATCCGCGTCGTGACTGCCTCCACCACCCCTTCAGACCGCGCCCTCGCCCGCCGCCAGCAGGTGCTGGACGCCGCCGCCGAGTGTTTTCGCCGCCGCGGCTTCCACGCCGCCAGCATGGCCGAGATCGCCAAGACGGCGGGCATGAGCCCCGGCCACATCTACAACCTGTTCGAGAACAAGGACGACATCATTGCGGCCATCGTCGAGCGGGACTGCGAGGACGTGCTGGGCCGCATCGCCGCATTCCAGCAGGAGGAGGATCTCTTGCAAAGAATGCTGGCTGAGACCGAGCAGGCCATCGACGAGCACAGCCAGGTGGCCGAAGCAGCTCTGCAGCTGGAAGTGCTGGCCGAGGCCAGCCGCAACCCCAAGCTCGCCACCGTGGTGCAGCAGAGCGAGGCCCTCGTCAATCGCAAGGCCCAGGAGCTGATCCGCCAGAGCCTGGGCGAGCGGGCGGATGATCTGCCACCGGGAGAAATCCAGGGCCGCGCGCTGCTGCTGGGCGCCCTGTTCAACGGGCTGACCGTGTTGAGCGTTCGCCAGCCCGCGCTGTCGCAGCACGCGCCGGCGATGGCGCCCGTCATGCGCCGCATGCTGCGGGTGCTGATGGCGCCCTGACACCCTCGGAGGCTGTCGGACAATGGGGCGCATGAGCACTCCGCCCCGTCCTCCGCAGCAATACGAAGATTTCATGCGCCATGTGTTCGAGCATGGCGTGCAGAAGAGCGACCGCACCGGCACCGGCACGCGCAGCGTGTTCGGCCACCAGATGCGCTTCGACCTCGCGGCCGGCTTCCCGCTGGTCACGACCAAGAAGGTGCACCTGAAATCCATCGTGCTGGAGCTGCTGTGGTTCCTGCGCGGCGACAGCAACGCGCGCTGGCTGCAGGAGCGCGGCGTGACGATCTGGAACGAATGGGCACGCGAGGACGGCGACCTGGGCCCGGTCTACGGCGTGCAATGGCGCTCGTGGCCCACGCCGGACGGCGGCCACATCGACCAGATTGCCGATGTGGTGAAGGCGCTCAAGACCAACCCCGACAGCCGCCGCATCATCGTCAGCGCCTGGAACGTGGCCGAGCTGTCCAAGATGGCCTTGATGCCCTGCCACGCGTTCTTCCAGTTCTACGTCGCGGACGGGAAGCTGAGCTGCCAGCTCTACCAGCGCAGTGCAGACATCTTCCTGGGTGTGCCCTTCAACATCGCCAGCTACGCGCTGCTGACCATGATGCTGGCCCAGCAGTGCGACCTCGAGCTGGGTGACTTCATCTGGACCGGTGGCGACTGCCACATCTACGACAACCATGTGGAGCAGGTGCAGACCCAGCTCGCCCGCGAGCCGCGCCCCTACCCCACCATGACGATCAGGCGCCGGCCGGCCAGCATCTTCGACTACGCGTTCGAGGACTTCGAGCTGAGCGGCTACGACCCGCATCCGGCGATCAAGGCGCCGGTCGCGGTATGAGCGTCATCACCTTGGTGGCGGCCGTGGCGAAGGACGGCGCCATTGGCCGGGACAACGCGCTGCTCTGGCACATCCCCGAGGACATGGCCCGCTTCAAGGCGGTCACGCTGGGCAAGCCGGTCATCATGGGCCGCAAAACCTGGGACTCGCTGCCGGCGAGGTTCCGCCCGCTACCCGGCCGGCGCAATCTTGTCGTCAGCCGCAGCACGCGCGAGCTGCCTGGCGCCGAGGTCTTCGCCAGCCTGGAAGAGGCGCTGCAGGCCTGCACTGAGCCCGAGGTCTGCGTCATCGGTGGCGCCGACATCTACGCGCTGGCCTTTCCCCATGCCCACAAGCTGGCGCTCACCGAGGTGGACGCCAGCTTCCCCGACGCCGACCGGCATTTCCCTGCCTGGTCGCGCGACCGTTTCACCGAAGCCAGCCGTGAGCCGCGTGCCAGCGCCACCGGCCTGCGCTTCGATTTCGTCGACTACATCTCAAAGGAGTAAGCCATGTCTTCCGACGGCTTCCACGTCCACGGCCCGCACGACCACGAGCTCGAGCACGCCGCCCAGCACGAACCCAAGGGCTTTGCCGGCCAGCTCGCCGTCATCACCGCCATCCTCGCCACGCTGGGTGCCGGCTTCTCCTACATGGGCGGCGCCACGCAAGCCAATGCGGCCCTGCTCAAGAACGACGCTGCCATCAGGAAGACCGAGGCCAGCAACCAGTGGAACTACTACCAGGCCAAGAGCAGCAAGCAGAACCTGTCGGAGCTGGCTTTTGACCTGACCACCAGCGAAGAGCAGCGGGCCAAGTACAAGGACAAGATCGCCCGCTACGAGAAGGAAAAGGCTGACATCAAGGCCGCGGCCGAAAAGCTGGAGGAAGAGTCCAAGCACTTCGACGAGCAGAGCGGCGAGCAGATGCATCTGCACCACCGCTGGGCCCAGGCTACGACGGCGCTGCAGATCTCGATCGCGCTGGCGGCGATCACGCTGCTGACCAAGAAGCGCTGGATGGAAGCCGCCACGCTGGCGGCCGGCATCGTCGGCATCGCACTCGGCGGCGCGGCCTGGCTGCACCTCTGAACCGAAGCAGCCGCCAAAACAAAACCCCCTCGCCGCAAGGCTGAGGGGGTTTGTCCGTTCTGGTGGGCGGTGCAGGGTTCGAACCTGCGACCCCTGCCGTGTGAAGGCAGTGCTCTACCGCTGAGCTAACCGCCCGGATTGTTCAACTGCTTGCATTCAGGTCACCACCGTGCAGTGGTGGGCGGTGCAGGGTTCGAACCTGCGACCCCTGCCGTGTGAAGGC
>JACPYV010000083.1 GCA_016195825.1 Burkholderiales bacterium | reverse complement strand
GGCTCTCCCGTGCGCTGGCTCAACCACGAGGCCAGCCTGGACGTGGCGCGCTTGGAGCCGCGCAGCCGCCAGCGCTCGACCTATGTGCTGCAGGAGTACTTCGTGCCGGCGCGGAACTTCCTGCCGTTCACCCGCGCGATGGGCGATTGCCTGCGCCGCAACAAGGCGCAGGCGCTGAACGTCTCGATCCGCCAATCGCCGGCCGATCCGGTGTCCACGCTGCCCTGGGCCAAGGAGGACGTGTTCTCGTTCGTGCTGTACTACAAGCAGGGCACCGACACGGCCGCGCAGGAGCAGGTCGGCCGCTGGACACGCGAGCTGATCGACATCGTCGTGGCCAACCAAGGCCGCTACTACCTGCCCTACCAGCTGCACGCGACGCGCGAGCAGTTCGACGCGGCCTATCCCGAGGCCGAGGCCCTGCGCAAGATCAAACGCATGGCCGACCCGACGGCCAAATTCTCCAACCAGCTCTGGGCCAAGTACCTTTAGGCAGGAATCGGTTCAGTAGGCCTGGCCCAGCTGATCCAGGATCGCCGGGTTTTCCAGCGTCGAGGTGTCCTGCGTGATCGCCTCGCCCTTGGCGATCGAGCGCAGCAGGCGCCGCATGATCTTGCCCGAGCGCGTCTTCGGCAGGTTGTCGCCGAAGCGGATGTCCTTGGGCTTGGCGATCAGGCCGATCTCCTTGCCCACCCAGTTGCGCAGCTCGGCGGCGAGCTTCTTGGCCTCGTCGCCGGCGGGCCGCCCGCGCTTGAGCACCACGAAGGCGCAGATCGCCTCGCCGGTGGTGTCGTCGGGCCGGCCGACCACCGCGGCCTCGGCCACCAGCTCGGTGCAACTCACCAGCGCCGACTCGATCTCCATCGTGCCCATGCGGTGGCCGCTGACGTTGAGCACGTCGTCGATGCGGCCGGTGATCGTGAAGTAGCCGGTCTTGGCGTCGCGGATCGCGCCGTCGCCGGCCAGGTAGTAGCCCTTCAGCTCCGGCGGGTAGTAGCTTTTCTTGAAGCGCTCGGGGTCGCCGTAGATCGTGCGGATCATCGAAGGCCAGGGCTTCTTGACGACCAGGATGCCGCCCTGACCGTTCGGCACGTCGTTGCCCAGTTCGTCGACGATGGCGGCCGTGATGCCCGGGAAGGGCAGCGTGCAGGAGCCCGGCACCAGCGTCGTCACGCCGGGCAACGGCGTGATCATGTGGCCGCCGGTCTCGGTCTGCCAGAAGGTGTCGACGATGGGGCAGCGCTTGCCGCCCACGTGCTCGTGGTACCACTCCCAGGCGGCAGGGTTGATGGGCTCGCCCACCGATCCCAGCAGGCGCAGGCTGCTCAGGTCGGAGCGCGCCGGGTGCACGGCGGGGTTGCTCTCGGCCGCCTTGATCAGCGAGCGGATGGCCGTGGGCGCCGTGTAGAAGATCGTGACCTTGTGCTTCTCGATCATCTGCCAGAAGCGGCCAGCGTCCGGGTAGGTGGGCACGCCCTCGAAGACGATCTCGGTACCGCCCAGCGCCAGCGGGCCGTAGGTGATGTAGCTGTGGCCGGTCACCCAGCCGATGTCGGCCGTGCACCAGAAGACGTCATCATCCTTCAGGTCGAAGGTCCACTTGGTCGTCAGCGCCGCATGCAGCAGGTAGCCGCCGCTGCTGTGCTGCACGCCCTTGGGCTTGCCGGTGGAGCCGGAGGTGTAGAGCAGGAAGAGCGGATGCTCGGCCTCGACCCACTCGGGCGCGCAGGTGGTCGACTCCGCAGCCATTAGGTCGTGCAGCCACAGGTCACGCCCTTCGACCCAGCCGATGGAACCACCGGTGCGCTTGTACACAATGACGTCCTTCAACGTCGGGCACGCGCCGCCTTCCAGCGCCTCGTCGACGATGGCCTTCAGCGGCAGCGCCTTGCCGCCGCGTGCCTGCTCGTCGGCACAGATCAGCGCCACGGCGCCAGCATCCTGGATGCGATCGCGCAGGCTCTGCGCCGAGAAGCCGCCAAACACGACCGAATGCGTCGCGCCGATGCGCGCACAGGCCTGCATGGCCACCACGCCTTCGACCGACATGGGCATGTAGATGACGACGCGGTCACCCTTCTGGATGCCGCGTCGCTTGAGCGCATTGGCGAGCTGGCTGACCTTGGCCAGCAGCTCCGAATACGTGACCTTGGTGACCGCCCCATCATCGGCTTCGAAGATCAGCGCGGTCTTCCCCCCCTTGCCAGCCTCGACGTGGCGGTCCAGGCAGTTGTAGGAGACGTTGTGCTTGCCGGCCTCGAACCATTTGAAGAACGGCGCTTCGCTGTCGTTGAGCGTCTTGGTGAACGGCGTCTGCCAGCTCAGCAGTTCGCGGGCCAGGCGGGCCCAGTAGCCGGCGTAGTCCCTCTCCGCCTCGGCCACCAGCGCGGCGTATCCGGCTTCGCCCTTCACATGGGCATTGGCGACCCACTCGGGGCTGGGCGCATAGGTGTTGAGCGTGGTCATGGCTTGTCTCCTGATATTGCTTGGCGCGGACTGTGCTTCGGACGACTGACGATGCCCTGACGGCGTGACGTCATTCACGCCACCTAGAATTTCTAGCCATTCTGCTTGGCCCCCTTCCATGCGCCCTGACCCCCAACTCCGCCCCCTGCCCCGCCTGATCTTCGCCAGCCGCTGGTTGCAGCTGCCGCTTTATCTGGGCCTGATCCTGGCGCAGGCGGTCTACGTGTTTCAGTTCTGGACCGAACTGGTGCACTTGATCGAGTCGGCCTTCGGCGACCAGCATGCGCTGGAAATCCTGGTCAAGAGCATCGGCTACAAGAGCACGCCGATCAAGGATCTGGCCGGCCAGGTCATCGGCTACGAGCCGATCGCCAAGCTGAACGAGACCATCCTCATGCTGGTCGTGCTGGGCCTGATCGACGTGGTGATGATCTCCAACTTGCTGATCATGGTCATCGTCGGCGGCTACGAGACCTTCGTGTCGCGCATGGACCTGGGCGGCCACCCGGACCAGCCCGAATGGCTCAGCCACGTCAACGCCTCCGTGCTCAAGGTGAAGCTGGCCACAGCCATCATCGGCATCAGCTCCATCCACCTGTTGAAGACCTTCATCAATGCCGACAACTACGCCGAGAAGACGCTGATGTGGCAGACGCTGATCCACGTCGCCTTCCTGCTGTCGGCCATGGCCATTGCCTACACCGACCGGCTGCTGGCTGCCCCCGACAAGCACTGAGGCTGCAGCGCAGCCTGGCGCAGGAAGTCCGCCGGACGTCGTCGCACCCATGACTCCGGGCGGCTGCGGATGGGTGTGACAAGGTCCCGCAAGCCACCTTCGTTGCGACCGGTTACCGCGCGTAAGTGTCTGGAGTAACGTGATCCGCCACACGGCGGCCACGCACAATCCGCGCGCCGGTGGCTGCCGGCCCTACAAAATATGCCCTGCATCCCCGGAAGCTCTTTCAACGCCGGGGGGGCCACAACCGCCATGTCTGATCAAGATCGCCGTGAATTTCTGCGCCGCTGGGCGGCTACCGTAGGCGTTGTCGCGCTGCCGGGATGTGGTGGTGGTGCAAGCGGCGGGGCCACGTCGCCCACGAGCGAGCCCACTTCAGCGTCTCCGCCCCCCGCCCCCGCCCCTGCGGACGCGGCCTCCGCACCTGCCCCTGCGGCAAGCTCGGAGGCCATGGCCAACGCCCAGAGCGGAACCATGCAGTTCTCGCTGCGGGCGGCCGCCGCCGTCACCCAGGCGCCATTCAGCCTGGGTTTCGCGTTCAAGAAGGGCGACGTCCCCAGCGGCTCGTCGGTCTCCGCCACCACACCAGCGTTCCAGGTGGTGATCAAGAACCGATGGCCCGACGGCTCCGCCAAGTTCGCGGTGCTTTCCGGCCTGGCGACGGTCAGCGCCAGCACCCCGCTGGTGCTGGCGCTGTCGAAGATTGCAGCACCGTCCACGACGCCGACGGCACTTTCCACGGCCCAGTTGAAGGCCACGGCCGCCACCGCCACGATCGATGCCGGCGGCCTGGGCAGCGCCACCTGGTCTGGCAGCGATTGGGACACCCCGTTCTCCAACTGGATCGCCGGACCGCAGATGTCCAGCTGGATCTTCCGCAAGCGCGTCGGCACAGACGCCCACCTGGTGGCCTGGCTTGAAGTCCGCCTGTACGCCAATGGCGCGCTGGAGGTTCTTCCTTGGATAGAAAACGGCTACCTCCGCGTCGCGTCGCCCACCAACAAGCAGGCAACCTACAAGTTCAGCCTCGGTGGCTCGCAGCGGTTCAGCCGGGACATCGACCTGCCGCACCATTGCCGCACGCCGCTCGTTGACGGTCAGACGCTTTCTTACTGGCTGGCCAGCGACCCGGGCGTGATCGCCAGCCAGGACTCGCAGTACCTCCAGCAAAGTGAGCTGGTGCCGAGTTACTACAGCCGCGTGGCGGCCGGCGCCGACGTCATGTCGACCCTGCCATCGGCCTTCGTGCCGCTGCAACAAGGCAACTACCCCAATGCGATGGGGCAGACCGCCTACCAGCCAGCCATCGGCCTGCTGCCGGAGTGGGACGTGTTGTTTCTGACGGCGGATGACGTCGCCACCGCCTATCGCAGCATGCTGCGCAATGCCTTCAGCGCGGGGCGCTATCCGATTCACTACCGTGACGAGAACACCAACCGCCCACTGCGATTCAGCGACTACCCCTACCTGAGCGTCAATTCGTCGACCAAGCAGCAGATGCCGCCGACCGGCAGCGGTACGGCGTCGCCCGCCTGGGACATTCCGCACCACCCCTCGGTCGGCTACATGGCCTACCTGGCGACCGGCTCCTGGTACTTCCTGGAGGAGCTCCAGTTCGCGGCCACCTACAACTACCTCTCCCAGACCGACAACTACCGGCAGTTTGGCAAGGGGATCTTCCTGTCGATCTCCGGCGCCTCGACCGTGCGTGGCGCGGCATGGGGGGTACGCACCCTGGCACAGGCCGCGGTCGCCACGCCGGACGGAGACACGCTGCGGTCTGAGATGCTGGACTCGCTGAGCGCCAACGTCGAATTCAACTATTCGACCTACGTTGCCCAACCCAACAATCCGTTCGGCTTCGTCGCGCCCTATGGCGACTACGGCCCGAGCGACGATGGCAAGGTTCTGACGGCAGGCTGGCAGCAGGACTTTTATACGGCAGCCTTTGGGTACGCGCTGGCGATGCAGCCCGGCGTCTCAGCCACCACGCTTTCGCAACTCTCAGCCTTCTTCGCCTGGAAGGCACAGAGCATCATCGGCCGGCTGGGCGGCACTGCAAGCACCGAATGGCTCTACAGAGACGCTGCGCTCTACACCTTGGCCGTCGCCACCACGGAGAACCCGGATTGGCTCGGCGGCACCGGCCCCTGGCCGGCGAACTGGGGGGTGCTGTACCAGGCGTCACTCGGTGTTGCCAATCCGGGCCAGACGGGCGCGCTGCGGGGTGGCAACTTCCCCGACGGAACCAGCTACTGGGGCAACCTCATGCCTGCGCTCTCCTACGCTGTCCGACACGCCGTCCCCGGCGCGTCGGCCGCCATGGCGCGCGTGACCGGAGCCAGCAACTGGAGTTCGCTGCTGACCTCGTTCAACGCCTTCCCGGTTTGGGGCGTCAAGGCACCGTCGGCACCGGGTGCCATCGCCTCCCCGCCGCTGCCGCCTGTGCCCGTGGTGCCCACGCCGGCGCCGCCCGCGGCCCAGACGCCGGCACCCAGCCCGGCACCGGCACCCACACCGGCCGCCAGCGCACCTCCCGCCTCGCCCGCTGAAGCAGCCACGCCCCCCGTCGCGACGCTGCCCGCCTGGGCCAAGGGATTGGCTGCTTGGCAATGGGCGCCCATTGCCGGCACCGCGCTGTCCAAGATCGAGCCCAACCCGCGCCCGCTGGGCATCACAGGCCCCAGTGCCAAGATCGACACATGGTGCGGTGCCTCACTCAAGCGCAAAGGCAGCGTCTACATGCTGGGCGCCGCCGGCGGGCATGCCGATTACGCGGGCAACGAGGTGAATGCGCTGGACTTGCTGGCCGATCAGCCGGCCTGGGCCGAGTTGCGCGGTCCTTCCGCCACGACGGATCTGCTCAACAAGACCCAGTTCTACCTGGACAACCGGCCCGCGGCCTCGCACACCTATTACGCGAGTCAGTTCATCGACCGGCTGAATCGGCTCGTCGTCTTCCCGTCCGCGGGACTGAATGGCTCATTCCCGGCCACGCCGACGAACTACGCCTACACCGGAACGACCCGCTCCTTCAGCTTTGACTTCGGCAAGAAGGATTGGGACGCACCGGACTACGTGGCACGTCTGCCCAACGACAACGGTGACCTGAATGCATGCCTGTGCGTGCGTCATCCATTGACGGGCGATGTCTACTACTCGCGCAACGGCAGCAACGACTGGTACCGCTGGACAAGCACCGCCAACCGTTGGGACAGGCTGTCCTCGGTGGCCCGGACGCTCTGGTACGCGGGCGCTGCGATCGACACCAAGCGAAACCGGATGCTGGTGGTCGGCGGCTACTCGGCCGTCGCACCCATGGTGCTCAACCTCAACGGCAGCACCCAGCAGGTGACCTTTGGCGGCCTGGGCGCCAGCGCGTTGACGCTCAGCGGTGGCTATCCTGGCGTCGTCTACGACGAGAGCAACGATCTCTACATCGTCGTCTTCAATGCCGATGGCAACATCAAGATCCTGACGGTGCGGGCCGGCGACCTCTACGTGGACAGCCCCACCCTCAGCGGGCCAACGCCGGCCGCGCGTACCAACGGCATCCAGAACTCCGTTCAATACGTCCCCGAGCTCAAGGGCATCGTGATTGCCAACAACTACTACGGCGACGTGTACTTCATGAAGACGGCCTGAGGCCGGGGCCCGTGCCATCGGCCGAGCACTGGTTCGCGCCTTCCTTCAGCGTCCCACCATCCGCGCTGGCACTACCCAGGCGTCGAACTGCTCGGCCGTCACATGGCCCAGTGCCAGCGCGGCCTCCCGCAGGCTGCTGCCGTCCTTGTGTGCCTTCTTGGCGATCTGGGCTGCCTTGTCGTAGCCGATGTGGGTGTTGAGCGCCGTCACCAGCATCAGCGAGCGCTCCACCAGTTCACCGATGCGCGCCTCGTTGGGTGCGATGCCCACGGCGCAGTGTTTGTCGAAGCTGGAGATGCCATCGGCCAGCAGGCGCACGCTCTGCAGGAAGTTGTGGATGACCAAGGGCCGGAACACATTCAGCTCGAAGTTGCCCGACGCGCCGCCGATGTTGATGGCCACGTCGTTACCCATCACCTGCGCGGCCAGCATCGTCACCGCCTCGCTCTGCGTCGGATTGACCTTGCCCGGCATGATGGACGAGCCCGGCTCGTTCTCCGGGATGCTGATCTCGCCAATGCCGCTGCGCGGGCCGCTGGCCAGCCAGCGCACATCGTTGGCGATCTTGGTCATGCTGGCCGCGAGCGTCTTCAGCGCGCCGTGGGCGTGGACCAGCGCATCGCACGAGGCCATCGCCTCGAACTTGTTGGGCGCGGTCACGAAGGGCTGGCCGGTCAGCCGCGCCAGTTCCGCCGCCACCGCTTCGGCATAGCCCTTGGGCGCATTCAGCCCGGTGCCTACCGCCGTGCCGCCCAGCGCCAGCTCGTGCAGATGCGGCAAGGCAGCCAGCACATGGCGCTCGCCGTGCGCCAGCTGCGCGACCCAGCCCGAGATCTCCTGCCCCAGCGTCAGCGGCGTCGCGTCCTGCAGATGCGTGCGCCCGATCTTGACGATGCCGTCGAACGCCTCGGCCTTCTGCTGCAGCGTCGTGCGCAACGCCCGCATTGGCGGCAGCAGCCGCTCCACCAGCGCCTGCACGGCGGCCACGTGCATCGCGGTCGGGAACACGTCGTTGCTGCTCTGACTGCGGTTCACGTCGTCGTTGGGGTGCACCAGCCGCCCCTCGCCGCGCTCGCCGCCCAGCAGCTCGCTGGCGCGGTTGGCCAGCACCTCGTTGACGTTCATGTTGGTCTGCGTGCCCGAGCCCGTCTGCCAAACAACCAAGGGGAACTCGTCCACGTGCAGGCCGCCAATGACTTCATCCGCCGCGGCGACGATGGCCTGAGTTTTCTTCGCGTCCTGCAGGCCTAGCGCCTCGTTGACGACCGCCGAGGCCCGCTTGACTTTGGCCAACGCGCGGATCAGCTCCGGCGCCTGGCGCTCTCCGGAGATGTCGAAGTTCTGCAGCGAGCGCTGCGTCTGGGCGCCCCACAACTTCTCGGCCGGCACCTCGATGAGGCCGAAGGTGTCGCGTTCCAGGCGTGTGTTCATGTCAGGTTCTCGTCCGTCGATGCGGTCAGCATAGCCAGCACGTCCATGCCATGCATCCCGCAGGGCCGCCGATAATTCCGGCAGCCCGTCTTTCCTTCAGGCCCAGCCATGACCGTCACCATCCGCCAGCAAGACCTCATCGACAGCATCGCCGCCGCGCTGCAGTACATCTCGTACTACCACCCAGCCGACTACATCGCCCACCTGGCCCGCGCCTACGAGAGCGAAGCCTCGCCCGCCGCCAAGGACGCGATCGCGCAGATCCTCACCAACAGCCGCATGTGTGCGGAAGGCCGCCGCCCGATCTGCCAGGACACCGGCATCGTCAACATCTTCCTGAAGATCGGCATGGACGTGCGCTGGGAAGGCTTCAGCGGCAGCATCGAGGACGCCATCAACGAAGGCGTGCGCCAGGGCTACCTCAACCCCGACAACAAGCTGCGCGCGTCCGTGCTGGACGACCCCATCTTCGCGCGCAAGAACACCAAGGACAACACGCCCGCCGTCGTCCAGATGGAGCTGGTGCCCGGCAACACCATCGACGTCATCGTCGCGGCGAAGGGCGGTGGCTCGGAGAACAAGAGCAAGGTCTACATGCTCAACCCCAGCGACGACATTGTCGACTGGGTGCTGAAGACCGTGCCGACGATGGGCGCCGGCTGGTGCCCGCCCGGCATGCTGGGCATCGGCGTAGGCGGCACGGCCGAGAAGGCCGCCCTTCTGGCCAAGCAGGCGCTGATGGAAGACATCGACATGTACGAACTGCTGCAGCGCGGCCCGCAGAATAAGCTCGAAGAGATGCGCATCGAGCTGTATGAGAAGGTCAATGCGCTGGGCATCGGCGCGCAAGGCCTTGGCGGCCTGACGACCGTGCTGGACGTGAAGATCAAGACCTTCCCGACGCACGCGGCCAGCAAGCCCATCGCCATGATCCCGAACTGCGCCGCCACACGCCACGCGCATTTCGTGCTGGACGGCAGCGGCCCGAGCTACATCGACCCGCCCAGCCTGGACCTGTGGCCCGACGTGAACTGGGCGCCCGACTACAACAAGAGCAAGCGCGTGGACCTGAACGCGCTGACGCCGGCCGAGGTGGCCGGTTGGAAGCCTGGAGACACGCTGCTGCTGAACGGCAAGATGCTGACCGGCCGGGACGCCGCCCACAAGCGCATTCAGGACATGCTGGCCAAGGGTGAGCCGCTGCCGGTGGATTTCACCAACCGCGTCATCTACTATGTCGGCCCAGTGGATCCGGTGCGCGACGAGGTTGTCGGCCCGGCCGGCCCGACAACCGCCACCCGCATGGACAAGTTCACCGACATGATGCTGGCCAAGACCGGCCTCATCGCCATGGTGGGCAAGGCCGAGCGCGGCCCGGTCGCCATCGAATCCATCAAGAACCACAAGAGCGCCTACCTGATGGCGGTAGGCGGCGCAGCCTACCTGGTCAGCAAGGCCATCAAGGGCGCCAAGGTCGTGGGCTTCGCGGACCTGGGCATGGAAGCGATCTACGAGTTCGACGTGGTCGACATGCCCGTCACGGTGGCCGTGGATTCGAACGGCACCAGCGCCCACATCACCGGCCCAGCGGACTGGAAGCAGCGCATCGCTTCGGGCAAGCCGGTCGGTATCCCGGTCGCGACGGCCTGATCCAGGCTGCGCCTCG
The DNA here is from genome assembly GCA_016195825.1 of Burkholderiales bacterium. Lineage (GTDB taxonomy): Bacteria > Pseudomonadota > Gammaproteobacteria > Burkholderiales > Burkholderiaceae_C > Pelomonas. The sequence goes on along the minus strand of JACPYV010000083.1, from coordinate 45,455 downwards.
ACAGGGGTTTCATCGGGGCCCGCGTCGCGCGGAAATGGCTATCGTTTCCTCCCATAACAGGGAGGATTGGCTATGGAAGCCACCATGGACGGCGACGGAGACGACTTCGTTGCCGTCGACAACTGCGCCACGCCGACCGATGCACATCTGATCAAGGGCGTGCTGGAGTCCGCCGGCCTGACGGCCGTAACGACAGACAACCACCTGCTGCAGGCCTATGACTGGCTGACGCCGGCGGCGGGCGGTGTACGCGTGCTGGTCCCGGCAAGCGAGGCGGCGGCGGCGCGCCAGACCCTGGTGGACTACCGCGCCGGCGAGCTGATGCTGGCCGACGAGGAAGATGCGGGCAAACCTGCCTTCGAGCAGTTGGGCACTCCCATCTACAGCCCGGACATCGCCACGCTGCTGAGTTTCGTGCTCGTCCACCCGGCTTTCGGCGCGGGCATCCACTTGCTGAACGCCCGAACCCTGCAACCTGGCGGCGCTGGTGCGCTGGCCTGGGCTTGGTTCTTGGCACTGGCCACGGGCAGCCTCGCCACCATCATGCTCGTGGCGCAAGGCTCCGACGCCGCGCTGAATCCCGCGTTGGCGGCGTTCGGCCTGTCGCTGCTGACGGCCATCTGGTACTTGAGCTTCGCCCAGGCTCACAGCAAGGCCGTGCTGCAGCGTTTCGGGCCGGCGTACCCACGCCGCAGCGTGGCACCGCTGGCGATTGGAGTCTTCGCTGTGGAGCTGGCGCTGGGTTGCGCCGTTGGCATGGGGATCAGCTGAAGCGTCTCCTCCCGGTCAACGCGAGGGAGGCGGTGCCGACGCACCCGGCGGCGGGGGCGGCGGCGCGTCTTTGGGGCGGCAGGCCAGCGAGCGTCCCTCGGGTGCCCAGCAGCTGCCCTTCACCGCGCGATCTCCGTGCGTGAAGCTGCAGTCCGCCCCGGCCTTGGCCGTCTTGCAGGCGGCCAGCGCCTCGGGCGGCGGGCCGCGGTGTTCGCCACCGGGCGGCGGCCCGCCCTGGGGTTGGGCGCTGGCGCCGGCGGCGGCGAGCAGCAGGCTGATGAGGGACAGGGCTGTCTTCATGTGGGTCCTTCGTGAATCGACGATGTCATGCTGAAGGCGAAAAGTGAAGCCAATGTATGCATCGCCTCCACAATGCTTCACGATGATCGAGACCCGTCCCCTGCAGCCCACCGACCGCGCGGCCTGGCAGCCGCTCTGGGAAGGCTACAACGCCTTTTACGGCCGCAGCGGCGAGACCGCACTGCCGGCCGCGGTCACCGAGACGACCTGGGCCCGCTTCTTCGATACGGCCGAACCGGTCTACGCGCTGGTGGCTGTCGATGAGCACGGTCAGTTGCTCGGCCTCGTGCACTATCTGTACCACCGAAGCACCACGCGCATCGAGCTGACCTGCTATCTGCAGGACCTCTTCACGGCACCCGAGCTCCGCGGGCGCGGCATAGCCCGGGCGCTGATCGAGGCCGTCTACGCCGTGGCCCACGAGACTGGCGTGAAGCGCGTCTACTGGCAGACCCACACCACCAATGGCGCCGGGCGCGCGCTGTACGACAAGGTCGCGCAGCACCTGGGCTTCATCGTCTATTCCCATGATGTCGCCTGACCACGGGATCTATCGCATGCGCCTGCTCCTCCTCACTCTGCTGCTCGCGCTGTCGCCCATGGCCAAAGCGCAGACGACGCCGGCCGCGTGCTCGCTGACACCGGTTGCCGGCGAGATGCGCGAGCTGACCTCGGGCGGCCGCCAGCGCGTCTACCGGCTCTTTGTGCCGCCGGCCGTCGCGGGCCAGGTCCGGCTGCCGCTGGTCTTCGACCTGCACGGCACCGGAGGCAACGCCAACAGCCGCGCCAGGGAAACCGGCTTCGAGGCCCTGGCCGCCCGCGAGGGCTTCGCTGTCGCCACGCTCCAGGCCGAGGAGTCGCGCTGGAACGTGCCCGTCTACACGCCGCGGGCCGACGACGTGCAGTACGTGTCCGACGTCATCGACGATATTGCCGCCCGCAGCTGCGTCGACCCTGCGCGCATCTACGCCACAGGCTTCTCTGGCGGCGGCCGCATGTCGTCGCTGCTGGGCTGCAGGCTGAACCAGCGCATCGCGGCGATCGCGCCGGTTGGCGGGCTGCGCTGGTTCGGCCCCTGCGCCGGCCGCGCGGTGCCGGTGCTGACGGTGCACGGCCTCGCCGACCTTACAAACCCCTACGAGGGCCATGGCGACCGCGGCGCCGAGTGGGTGGAGAGCGTGCCCGAGGCTCTGGCCGGCTGGGCGACCCACAACCGCTGCCAGCAGAAGCTGCTGCAGGACAAGCGGCCCGGCCCACGCCAGACGCTGCGCTATTCCGGCTGCGAGGGCCGGGCCGAGGTGCAGCTGATCCGCATCGACGGCATGGGGCACATCTGGCCGCGCGCCGAGGTCGATGCGACCGAGACGATCTGGCAATTCTTCAAGGCCCACCCGCTGCAATAACAAGGAGACCCGAATGTCCAACATCCGCGCGTACGCTGCCCTCACCGCCGCCGGGCCGCTGCAGCCTTTCGAATTCGACCCCGGCCCGCTGGGCGACGAGGACGTCGAGATCACCGTCGAGCACTGCGGCGTCTGCCACTCGGACCTGGCGATGATCGACAGCGAGTGGTTCCCGGCCAGCTATCCCGTCGTGCCGGGCCACGAGGTGGTGGGCCGCATCACCGCCCTGGGCCCGCGCGCCAAGGGCCGCGAGCTGGGCCAGCGCGTCGGCGTCGGCTGGCACGCCGGCAGCTGCTCTCACTGCAACTTCTGCATCGGCGGCGAACAGCATCTGTGCGGCAAACGCCAGCCGACGCTGATCGGCCGCCACGGCGGCTTTGCCGATCGGCTGCGCTCGCACTGGAGCTGGGCGATCCCACTGCCCGACGCGCTGGACCCGGCCGCCGCCGGTCCGCTGATGTGCGGTGGCGGCACGGTCTTCCTGCCCTTCGTGCTGCACGCCATCAAGCCCACCGACCGTGTGGGTGTCGTCGGCATCGGCGGCCTGGGCCATCTGGCCGTCAAGTTCGCACGCGCTTGGGGCTGCGAGGTGACGGCGTTCACGTCGTCGCCGTCCAAGCGAGACGAAGCCCTGGCGCTGGGTGCGCACAAGACCTTGTCCAGCGTCGACAAGGCCGAACTCAAGGCCGCTGCCGGCAGCCTGGACTTCGTGCTCATCACCGTGGGCGCCGCGCTGAACTGGGACGCGCTCATCGGCACGCTGGCGCCCAAGGGACGCATGCATCTCGTGGGCGTCGTGACGGATGCACTGAGCATCAAGAGCGGCGGCCTGCTGAGCTGGCAGAAGGGCTTGTCGGCCTCGCCCACGCCGCCGCCCTCCGTGCTGGCGACGATGCTGCAGTTCTCGGCCCGCCACCAGATCAGGCCGCAGGTGGAGCGCTTCCCCATGAGCCGCGTCAACGACGCGCTGGACCACCTGCGCAGCGGCAAGGCGCGCTACCGCGTCGTGCTGGACGCTGATTTCTAGTTCACCGCGGCATCTGGGCGCCACAAAGGCCTAGCATCGGCCTGGCCCGGGTGCGGGTGGCGTCGAGGTCCGGTACGCGGCGCCCGGTGAAGGGAGCGCATGTCCGGTCCCACGTCGAAAGCCACCGCCACCGGGCGTCTGACCGCGCCGGTGCTGATGCTGCTGCTGGCTGGTCTCGCCCTCGTGCTGGGCTTGCTGGTCTACCTGGCCGATCGGCGGGCATCGGGCGCCATGCTGTTGCCGCGTGCTGCCGCCCTGGGCACCGGCCCGCTGTTCGCCGCGGCGGGCACCTGGCTGCCGAGCTTCATCCATCCATTTGCATTCAGCCTGTTGAGCGCGGCCGCCCTGCCCCGGCGGGATGGGCCTGCCTACGGGGCCGTTGTGGCCTGGTGGGCTGTCGACCTGGCCTTTGAACTGGGCCAGTTGCCCCAGTTCAGCACGCCGATCGCGCAGGCATTGCAGGCCAGCCTGGGATCGCACGAGCCGGCGCAGGCCCTGTCGCGATTCCTGTTGTACGGCCGCTTCGATCCGGCCGACGTCATGGCCCTGACTGCAGGCGCAATGGCAGCGGCCGGCGTGCTGCGGCAACTGTATCGATGGGAGAACCGGTATGAGCCATGAACATCGGATGGGGCGGGCCCTCGCGCAGCTAGGCATCGCCGCGCTCGGGCTGATCACCCTCGTCGGCAGCGGTGGCGGCGGCTCGATCGGCATCCCCGACACCTCCTGCCTCAACACGCCGCAAGGCTGCGGAAGCACGCCACCACCGCCCGCCCAGCCCACGGCCAGCGTGACGCCCACGCGGCCCATCGTCCAGGTCGGAACCGCCGTGAGCTTCACGGTCAGCACCGATGCCACGTCGCCCACCTACCGTTGGTGCCGCCAGCCCCAGGGCGCCACGACCTGCGCCGACATCGCAGGCGCCAGCAGCTCCAGCTACACGCTGGCCGCCGCCAATCTGAGCGACGACGGCGCCACCTTCCAGGTCAGCGTCCACGGCAGCAATGGCGATGCCTTGGCCGGCAGCGTGGTCGCGGTGTCGTCCATGCCGCCCCTGCCCCTCGCAGACGCTGAATTCCCCGACAGCGACTGGACCCTGGTGGCGCTGGCCACCCCTCCGTTGCCGAGCCTGCGGGCCAGCGCCACGCACACGGCCAGCGGCGGTAACCCAGGCGCCTACCGGCTGATCAGCATTGACCTGCCGCTGGAGGTGCGCACCGTGAACCTGCTCAACCTGCAGGCCTCCCCGAGCTACTCACCCGCGACGCAGGGTGCGATCTACCTGATCGAGTTCAGCCTGGACTGCAACAACCTCGCCGTGGCGCTGGACGCGAGCTTCTCGAACTATTGGCTGCCCGCGCTTGAGCAGGGCGGGCGCCGTTTCCTGCCCGATCGCAACGCCGGCGCCACTTGCTTTTCGCCGGGCTGGACCACCCGGGGCTGGCTGGGTTTCGGCGCCGCCGCCTTCAAGCAGGTGGACGGCCCGGCCTGTGGCGTGGGCGAGGCCTGCCCGGACTTCTCCAGCCAGGGCACGCCGATCCGCCTGGGCCTGGCCTACACCGTCGAACTGCGTTCGCCGCTGCCCGCGGCCACGGCCGCCAGTGCGCCACACTACGACCAGGGGTTGGACAACTGGAAGGCGACCGTCTGGCGGCGCTGAGGCCATGCGCCTGCCGGCCCAAGGCCGTCGCCGTCAGGCGGAGGCCGGGCTGTCCGGCGGGATGGGAACCGGCTTCGGCTGCCGCTGCACCTGCTGCGGGTAGGGAATGTCCACGCCCAGCCGTTTGAGCGTGTGCCAGATCGCCAGGTTGACGTCCGAGCGCACGCCGCCGCTGCCGTTCTCGGGGTCGGAGATCCAGAAGAACACGGTCAGCTCCAGGCCGCTGTCGGCGAAGCGACTGAGCTGCACGGACGGGCCCGGGTCGCTCAGCACGCGCGGCACCTCGGCGAGTGCGGCGGCCAGCGCCTTCATGACGCTGTCGACCCCGCAGTCATAGTCCACCTGCACGACGGTGGACAGCAACACGCGAGGGTCAGCCAGCGACGAGTTCTCGACGCGCTGAGTGATCAGGATCTCGTTGGGAACGATGGCCTCCTTGCCGCCCAGCGACCGAATCACCGTGTAGCGCGTCTTGATGTCCGTGACGCGGCCCTCGAAACCGTCGACCTTGACCATGTCGCCGATGCGCAAGGACCGCTCCGCCAGGATGACGAAGCCGCTCACGTAGTTGGCCGCGAGCTTTTGGAGGCCGAAGCCCAGGCCCACGCCGAGCGCACCACCCAGCACGCCCAGGGCGGTGAGGTCGATGCCAGCGGCCGACAGCGCGAACAGCAGGCCGATGAAAAGCAGCAGCGCGCGGATCGCGTTGGCGGCGATCTTGCGCATGGACAGGTCCAGCGACTCGCGCCGCAGCAGTTGGGCCTCGATGGCCGACGAGATCCACAGCGCCAGCACCAGCACGAGCGCGGCGGTGAGGCCGCCCTCCAGCATGTTGCGCAGCGTCATGTGGACCGTGCCGACCTTCCAGCCGATCTCGTCCAGCCCGTCCATCAGGCCGTCCCACAGTCCCGTCACCCACAGCACCGCGCCGAGCCAGACCAGCCAGGAGCCCACACGTTCCACGCTCTTCATCACCAGGGAATCCGGCCAGGACGCCGCCAGCACGCGGGCGATCAAGCGGATGACGGCCAGCGACACCAGCAGCGGCAGCACGAGCTTGAACACCGCTGGCGCCACGCCCCAGACGGGCAACACGCGGCGCGCGGCGAACGACAGCGCCAGCGCCAGCAGCGGGAACAACGCGCCGTCGATGACGCGCCGGCCGAACAGCACGCTGTGGGGCCGCTTGACCGCCGCGCGTGACAGCAGCCAGCTCGCCGCGGCGGCCAGCCCCAGACAGGCGAACAGCAGCGCCCATTCGGCCAGCGCGTTGGTGCTGAAGACGCGAGCGAGCAAGGCCTGTAGTTCGGCCAGGCTCAAAGGTTGTTGCATTGAATTCATGTAAGGCCTCGCCCGGCGCAGTCACCGGCGATGGTCAGGGAAAAAGATTAAAGATCAGCCAGCACCCGCAGATGCACGCCCACGCTGCGCGACAGCGCATGCAGGTCGTAGCCGCCCTCCAGCACCGACACGATGCGTCCCTGGGCGTGGCGCTCGGCCAAGGCCTTGAGCTTGAGGGTGATCCATTCGTAGTCGGCTTCCACCAGGCCCAGCTGCCCGAGGTCGTCGTCGCGATGGGCGTCGAAGCCTGCCGAGATGAAGATCATCTGCGGCTTGAAGCGCTCCAGCGCTGGCAGCCACATCGCCTCGATGATCTCCCGCACCTCCGGCCCGCGCGTGTAGGCCGGCAGCGGCACGTTGACCATATTGGTACCCTTGGGGACCGCGCCGCTGTAGGGGTACAGCGGATGCTGGAACAGGCTGACCATCAGCACGCGGTCGTCGCCAGCGATGATGTCTTCAGTGCCGTTGCCATGGTGAACATCGAAGTCCACGATGGCCACGCGCTTGAGGCCGCGCCGGTCCAGCGCATGGCGGGCCGCGATGGCCACGTTATTAAAGAAGCAAAAGCCCATGCTCTGGTCGCGCGTGGCGTGGTGGCCGGGCGGGCGCACCGCGCAGAACGCATTGTCGGCGCGGCCGTCGATGACCCGGTCGGTAGCCTGCACGGCCGCGCCCGCGGCATGCAGCGCGGCCGACCAGGTGTGGGCATTCGCCGAGGTGTCGGGGTCCACGGCGCAACGTTCGCCCTTCTCCGCACAGTCGCGCAGAAGCGCGCCGATCTCGGCCACGTAGCCGTGCGTATGGGCCAGCTCCAAGTCGGCAAGCGCCACCGGCCAGGTGTCGACGTGGTCCAGCGTCGGGGCCACGCCGGAGGCTATCAGCCAGTCATCGATGGCGGCCAGGCGCTCGGGGCATTCAGGGTGGCCGGCGCCCATGTCGTGGCGGCGGCACTCGGGGGGATTGAAATAGGCAGTGGGCATGTGCCGATGTCTCTTGATATGGTCAGGCCCATGACGACATCACGAACGCTGGCAGGGCAACTGCAGTCCCTGCAAAACCAGATTAGCACGGTCATCAAGGGCAAGCCGGCCCAGATCGCCGACAGTCTCGCCTGCCTGATTGCTGGCGGCCACCTGCTGATCGAGGACCTGCCCGGCGTCGGCAAGACCACGCTGGCCCACGCACTGGCCATCTCCCTGGGGCTGAAGTTCTCGCGCCTGCAGTTCACGGCCGACCTGCTGCCCAGCGACCTTCTGGGCGTCAGCGTCTACGAGCGCGAGAAGAACGGCTTCGCCTTTCACCCCGGCCCGGTCTTCGCCCAGGTGCTGCTGGCCGACGAGATCAACCGCGCGGGCCCGAAGACGCAGAGCGCGCTGCTTGAGGCGATGGAGGAGCATCAGGTCAGCATCGAAGGCGTCAGCCACCCGCTGCCCGAGCCCTTCTTCGTCATCGCCACGCAGAACCCCAGCGAGCAGCTCGGCACCTTCCCGCTGCCGGAGTCACAGTTGGACCGGTTCCTGATGTGCATCTCGCTAGGCTACCCGGATGCTGCCGCTGAGCGCGAGCTGCTTACCGGCCAGGACAGCCGCGAGCAGTTGCGCGTGCTGAAGGCCGTCATGACACCGCCCGACCTGATCGCGGCCCAGGCCGCCGTGCGCCAGATCCACGCCGCGCCACCGCTGCTGGACTATCTGCAGGTGCTGATCGCCGCAACACGCTCTGGGCAGTGGTTCGTGGAAGGCCTGTCCCCGCGCGCCGGCCTGGCTGTGCTGCGGGCGTCGCGGGCGCGGGCGCTGTTGCAGGGGCGGGACTACGTGTCGCCCGATGACATCCAGGCCATCCTGCCGCAGACCATCGCGCACCGGCTTCAGCCGCGGGCCGGAGCTGGACGGGGGGCAAGGGAGCAGGTGCGAGCGATGATTGAGGCGATTCCGCTGCCGTGAGCGCAGGACAAATTTTGACAATCTCGCCCCTGGAACTGCAGCGACCACCGGCTGAGCCACGCTGGATGCGAGCCATCGAAACGGGCGAGCTCGGCGTCTGGGATCTTCGCCATGAACTCGAGACCGTTCAGCATTCGCCGCAATGGAAGCTGCGGCTGGGGTTCCCCGAGCCCCACAGCGCCGACAGCACGCACTTCTGGCGCTGCCGGGTCCATCCCGACGACCTCGGGTCGATGTTGGCGGCCATGAAGGCGCACGCCAGCGGCAGCCGGCCCAGCTATGAAGCCAGGTTCCGCCTGCGAAGCAATGGCTCGGGCTATCGCCTTGTCCATTCGCGCGGCCGGGTGGTTGAGCGCAGCGACGAGGGGCGCGCGGTGCGCATGATCGGGACGATGATCGACCTGACCGAGCGGCCGCTGACGCCGCGGGACGGTCTGCCACACGGCCCCCGAGGCCCGATGGCTGGCCTGCCGCTGTCGCTGCCGTTCCACCTGCTGCTCGATGTCGAGCGTTCCAGCCTGGATCCGGCCGATGGGCAGGCGGCGCAGAGGGTGCTCGAACGTGATCGCTTGCTCGGCTTGATCGAAGACCTGCTGCATGCGTCCCTGGCGCAGTTGGATGGCCTGCGCACGGCGTAGAGACTTGACCAACGCCTTGCCCACAACGCTCCCGACACCCCGGCCAAGGCCACTTACCTATTCTCCCGTCCATGGCACCTCTCCATGCCCTGCAACGCCGCTGGCAAGCCTGGTGGCAGGCTCGCCAGTTGCCGGCCGACACGCATGAGACGACGCAACGCAACGTCTATATCGTGCCGACGTGGGCGGGCCTTGCTTTCTGCGGCACGCTGGGCGTGCTGCTGCTGGCCAGCATCAATGAGCAGCTGAGCCTGGGCTATGCCCTCACCTTCGCACTGACCGGCGCAGGGTTGGCGTCCATGCACACCACCCACGCCAACCTGCGCGGACTGCAAATGGACCTGAAGGCGCCCGAGGGCGTGCACGCCGGCGGCGAGTACGCGCTGGAGCTGCGCCTACACAACACCGGCAGCGCGCGCTTCGGCATCGCCGTCAGTGCCCAGCTGGACACCGGGCCTACCGAGCCGGCCTGGGTGGACGTGCCGGCGCTGGGCCACGCGGTGCTGCAGCTGCGACTACCGGCTGCCAGGCGCGGCCTGCGCGAGCTGCCCCGGCTGACCATCACGACGCGCTTTCCGCTCGGTTTTTTCCGTGCCTGGAGCTATTGGCGCCCGGCGAGTAAGGTCTGGGTCTACCCACGCGCAGAGGACGTGCCCGCGCCCTTCGCACCCCAGGCCGAAGCCGGCGTCGGTGAGGCTGCGCCGACGCGGTCCGCCCAAGGCGGCAGCGATTTCTCCGGGGTACGCACCTATCGGCGTGGCGACTCGATAAAGCAGATCCTGTGGCGCAAGTCGGCACTTGCGCTGGACATGGGCCTGCCCCTTTGGGTGCGCGAGACCGAGGCGCCGCTGGCGCGGGACCTGTGGCTGGACTGGCGCGACACGCAGGGCCGCGATGCGGAAGCCCGGCTGTCGCGGCTGACGGCCTGGGTGCTGGTGGCCGAGCGTTTGGGCCAGCCCTACGGACTGCGCCTGCCCGGCCGCGAGACGGTGCAGTCCCTGGGCGCCATGCACCGCCAGGCCTGCCTGGAACAGCTGGCGGGATTCGGCGCATGAAGGGCCTCAAGGCTTGGTGGGAACGCCTGCCACGCGACACGCGCGACAGCTTCTTCCTTCTGGGGGTCATCGCCGCTGCGATGCTGCCCCACGCCGACCACCTTCCCTGGTGGAGCACGGCGCTGACCACGCTGGTGCTGGGCTGGCGCGGCCAGCTCGCGGCCCGCCAACTGCCCTTGCCTAGCCGCTGGTGGCTGGTCGCCATCGTGGCCCTGTATGCCGGACTGACCTGGCTGACCTTTCGCACGCTGGTCGGCCGCGAGGCGGGCATCACGCTTTTGGTCATGCTGATGGCGCTGAAGACACTGGAACTGCGCGCCCGTCGCGACGCCTTCGTCGTGTTCTTCCTAGGCTTCTTCCTAGTGCTGACGCAGTTCCTGTACTCGCAATCGCTGCTGACGGCAGCTGGCGCCCTGGTGTCGCTGTGGGGGCTGCTGGCGGCGGTGGTGCTGGCGCAAATGCCCACGGGTGTACCCAGCATCGCCATCGCCGCCCGCCGCGCAGCCAGCACGACGGCTCTGGGCCTGCCGGTCATGGTGCTGCTGTTCGTGCTGTTCCCGCGCATCGCGCCGCTGTGGGGCGTGCCGACCGAGGCCATCGGCCGCACGGGGCTGTCCAACCAGTTGGAGTTCGGGGCGATGAACGAGATCGCCAACGACGACGGCATCGCGATGCGGCTGAAATTCATCGACGCGCCGCCGCCGCCCAACCAGCGCTATTTCCGCGGCCCGGTGCTGACCCGCTTCGACGGCAAGACCTGGCGCGCGCCCGACGCCCGCCCCAACCAGAGCTGGCTGCGCGGGCGTGACGATCTGGTCTTCAGCGGCCCGACGCTTCGCTACGAGATGACGCTGGAGCCGCTGCGCATCTCCGTCCTGCCGCTGCTGGAGATGAGCCCGGGCGCCGTGGGCAGCGAGCTGCCGCTGCCCGACCTGACGCTCATCCGCGGCGCCGAGTTGCAATGGCTGTCGCCGCGTCCCATCACCGAGCGGCTCAGGCTGGATACCAGCGCCCAGCTGAGATGGCAGGCAGGCCTGAAGCGCAATCGCCTGCAGCAGGCGACGGACATGGAGCTGCCGGCCGGCCGCAACCCGCGCACCCTCGCCTGGGCACAGGCCCTGGCCGGACAGCCGCGCTTTGCGGCGCTGGCCGAGGGGCCGCGGGCCGAGGCGCTGGCCGCCGCGCTGCTGGACCATGTACGCGCCAACGACTTCCTCTACACGCTGTCGCCCGGGCGCTATGGCGAGGACTCGCCACACGTCATCGACGAGTTCTGGCTGGACCGCCGCCTGGGCTTCTGCGAGCACTTCGCCTCCGCCTTCGTCGTGCTGATGCGCGCGATGGGCGTGCCGGCGCGCATCGTCACCGGTTTCCAGGGCTGGGATGCCGAGCCACAGGACGGCTACCTCGTGGTGCGCAACGCCAATGCCCACGCCTGGGCCGAGTTCTGGGTGGACGGCAAGGGCTGGGTGCGCAGCGACCCCACCGCCGCTGTGGCGCCCAACCGCGTCACGCAGGGGCTGGCGCTGCAGCCGCAACCCGGCGTCATCGGACAACTCAACCCCACGCTGTGGCGGGCGCTGCGTGGCGGCTGGGAGACCGTCAACAACCGATGGCAGCAGCTGGTGCTGAACTACTCGCGCCAGAACCAGTTCGACCTGATGAAGAAGATCGGCTTCGAACGCCCCGACTGGACCGGCCTCGGCCAGGCCATCGCTGCCGTCATCCTGGTGCTGGCCACGGCCTCGGCTGCCTGGATACGCTGGAGCAGCCGCCCGCACGATGCCTGGAGCCGCCAGCGCGCGCGCATCGGGGCTTTGCTGGCCCGCGCCGGGTTCGTCGCACCCGCCCACGAGAGCCCGGCAGCCTGGGGGCGGGCGCTGCGCCAGCAACTGGGCCAGAAGGCTGAGCCCGCCGCGCAGTGGCTGGAGAAGCTGGAGCGCTCGCGCTACGCCGCCGGCGCCACGGCGCCGGCCTGGGGCGAGTTCCGCATGGCGGCCCGTATGCTTCGCGCGTGAAGTCCCGATTCCTGATCCTGCTGGCCGGCCTGCTGCTGGCCCTCTGCGCCCAAGCCAGGCCCCACCGCGGCAAGCCGCCGGCGCCGCCCCCACCCCTACCGCTCGGTGCCCGCCCTGCCCTCGTCGCATTCGCCGACGAGCTGGCGGCGGCGCAAAACTGGGACGCCCCCCTCTTGCGAGAGCAGCTCAGCCAGGCGCTGGACCTGCCGCGCGTGCGCCAGCTGATCCTGCCCGCGGCCGTCGGCACGACCAAGAACTGGACGGCCTACCGCGACCGCTTCATCGAGCCCAAGCGGCTCGCCGCGGGCCTGGCCTTCTGGGCCGACAACGAGGCGGCGCTGGCCCGCGCCGAGAGCCAGTACGGCGTGCCGGCCGAGATCGTCATAGGCATCATTGGCGTGGAGACCTTCTACGGCCGTGTCACCGGCGGCTTCAAGGTGCTGGACGCGCTGGCCACGCTGGCCTTCGACTTCCCCGCCGAGCACCCGCGTGCTGCCGACCGCCAGGCCTTCTTCCGCAGCGAGCTGGCCGAGTTCCTGAGGCTGTGCCGCGAGAACGGCCTGGATGCCACCGACGTGCGCGGCAGCTACGCCGGCGCGCTGGGGCTGCCGCAGTTCATGCCCGGCAGCTGGCGCAAGCATGCGGTGGACTTCGACGGCGACGGCCACGTCGACCTGATGGCCAGCCCAGCGGACGCCATAGGCAGTGTGGCCCATTACCTGGCCGAGTACGGCTGGAAGCCCGGCGAGGCCACGCACTACAGCGTACGCTTGCCGGCCGATCCGGTCACGCGGCGGCGGCTGCTGGTGCCGGACATCAAGCCCAGCTTTACGGCGGCCGACCTCCTGGAAGCGGGCGCTCGGCCGTCGGAGGCCGCACGCGATCATGTCGGCCCCCTGGCCGTCATTGAGCTGCAGAACGGACCGAAGAAGCCCACGACCGTGCTGCTGGGCACCGAGAACTTCTGGGTCGTCACACGCTACAACTGGTCGGCCTACTACGCGCTGGCCGTCATCGAGCTGGGCCAGGCCGTGGCCCGGGCGCGCACGACTGTGCGCCCGCCGGCTCAGTAGGGGCTGGGCATCAGCACACCGGCCTCCACCGAGATGAAGTAGGGTGACTCGGCCGGCCAGGTGGCCAGGTTGTACTGGCCACCGGCCACGCGCTTCTCGATCTGCAGGCTGCGAAAGGTCAGCGGCTTCTTGGCCTGCACCGTGGACGGCGCGATGGTCGGCTTCAGGAAATAGGCCTGCCCGGTGCGGCCGCCCAGGCCGTCGTCGTTGCCCATGACGGTAGCGATATCGCCGTCGACGACCACGGCCGTCTGCTCGTCTACGCCGATTCCGCGCAGCGTCTGCCAGCCGGCCCAGCCATCGGCCGACAGGCGCGCGAGGAAGGTGACCAGGCGGCCCATGCGGTCGCGGGTGACGAGATGGGCGTCGGTGATGACGCCGGCCATCAGCGGCAGCGCGTTCAGGAAGCTGCGGTCCAGCGTCACGTTGCGGCCATAGGGGTTGGCCATGGCCTCGGCTGACGAAACCGACTGGTTGGCGCCCGAGTAGTCGAACTGCCCCAGCACGGCCAGCCCGGCGCTGGTGCCACCAAAGGGCACGTGGCGGGCGACCGCAGCCTTCATCGCAGCCTCCAGCGGCGTGCCAGCCCATTGGGCGATGTAGGTGGACTGGTCGCCGCCGGCGAGGAAGAGCACGTCGGCCCGGGCGACCAGGTCCAGCACCTCGGGCGCGCTGGCGCCGGCGCGGGTCTTCAGCACAATGGACTCGACCGAATCGACACCGTCCATCGCCATCAGGTAGGCGTTGTAGCCATCCGCGCCCGAGGTGCGCAGAACCACGATATCAACCTTGGCCGCCGTGCCGCCGCGGGCCTTGGCGATCATGGCCCGGAACGCATCGTCGACGTCTATGCCGCCGCCCATCAGCACCAGCAGGTTGCTGGCCGGCTGCGGCGGCAGCGCATCGGCTGCGCTGCCGCTGCGGTAGAGCTCGTAGTCCTTGCTGGCAGCCGTTGCCTTGGCGCCGCTGCCGGCACTGCCACCGCCAGCGGTAGCGGCCAGGCTCACGCACAGCAGGCCCAGGGAAACAACGCGCCGTAACCAGGCGGTAGGGCGGACATCGAAGCGGATCATGAAGTCTCCTGCGGGTGGTGGCGGGTTGCGTGGGGCACAGGTGGGGCTGGCAGGCAGTGTGGCAGCCCGGGCGTCAGAAGACCAGTTCGCCGCCCGCCGGTGGCCGTTCGTCCGCTTGCGCGCCTTCTGCCGGGCCCGCCAGGCCGCCGCCGAAGGGGCTGCGGTCCTGCCAGTAGCGCTGCTGCAGATCGCGCTCGCAGGCCATCGGCTCGGGGGAGCAGCCGATTTGCCACTGCCATGCACCGCTGGCCGGGCTGGCAACGACGGCGATGCCCGCTGCCTGGTAGCGCGCCAGCATTGGCGGCGCGGGGTCGTCGAAGCGGCTGCGGCAGCCCGCCTTCACCAGCGCCTGCACCAGCGACGTCGCCGGCCGCACGGCGGAGAGCAGTTCGGCGCTCGACGAGGTCTTGCCGCCGTGATGGGGCACCAGCAGCAAGTGAGTATGCAGGTCCGGCTCGAGCCGCACGAGGCGCCGCTCCTGCTCGGCCTCCAGGTCGCCAGCCAGCAGCGCGCGCCGGCAGCGCATGCATCAAGGGGGCCGCGCCTGAGACGTGGTCACCGTCGCGATGGCTCAGCATCAGCACGTCCAACCGCCGTACACCCAGCCGGCGCAGCACGAGCAGCAACGTGAACGCAAACGCCGGCACGGCGTACTCGGCGCCGCGGGGCAGTCGCTCGCAACGGTGCAGCAGCGCCAAGCCCGCCGGCCAGGCCAGGCCCACCGCCAGAAGCTGCCGCGCCCCCACCCGCTGCTGCGTCAATGCCCCTCCCCGCCCCCGGTCGTTGGGGGTCGGGGTGTAGCATGCCGCCGTTTTTTGCTTGCGCCACCGCGCTTCCCCGCATGAGCTCCTCCGCCATCCAAGCCAAGCTCGCCGAACTCGGCATCACCCTGCCGCCGCTGGCAATTCCGGCCGCCGCCTACCTGCCCTTCACGCGCACGGGCAAGCTGCTGTTCCTGTCCGGCCACATCGCCAAGAAGGACGGTAAGCCCTGGGTCGGCCAGTTGGGCAAGGACGTCGACACCGCTACTGGCCAGGCCGCGGCGCGCGCGGTCGCCATTGACCTGTTGGGCACGCTGCAGGCCGCCACGGGTGATCTGGGCAAGGTGCGCATCGTCAAGGTCATGAGCCTGGTCAACAGCACGCCCGACTTCACCGAGCAGCACCTGGTAACCAATGGCTGCTCCGAGCTGCTGGCGGCCGTGCTGGGCGACGCTGGCAAGCATGCGCGCAGCGCCTTCGGCGTGGCGCAGATCCCGATGGGCGCATGCGTCGAGATCGAGCTGATCGCGGAAGTGCAGGACTGATGTTCATCCAGCCTTCTAAGTTGCCGGCCCGCGCGCTGGCAGGCATGGCCGTGGCGAGCTTTGCCGCCGTGGGCGTTGCGCTGGTCGCGCAGCACCAGTTCGGCGTCAAGCCCTGCCCCTGGTGCGTGCTGCAGCGCGGCCTGTTCCTGCTGATCGGCGCGTTCTCGCTGCTGGGCTGGCTGTTGCGGTCCCAGCGCTCGGTACGCCAGGGGGCGCTGGTTGCCGTGCTCATGCTTTGCGCCGCGGGCCTGACGGCGGCCGTTTTCCAGCATGAGGTGGCGTCGCAGAGCGCCACCTGCGCGATGGGCCTAGCCGACAAGATCGTCACCGCACTCAACCTCGAGGAGCTGTGGCCGTCGGTCTTCATGATCACGGCCAACTGCGCCGAGGCGGCGGCCTATCGTTTCGTCGGCCTGCCCTACGAGATCTGGAGCGGGCTGCTGTTCGTGGGCCTGGGCGGCCTGGGCCTGGCGGTGCTCGGCAAGCGCTGAGCCTGAGTCAGGGCGATCACTCGCCCAGCACCACGCCCTCGCGGCGCGGGTCCGCGCCGCCCACCCAACCGCCCTTGACGCGCATCAGCACCTGCAGTCCGCTGGTCAGGTCGGTCTCGACGACGGCGTGGCCGCGCGCCCGCAGATCGGCAAGCTGCTCCGGCGTAAGCGCACCGCGCTCGACGATCAGCGAGCCGCTGTTGAAGTGGCCGAAGTTGGGCAGATCCACGGCCTGCTGTACTGGCAGACCCCAGGCCAGTGCGCCGGTGATCACCTTTGCGACGTAGTGGATGATGACAGGGCCGCCCGGCGAGCCAGCCACCATGACGAGCTGGCCGCTGCGGTCAAACACCAGCGTGGGCGCCATGCTGGAGCGTGGCCTCTTGCCCGCCTCCACGCGGTTAGCCACCGGCCGGCCGTCGAAGCCCAGCGGGTTCAGCGAAAAATCGGTGAGCTGGTTGTTCAGCATGAAGCCTCCGGCCAGGCCCGTGCCGCCGTCACTCATGACCCGGTTGCCGAAGGCGGATTCAACGCTGGTGGTCATGGACACCGCATGGCCCCGCTCGTCGACGACGCTGACCTGGCTGGTACCGGCCTCGAGTTGCTCGGCCTGCGGTGCCAGCGCCTGCCGGAGTCGGCCCGGTTCACCCGCCTTAGCGGGCGCCATCGCACGCTCGCCGATCAACGCGCCGCGCTCGTTCAGATAGTCCGGCGCGAGCAGGTTCTGCCAGTCGCCGCCCGGCGCGGCGACGAAACCGGGGTCGCCGATGAACTGCGCGCGGTCGGCAAAGGCCAGCTTGGCGGACTCGGCATAGGCATGCATCCAGTCCGCCGTGACGCCCCGGGCCGCGATGGCCTTAGGCTGCGTGTCCAGCAACCCAAGGATCTGCATCAGCGTCAGATGCCCGGACGTGGGCGGGCCGAAGCCAC
This sequence comes from Burkholderiales bacterium, assembly GCA_016195825.1. Classification (GTDB taxonomy): domain Bacteria; phylum Pseudomonadota; class Gammaproteobacteria; order Burkholderiales; family Burkholderiaceae_C; genus Pelomonas. The sequence goes on along the minus strand of JACPYV010000083.1, from coordinate 28,423 downwards.
AGACCCGATAGCTGCGCCAGTCGTTGCACATTGGCGCGCGCTGGACGGGCTGGTAGCCAGCCAGGTCGGCAGCCGTCAGCAGACCTGGGCGCGCGTGGCCCTTCACGCGGCGCACGATGTCCTCGGCCACGGGGCCTTCGTAGAAGCCCTTGCGGCCGACCCTGGCGATGCCGCGCAGCACGGCGGCGTAGGCCGGGTTCTTCAGCAGGGTGCCGACGGCCTTCGGCGTGCCGGCGGCGTCGAAGAAGTACGGCCCCGCCTGCGGGTCGCCGCGCAGCGCAGGCTCGCCGGAGACCAGCTCGAAAAGTCGCGGGCTGACTGCGAAGCCCTGCTCGGCCAGCCGGATGGCCGGCTCGAACAACCGCGCCCACGGCAGCTTGCCCTGCACCCGGTGGGCCTCGGCCAGCATGGCCAGCACACCCGGAGCACCGGTGGACAGGCCGCTAAGGATGGCGTCGCGCATGGTCAGCGGCTTGCCGTCGGGATTGAGGAACATCTGCGGCGTGGCCGCCGCGGGCGCGGTCTCACGGCCATCCCAGGCCTGCGCCTGGCGGCCGTCCCAGTGCAGCAGGAAGGCGCCGCCAGCGATGCCGCTGGACTGCGGCTCCACGAGGCCCAGCACCGCCTGCACGGCCACCGTCGCGTCGATGGCCGTGCCCCCGGCACGCAGGATCTCGAGGCCGGCCTGCGCCGCCAGCGGATTGGCCGCCGTCACCGCGAAGCGCTGGGCCGGTTTCGTCAGGCCGCCTGCCTTGGTGATGCGCGTGGTGGCCGCCTCGGGCTGGTCCAGCGCATGGGCGGGGGCCAGCAGCAGGGCCAGCAGAAGGCAGGTTAAGGGTCGCAGCATGGGCCCATCTTAGGCAGCCCGGGCGGTTCAGAAATAAGCCATGTCGCGCTGGGTGAAGTTGACGATGCGCGGCAACACACGAGGCAGATCGCTGGCGCCCACGCCCATCCAGGTGGCGAGCGTGGCGCCGAGCTGGTCCACCGAGGTCGTCGGCAGCAGCCGGCCCTGGCCCACGTCGTCCGGCCCGTTGACGCTGACCGAGGGCAGCGTGCCCCAGTACCGCCCGCCCTGCACCGCCCCGCCCAGCACGAAGTGATGGCTGCCCCAGCCATGGTCGGAGCCGTCGCCGTTGCTGGTCAGCGAGCGGCCAAAGTCGCTGGCCGTGAAGCTGGTGACCTGGTTGGCCACGCCAAGCTCCACGGTGGCCGCGTAGAAGCTGGCCAGCGCGTTGTCCACGGCGGTCAGCAGGCCCGGATGCTCGTCGACCAGGAAGTCGTGGTTGTCGAAGCCGCCTAGCGACACGAAGAACACCTGGCGCGTGGCGCCCAGCGCCTGGCGGGCGGCAATGAGCTTGGCGACCATGAGCAACTGGCTGGATAGGCTGCTGGCGGTGTCAAAGGGTGTCTGCAGCGCCGGCAGGCCTGCCAGCGCGGAGCTGACCACCCCCTGGGCGCTGACGGAGCGCGCCACGACACGCGACAGCTCCGACTCCATCCAGTGTGTGCGGTCCGCTGTGATGAGGCCACGCAGCGCGTCGGCACAGGCCTGCGAGCCGTACAGCGGTTTCAGGATACCGTTGATGGGTACGGCACCGCTGGTGGACACCTGGTATTGCACGGCCTGCTTGCCGGCCATGTAGACGGCGTTGCCGGAGGCGTTGATGCAGGTGAAGGTGGACGTGCCGTTGCCGGCCAGGAAGAGGTCGCCCATGCGCCCACCCCAGCCGGACGTGGCGCCCTCGGGTGAGCTGCTCTGCCAGACGGACTGCTGGTCGTTGTGCGAGAACAGCTTGGGCGGAAGCGGCACGCTGCCCGCCTTGTACTGGGCCAGCGTGGTGGGTTGGATCAGCGTCCCAACGTTGAGCTGAAGGCCCATGCGACCTACGTCCCAAAGTGCCTTGAGCCTCGGCAGCTGGGGCGCCAGCGCCATCTGCCGGCCGCCGACGTTCAGGCCCAGCGCGGTGGCGGCCAACTGGTCGCGCGGCGTGGCCAGTGTCTGGCGGATGGTGGCGTACGCGTCGTAGCTGGGCTGGTCGTAGGGCACTAGCGTGTTGCCATAGTCGTTGCCGCCGTAGAGGAAGACGCAAACCAGCGCCTTGTAGTCGCCCGGAGCCGTGGCCGCGGCGGCCTCGCCGATGCCAGCCAGGTTCAGGGCCAGCGGCGCGGCCGTGCCGGCCAGGCCCAGCGCCGAGGCGCGGCGCAGGAACTCGCGACGCTGCAGTTCGGGGAGTCGGTTGAGCTTCATGGTCGTCCCCTCATTTCTGGATCTGGTACTCGGGGCAGGCCATCAGCATCAGGATGGCGGCCTGCACGCGGTTGAGCTTGCCGGTGTCAGTGACCGCGCTGATGGTCGCAATGGCGGTGGCAATGGTGGCCTGAGTGGCCGCCGAGATGCCACCGCCGCCCAGCCGCAGCGCCAGGTCGGCCACCAGGCCGGGGGCGTCGCCCGCCAGCGCCAGCTCGGCGGCGTAGCTGGGCTTCACGTCGCCGATGCCGTTGGCGATGGCGGTCTGCAGGTAGTTGAGGTAGCCGGCCACAGTGCTCTCGTTACAGAGCTGGAACTCGGGCGCCGTGACTGCGTTGCTGCCCAGCGTGGAGTTCGGCGGCACATAGCCGGGGCGGAAAAAGTTGAAGACCGACGGACTGCGCAGCGGGCTCTGGCCCAGCCTCGTGCCGGGGTTGGTCGTGTCGCCGATGTTCCACAGCCCGTTGGGCGACGCGACGTTGAACGAGCGCCCCCACTGCATGAAACGCTGCAGCGGCTCGCGCAGCTTGCCGGCGCCAGGCGAGGTGGGCACGGTGCGGGCCTCGGTGTCCAGCAGGATGGCGCGGATGACGGCCTTCAGGTCGCCGCGCTGGCCGGCGCCGTTGTCGGCCCAGACGGCGGCGATGCGGCCGACGAAGGCGGGGCTGGGGTTGCTGGCCACCAGGCGCTGGATCAGCTGGCGGCCGATAAAGGGCCCGACGTTGGGGTGCGCGGCCAGCGTGTCGAGCGCGATCTTCAACGCGGCCGGGCCGTCTGCCGTCGCGGGGATGTCCACGTCCAGCACCTTCTTCGCACCGGTCGAGAAACGCGTCGCGTTGTTGACCATGGGCTTCCTCATGAAGCCTGGGTCGGTGCTGCTGGCACCGTCGAAGTCCCAGCCCGTGAAGACGCGGGCCAGGTCGGTGATGTTGACCTGGTTGTAAGTCTCGATGGGGTTGCCGCTGCCGTCCAGCTTGAGGCTGCCATCGGCACTGAGCTGGTAGAGGCCGATGGAGAGCAGTTGCATGACCTCGCGCGCATAGTTCTCGTCGGGCACGCGGCCGGTCTTGGTGTCTTCCTTGCGGTTGCCGCGCATGGCCAGGTAGACGCCCATGCCGTTGGACAGTGTCACTGCCTCCAGCAGCTCGCGGTAGCTGCCGAAGGCCCGCTGCTCCAGCATGTCCACGTAGGCGGCGACTGCGAAGCCCCGCCAACTGACCGGCAGGCCACTCATCGAGATGACGAAGATTTCGCTGAGGGCCAGCACGACACGCTGGCGCAGCGAGTCGGGCGCCGACATCAGCTTGCGCCAAAGCGTGTTGTCGACGCCGGCAAAGCTGTTGCGGTAGTCGACAACGGCAAAGCCGTTGGCGGTCATCCAGTCGAAATGCCCAGCGCTGACGGGCAGCGCGAACTGCACGTCCAGCCAGGCGGCGTAGCCGTTGGCCTTGACGGTGGCGATGTCGGCGCTGCTGGCCGCAAAACCGGCCTGGGCCAGGAAGCGGGCCGCGTCGGCGTCGCTGATGGTGGGTGGCGGAGGCGGAGGCGGAGGCGGAGGCGGAGGCGGAGGCGGAGGTGGCGGCGGCGAGGGCGTGGGCGAAGGGGTGGGCGCGCTGCCACCCCCTCCCCCGCCGCAGGCGGCCAGCAAGGCGGCTGCGGCGGCGGCCGCAATGCCTGCGTCCGTCGGAGCACGGGTCTCGAGTGCCGGGGCGATGGTCTCAACGTCAGGCGTCGGCGGTGCGCGCATGGGGTCCTCGCTCGTTGTTGGCGGATCCTCGCCCAACGAAAACGGGCCGGCTTGCGCCGACCCGTCGAGGCCCTTGAATTGGGGACAAGCCGTGAGCTTTACCTCAGAGCAACGGAACCCCGGTCTTGCTTTGCGCCTGTTCACGCGTGACCCCCTCGGCCAGCTCCACGAGCTTAATGCCGCCAGGCACCACATCGAACACGCCCAGGTCCGTGATGATGCGGTCCACCACGCCCACGCCAGTCAGCGGCAGCGTACAGCTGGGGAGTATCTTGAGGTCTTCGGTGCCGTCCTTCTTCCTGGCGACATGCTCCATCAGCACGATGACGCGCTTGACGCCAGCCACAAGGTCCATGGCTCCGCCCATGCCCTTGACCATCTTGCCCGGGATCATCCAGTTGGCCAGGTCGCCGCTGCCGCTGACCTGCATGGCACCCAGGATGCTCAGGTTGATCTTGCCGGCACGGATCATCGAAAAGCTGTCGTGGCTGCCGAAGATGCTGCTGCCGGGCAGCGTGGTCACAGTCTGCTTGCCGGCGTTGATGAGGTCAGCATCGACCTCGTCCTCGGTCGGGAACGGGCCGATGCCCAGCATGCCGTTTTCGCTCTGCAACCAGACTTCCTTGGTGGCCGGCACATGGTTGGCCACCAGCGTCGGGATGCCGATGCCGAGGTTGACATAGAAGCCGTCTTCCAGCTCCTGGGCCGCGCGCGCGGCCATCTGGTCTTGGGTCCAGGCCATGTCAGGCCTCCTTCTTCGGCGAGAGGGTCATCTTTTCAATCCGCTTTTCAGGATTGGCGTTCACGACGATGCGGTGCACGTAAATGCCCGGCAGGTGGACGTCATCCGGGTCGATCTCTCCGACCTCGACGAGGTGCTCCACCTCGACCACCGTCAGCTGGCCGGCCATCGCCGCGGCCGGGTTGAAATTGCGCGCCGTGCGGCGGAACACCAGGTTGCCGCTCTTGTCAGCCTTGTGAGCCTTGACCAGCGACACGTCAGGCACCAGCGCCTTTTCCAGGATGTAGGTCTGGCCGTCGAACTCGCGGGCCTCCTTGCCCTCAGCGATCAGCGTGCCCACGCCGGTGCGAACGAAGAAGGCGGGGATGCCGGCGCCACCGGCGCGCAACTTCTCGGCCAGCGTGCCCTGCGGTGTGAACTCCAGCTCCAGCTCACCTGCCAGGTACTGACGCTCGAACTCCTTGTTCTCGCCCACGTAGCTGGAGATCATCTTGCGGATCTGGCGGGTAGTCAGCAACTGGCCGAGGCCAAAGCCGTCCACGCCCGCATTGTTGGAGATGACCGTCAGGTCCTTGACGCCGCTGTCGCGCAGCGCGGCGATCAGCGCCTCAGGGATGCCGCACAGGCCGAAGCCGCCGACCGCGAGCATCTGCCCGTCCTTCACGACGCCGCGCAGCGCTTCTTCAGCGCTCGGGTACACCTTGTTCATGCCGTCTCCTGCCTTTTCGGGTGAAGCGCGAAGGGTACTATCGCGCGCCTTCCGAAGTCGATTACGCGAATTCGCCTAAGTGGAACCCGCCGCCCTCGATTACCGCAACGCCTTCCTGCTCGCCCCCATCGGCCTGGTGCTGTCGGCGCAGCGACAGATCGTCGACTGCAACGAGCGCGTGCTGGCCATATTCGGCGCCACGCGCGAGCAGCTCGTGGGCGAGAGCTTTGCGATCATGTACCCCAGCGCCGTCGAGTTCCAGCGCACCGGCCAGCGCATCGCCGCCAGCCTGGACGCGCAAGGCCACTACGCCGACGACCGCGTGATGCGCCGGCTGGGCGGCGGCGAGCTGTTCTGGTGTCATGTGACCGGCCGCGCGCTGGACCCGACCGACCCACATGCCCGTGGCATCTGGAGCTTCGAGGACTTGTCGGCCCGCCGCCAGATCACAGCCGACCTAACGCCGCGCGAGCGCGAGATCGCCGCGCTGCTGGTTGAAGGTCAGACCAGCAAGGGCATCGGCCGGCGCCTTGGCGTGAGCCCGCGCACGGTGGACATCTACCGCGGCCGGCTGATGAAGAAATACCAGGCGGGCAGCACGCCCGAGCTGATCCACAAACTGCTGTCCGCATGAGTCATCACGCCCCCGAGCTGCCCTACTGCCGCAACTGCCACTTCACGCTGGCCACGCCGCGGCCGGTCTATTGCGGCCATTGCGGCCAGGAGACCGACCTGCACCCGCCATCAGTGCGCGAGATGTTCACTGAATACCTGGGACATTACGTCGCCTTCGACGGCCCGCTGTGGCGCACGCTGTGGGCGCTGGTCTGCCTGCCGGGGCATCTGACCAACGCCTACTTCCACGGCCAGCGGCGCCGATACGTGCTGCCGCTACGGGTCTATCTGAGTGCGAGCTTCGTGTTCTTCGTCGGCTGGGCATTGCTGCCAGCCATGCCTGAACCTGCGGCCGCCCCGGGCCAGCCTGCGCGCATTGTTCTGGCGCCGGGCATGACCCCCGCGCAGCTCGCAGCAGAAGCGGCCTCGGCAGCCGGCAAGCCGGCCAGGCAGATGGATCTGAGCGTCTTCGGCTGCAAGCTGGCCGAGGCCGAAACTTGCAGCATGGTGCAGCGTTGGCTCGTGAAGGCGGTCGAGCGCTCTACACACCTGACGCGCGAGCAATGGTCTGCCAGGCTGCTGGCACTGGCGCCCTACGGCCTGCTGGCGATGCAGCCGGTGTTTGCGGCCTTGCTGCTGCTGATGTTCGCCGGCAGCGGCCGGCGCTATGCGGAACATTTCGTGTTCTCGCTGCACAGCCACAGCTTGTGGTTCCTGGCACTGTTGGCTGCGTTTGCTACGGAAGCGGCGGCGCTACTGATGCTGGCCGTGTTCGTGCACGGACTGATCGCCATGCGTCAGGTCTACGGCCTGCGCTGGCGGGGTGCCGTCTGGCGCGGCACGCTGCTGAGCACAGGCTATTTCCTGCTCTTGACGTTCGGCCTCGTGGTGCTGGGCGTTTTCATCGCGGTCACGGCACCGGTCAGTTGAAGACGCCCTGACGCAGCCACTTGGTGGCCACCCATTTCTCGCCTTCCAGCACCGGCGCGCCGCCATGCAGGGTCTGCGTGGCCGGGTGCGGCCGGTCGTAGCTGAAGAAGACCGCGTTGCCCTTGACCGGCGCGACGTCCAGGCCGATGTCCGGGAAGATGGTGGCACCGCCGGCCGCGGGCGTGTTCAGGTACATGACCAGCGTGCCGACACGCTGGCCACCGCGCTTGAGGATGTTGGGCGTGCTGACGTGGCCGGGATCGAAGTAGTCGTAGTGCGGCTGGTACTCGGCACCGGGCCGGTAGCGCAGCACCTGCAGGCCCTCGCCATGGTCCAGGGGCCAGCGCAGCAGTGTGGCGATGCGGGCCTCGAGCGTGCGGATCAGCTCGGTCTCGCAGCGCTCGAAGAACATGCCGTCGCTGGTGCGCGCAGCGTTCACCTCGCTGCCATCGGCGGCGGTGGCCACGGTCTCCGAGCGCGCCAGCCGTTTGGTGGCCAGGGCCATGATGCCGTCGCACTCATCGTCGGACAGCAGGTCGCCGAAGACGACCACGCGCGGCTGGCGCAGCGCCATCAGCACCTTGACTGCACGGTCGCCGGCATTCATGACGGGCGCGAGACGGCTCAGGTCAGGCTCCGGCAGGCCCGGCGTTGCGCCAGGAGGCGCCGTCATCGTGGCCGACTGCCCCAGCGTGCGCGCCAAGGCCTGGCGTGCGATGGACTCGTCCCAGCCGCTTCCCAGCATCGCAGCCAGGATGCTCTCGGACGGATGGCCGGCGCGGGACTGCTCGGTGATCCACGCACACAGTTCGGGGGTGATGACTTGTTGGCTCATGGCTTGCGACGGAAGACCAGACGTTCGGGAGACGACACCTCGGCGGCCAGAAGATAGCCGTCCAGGTTGAACGCCTTGAGCCCCTCGGGTGTTTCAAGACGTTGCTGCACGCAGAAGCGCGCCATCAGGCCGCGGGCGCGCTTGGCGAAGAAGCTGATGATCTTGTAGTCGCCGTTCTTCCAGTCCTCGAACTGGCAATCGATGACGCGGGGCTTGAGCGCCTTGCGGTCGGCGGCGCGGAAGTACTCCTGAGACGCCAGGTTGATGATGACGGGCACCTTCTCGGCCTTGGCGAGCTTGTTCAGGTGAAGCGCCAAACGGTCGCCCCAGTAGTCGTACAGGCTGGCGCCCGCCGGCGTGGCCAGGCGTGTGCCCATCTCCAGCCGGTAGGGCTGCATGCGGTCTAGCGGACGCAGGATGCCGTAGAGACCCGACAGCATGCGCACATGCACCTGCGCCCAGGCGAGGTCGTCGGCCGACAGCGTCTTCGCGTCCAGGCCGTCGTACACATCGCCGTTGAAGGCCAGCACGGCCGGCTTGCTGTTGTGCTCGGTGAAGCGCGGCCGCCAGGCCGCGTAGCGGTCGACATTAAGCCGGGCCAGCGGCTCCGACAAGTCCATCAGCGCGCGCACGTCGGCCACGCTCTGGGTGCGCAGCACGTCGATCAGTGCGGCCGTGTCGTCCAGGAACTGCGGGCGGGTCAGCGCCGGCGCCAGTTCGGTCGGCGTGGGGGTGTCGTAGTCCAGGGACTTGGCGGGCGAGAGCAGGAACAGCATGGGCGCGGATTTTGGCCCAGGCCGGGGCCGCGAGAATCCACCCATGCCCATCGTCATTCAAGGCTTCCACGACTCCGCCACCGGCACCGTCAGCCATGTCGTGCATGACCCCGTCACGCGCCAGGCCGCTGTCATCGACCCGGTGCTGGACTACGAGGCCGCGTCGGGCCGCACGGCCACGCATTCGGCCGACGCGCTGCTGATGCACCTGCGCGATCACGGCCTGACGCTGAAGTGGATCCTGGAGACCCACGCCCACGCCGACCACCTGTCCGCCGCGCCCTACCTGAAGCGGCAGGCCGGGGGGCTGATTGCGATCGGCGAGCACATACGCGACGTGCAGGCGGGCTTCGGCCGGCTCTACAACCTGCCGGTCGTCGGCGACGGCGGCTTCGACCGCCTGCTGCGCGACGGCGAGACCCTGCACCTCGGCGACATCGCATTCACCGTCCTGCTCGTGCCCGGCCACACACCGGCCGACCTGGCCTACGCGATCGAGGACGCCGTCTTCGTCGGCGACACCCTCTTCATGCCCGACCTCGGCAGCGCGCGCGCCGACTTCCCCGGCGGCGATGCGGCCCAGCTCTATCGCTCCATGCGCCGCCTGCTGGCGCTGCCGCCCCAGACGCGGCTGTTCGTCTGCCACGACTACCCCACGGGCCGCGAGGCACGCTGGCAGACCACCGTGGCCGAGCAGCGCGCCGCCAACATCCATGTGCGCGACGGCATCAGCGAGGCCGAATTCGTCGCCATGCGCCAAGCCCGCGACGCGACGCTGGGCGTGCCGGCGCTGATGCTGCCGGCGCTGCAGGTCAATATCCGCGCCGGCCAGCTGCCGCCGACCGAGGACAACGGTATCAGCTACCTGCGCATCCCGGTCAACGCCCTGCCGAGCGCGCGCGGGCGCTGAGCAGCAGCACCACACCCACCAGCACGATGCCCGCCGCCATCCACTCGTGGCCGCTGATGTGCTCGCCGGCCAGCGTCACGCCCAGCAGCATCGCAATCACCGGGTTAACGAAGGAATAGCTGGACGCGAGTCCCGCCGACGCTTCGGCCAGCAACACCATGTAGGCGTTGAAGGCCACCAGTGAGCCGAACACGACGAGGTAGGCCCAGGCCCACAGCGCCTGCGGCTCGATGTGGGCGGGCAGCGCCTCGCCGCTGAGCAGGCTCAGGCCCATCAGTAGCGCGCCACCCGCCAGCATCTCGCTCGCGAAGCCCATGGGCCCGGGCGCCAAAGGCAGACTGCGCTGCGACAGCACGCTGCCCACGGCCCAACTGGCGCAGGCCACGCTAATGGCGATCAGCCCCACCGGCGATGCGCCAAAGCCCTGCCCCTGTGTCAGCAGCAGCACGCCCACCAGGCCGAAGGCGATGCCCAGGCTCTCCAGCCGCGTCGGCTTCTCGCCCCACAGCAGGTTCAGCCCGGCAATCATCAGCGGCATCACGGCGATGAAGGCGACGACGAGACCCGAACCCACGGTCTGCTCGGCCGTGGCTGTTCCGCCCATGCCGCCGCCCAGCATCAGCCCGCCGATGACCAGCGCATGCAGCCACTGCCGCCGGCTGGGCCAGGGCGCGCCCCGCCAGCGCATCCAGCCGGCCAGCAGCGCGCCGGCGACCAGGAAGCGGCTGCCCATCTGGAAGAACGGCGGCAGGCTGACCAGCGCCAGCTTGATGGCGAAATAGGTGGAGCCCCAGACCAGCCACGTGGCGGCCAGGCACAGAAACAGCCGGGTACTCAGGCCCGGCTCGGTCTTGATGGTCAACGTCGTCGTGTTCATGGCCGGCATCGTAGGAATTCCGGGTCGCCGGCAACATGGGTCTTTGAAGGTCGAATCAGTCCTTCGCCTTAATATTCATGAACGTTGCACCGCATTGAAGAGATTTTCACGGCCATGGAACTCAACCAGCACGACCATCGCATCCTGGCCGAATTGCAGGCCGACGCCCGCCTGACGATGGCCGATCTGGGCCGCCGCGTGCACCTGAGCCAACCGGCCGTGACCGAGCGGGTGCGCAAGCTGGAGGAAGCCGGCGTCATCTGTGGCTACCGCGCCGTCGTCGACGCCGGCAAGTTGGGCTACGGCATCCGCGCCGTCATCCGCATCTCCAGCCTCGACGACGCTGCGATGGCCAGGGCGCTCGATTCCAGCCCCGAGGTGTTGACGGCCTACGGCGTGACGGGCGAGGACAGCTGGATCCTGGAGCTGGCCGTACGCGACGTGGCGCACCTGCGTGCGGCGCTGTCGCGCTTCTGCCAGCAGGCACCCACCTCAACCGCCATCATCCTGCACGCCCTGCGTGAGCACGCGCCGCTGAAGCCGCTGCCAACGACCGACCCCGGGCCGGCACCCTCGCCTGCCGCGCACATGAAAAAGCCCCGCCGCAGCGGGGCTTGACTCAGGCCGGCGGGCTTACTTGACCAGCAGCGTGCTGACCGCGTTGACATCTTCGGCGCGCAGCTGGCCCGAGGCCTGGCGCAGCTTGAGGCTGTTGACGACCACGTCGTAGCGCGCTTTGGCCAGGTCGCGCTGCGTCGTGTAGAGCTGGGTCTGCGCGTTCAGCACGTCCAGGTTAACGCGCACGCCGACCTTGTAGCCCAACTGGGTGGCCTCCAGCGCCAGCTTGGTGGAGGCCTCGGCGGCCTCGTAGGCGCTGACCTGAGCCTTCAGCGACTGCACGCCGAAGAACGCGCGGCGCGTGGCCTCGGAAACGCTGCGGCGTGCGAAGTCGAGGTCATTACGGGCCTTGTCCTCCAGCACCAGGGTTTCCTTGATGCGGTTCTGCGTCGCGCCGCCGGTGTAAAGCGGGTAGGTCAGCGTCAGACCCACGCTTGCCGTCTTGGCCGTGCCAACGCCAGAGGCCGTCGCGGCCGCGCCGTTCAGGCTGTTGTGCAGGTTCTGGCCGCCCACGCTGCCGCTCAGGTCGAGTGTCGGGCGCTCGCCGGCGCGGGCGATCTGCGTGTCCAACTGGGCCACTTCCAGGCCCAGGCGGGCTTTGCGGATGGCGGGGTGCTGGTCGTCGCCGGTGGCGACCCAGGTGTCGACATTGGTGCTCGGCAGCGCCGGCAGCGCCACCGGCTGAGCCAGTCCCTTGGGTTCGACACCGACACGGCCGACGAACTGGTCCAGCGTCACGCGCTTGACGCGCAGGTCGTTGTCGGCGGCCAGCTCCTGCGCCACAGCCAAGTCGTAGCGGGCCTGGGCTTCACGCGTGTCGGTGATGGTGGCCGTGCCGACCTCGAAATTGCGCTTGGCCGACGCCAGTTGCTCGGCGATGCCGGCCTTGTTGGCCTGCGAGGTGGTCAGTGCGTCCTTGGCCGCCAGCACGTCGAAATACGCCGTTGCCAGGCGCACGATCAGGTCTTGCTCGGCGTTCTCCAAGTCGGCCTGGGCGACGGCGAAGCCCCGGCGGGCCTTGTCGATGGTGGGCACGTTGGCCGCGTTGTAGACCGAGTATTTGCCCTGCAGGCCAACCGCCAGCGTCGTGCTGTTGATGGCCGAGGTGTTGGGCGGATCGGTGCGTGCCTGGGTGCCGGAGGCCGACACGCCGAACGTGGGGCGGGTCAGCGCCTCGGCCTGGGCCGCACGGGCAGCGGCTGCATCGGCGCTGGCCTTGGTGGCCAGGTAGGTCGCGTCATAGCCCCGCGCTGCGTCATAGAGCTCTTGCAGGCTCTGGGCCTGGGCCGCGCCGGCGAGCAGGAGGCCGACCGCAATGGCCAGCGGTTGCAGGATCAGGCGTTGGGCTGAGACGAAGGGCATGGGAATCCTTGGCTGGAACAGTGAATTAAGCAGCGGCCGGGGTTATAGACGCAAAGCCCGTCGGTGACTGAAGCCATGCGACGACCTGCACCCTGGAAGGCAGCAATCGGCGATTTACGGCGACGGGCTGCATGTGCTGTTTGCCGGGCTCAGAAGCTGAAAGCCGGGGCCTCGACAAAGCCGGGTAGCCGGCCTGCCACGGTGTCGAACAGCTCGACGCTGCGGAAATCGGCCGAGCCGGTGCGCGTGAACAGCGTGGCGCGCATGACTGGCTCGCTGCCCACGATGGCAGCCAGGCGACCACCCACCTTGAGCTGGTTCAACAGGGCCTGCGGCACCGCAGCCACCGAGCCGGACAACAGGATCACGTCGAAGGGCTCTTCGGCCGGCAGCCCGGTGGCGCCGTCCTGGTTCAGCACGCTGACGTTGAGCACGCCGGCCCGCTTCAGGTTGAGCGCGGCCTGGGCGGCCAGGCCTGCGTCGGCCTCCACGGCGATGACGCGCTGCGCCTTGTGGCCTAGCAGGGCTGCCAGATGGCCCGTGGCGGCGCCGATCTCCAGCACCTTCTCGTGGCGCTGCACCTTCAGCTCCTGCAGCAGCCGGGCCTCGACCTTGGGGGCCAGCATCTTGCGCGAGGCGGTCAGCGGCAGCTCGACGTCGACGAAGGCCTGCACCTTGTGCGCCTCGGGCACGAAATCCTCGCGGTGCACGACGTGCAACAGCGCCAGCACACTGGGGTCGAGCACATCCCAGGGGCGGATCTGCTGCTCGATCATGTTGAAGCGGGCTTGTTCGAGGTTCATCTTGTTCTCCGGGAGGCGCAGTACGGCGGGCTTAAAAGCAAAATTCTAGAGGTCAGACCGGATCGGCCAGCAGTCCGTGCAGCAACAAAGACATCTGGGCCTCCAGCAAATCGGTGGCGTCCATGCCGGGGTGGCAGATGTCGTGCTCACCGAAGGAGTGCTGGTGCAGCATCATGTGCAGCATGGGCGCGATCAGCATGTGCACAGTCGCCTCGACAGACACGGCGCGGAATTCGCCCGCGCGGATGCCGCGCTCGATCAGGCCGCCCAGCAGGTTCTGCGACGGCGTGATGACCTCGTCCACATAGAAGCGCGCCAGTTCCGGAAAGTTGCGCGCCTCGATCATTAGCAGCGTGCAGACAACGCCGGCGTTGCCCTGGCCTACCTTGGCCCACCAGGTGCGCATCATTTCCGCCAGCAGCTCGGCGATGGGGCCCTGGTACTGCGCGGCCTGTGCGGCGGACTCGGCGATGTGCACCGACAGGTTCTCGCGCACCATTGCCTTGAACAGCTCGTCCTTGCTCGGGTAGTAACGGTACAGCGTGCCCTTGGCGACGCCGGCGCGCGCGGCCACCTCTTCGCTGCGCGTGGCAGCGAAACCCTTTTCGACGAACAGCTCCAGCGCCGCCTCCAGCAGCTCCTGCGGGCGGGCGTCCTTGCGGCGTTGGCGGGGGGCGACGGTGGCCAAGTTAAAAAGTTAATGACCGAAGGGTCAGTAATGTAGCCGCCCAGGCAAGCGCGCTGCAAGCCGGGGTCATGCCCGCTGGCTACACTGCTCCGCCTTTTTGCATTGCATCGCCTTCCGGAGCCGTTACGTGGATGTCATCCTGCTGATCAAAGCCGCCATCATGGGCATCGTCGAGGGGCTGACCGAGTTCCTGCCCGTCTCGTCCACAGGTCACCTGATCCTGACCGGCAGCCTGCTGGGAATGACGGACGCCAAGTCCAAGGTCTTCGACATCGCCATCCAGAGTGGCGCCATCATGGCCGTGTTCATCGTCTATTGGGCCCGCATACGCGAGGCGCTGGGCGGCCTCACCAGCAGCGCCAGGCAGCAGCGCTTCGTGCTGAACATCGCCATCGGCTTTCTACCAGCCGGCATCGTGGGCCTGACGGTCTACAAGGCCATCAAGGCGCATCTCTTCAATGCCCCGGTGGTGGCCGGAGCCTTCATCGTCGGCGCGCTAATCATCCTGTGGGCCGAGAAGCGCGCCCAGCCTGTCGCCCGCGTGCAGACGGTGGACGACATGACGGCGCTGGACGCGCTGAAGGTGGGCATGGTGCAGTGCCTGGGCATGATCCCCGGCACCAGCCGATCGGGCGCCACCATCATCGGCGGCATGCTGCTGGGCCTGTCGCGCAAGGCTGCCACCGATTTCTCTTTCTTCCTGGCCATCCCGACGCTGATCTCGGCCGGCGGCTACAGCCTCTGGAAGGAGCGCCACGCGCTGTCCGTGGGAGACGCTCCGATGTTCGCCGTGGGCTTCATCGTCAGCTTCCTGGCCGCCTGGGCCTGCGTGCGCTGGCTGCTGCGCTACGTAGCCACGCACAACTTCGTGCCATTCGCCTGGTACCGCATCGCTTTCGGCATCGTCGTGTTGGCAACCTGGGCCACGGGTACGGTCATCTGGGCGGACTGATAATTCGGGCATGGCCATCACGATCAAGACCGCAGCCGATGTCGAGGGCATGCGCATCGCCGGGCGCCTGGCGTCTGAAGTTCTGGACATGCTCACGGCCCACGTCAAGCCCGGCATCACAACCAACGAGCTGGACAAGCTCGCGCACGACCACATCGTCCACGTGCAGCAAGGCATCCCTGCGCCGCTGAACTACTGCCCGCCCGGCTACATCCCCTACCCCAAGTCGATCTGCACGTCGGTCAACAGCCAGGTCTGCCACGGCATCCCCAACGACAAGCCGCTGAAAAACGGCGACATCGTCAACATCGACGTCACCGTCATCAAGGACGGCTGGCACGGCGACACCAGCCGCATGTTCGTCGTCGGTGAGGGCTCCATCGCGGCCAAGCGGTTGTGCGCCTTCACCTACGAGGCCATGTGGAAGGGCATCGCCAAGGTCCGTCCCGGCGCACGCCTGGGCGACATCGGCCATGCCATCCAGACCTTTGCCGAAAACGCGGGCTTCTCGATCGTGCGCGAGTTCTGCGGCCACGGCATCGGTCAGGTGTTCCACGAGGAGCCGCAGGTGCTGCACTACGGCCGCCCCGGCACGCTGGACGAGCTGGTGCCCGGCATGATGTTCACCATCGAGCCCATGATCAACGCCGGCCGCCGCGAAATCCGCGAGATGGGCGACGGCTGGACCATCGTCACCAAGGACCGCTCGCTCTCCGCCCAGTGGGAGCACACCATCCTCGTGACCGACACCGGCTACGAGGTGATGACGGTGTCCGCCGGCAGCCCGCCGCCGCCGGCCTTCATCACGCAGGCTGCCACTGCCGCCGCCTGACGTGGCGACGCTCGCCGACCTCCGTCAGCAGTTCAAGGCCGGCAAGCAGGCGCTGATCGACGGCTTCCTGGCCGCACGCCCGACGCAGGCCGGCGCCCAGACGCTGCTGCGCCGGCTGGCCCGCCATGTCGACGACACGCTGCGTGGCCTGTGGGACCGCGCAGGCATGCCCGAGGGCGCCTGTCTTGCTGCCGTCGGCGGCTACGGCCGCGGCGAGCTGTTTCCGCATTCCGACGTCGACGTGCTGGTGTTGCTGCCCGACGGTGTCGAGGCCCACGTGCCCGGCGCCGTCAAGACGGCCATCGAGGGCTTCATCACTTCCTGCTGGGATGTGGGCCTGGAGATCGGCTCGTCGGTGCGCACTCTCGGCGAATGTCTGTCGGAGTCGCAAGGCGACGTCACCATCCAGACCGCGTTGCTGGAAGCCCGTGCGCTGGCCGGCGACGCCAGGCTGTTCAGGTTGATGGCCAGGCGCTTCATGCAGGCCATGGACCCCAAGGCCTTCCTGCGCGCCAAGACGCTGGAGAGCCTGCAGCGGCACACCAAGTTCGACGACACACCCTACGCGCTGGAACCCAACTGCAAGGAGAGCCCCGGTGGCCTGCGCGACCTGCAGATGCTGATGTGGATCGCCCGCGCAGCGGGCCTGGGCAAGACCTGGAAGGCGCTCAGCACGCGCGGCCTCATCACCGCGTTCGAGAGCCGACAGCTGCAGCGCAACGAAGGCCAGCTGCGCCTGATCCGCGCCCGCCTGCACGCGGTGGCCGGCCGCCGCGAGGACCGCCTCGTGTTCGATTTGCAGACCGCCGTGGCGCAGAGCTTCGGCTTCGTGTCGACGGACTCAGTGCGCGCCTCCGAGCTGCTGATGCGGCGCTACTACTGGGCCGCCAAGGCTGTCACGCAGCTGCACCAAATCCTGCTACTGAACCTTGAAGAGCAGATCAACGGCTCGCAGCAAGACATGCTCAGGCCGCTGGCCGGCCACCCGGACTACCTCGACCGCGGCCGCATGCTGGAGGTCGCCAGCGACGACCTCTACCAGCGCGACCCGCACGCCATCCTGCGCACCTTCCTGGTCTACCAGCAGACACCCGGCATCAAGGGCTTGTCGGCGCGCACGCTGCGGGCGCTGTACAACGCCCGCGGGCTGATGGACGCGGCCTGGCGGCGTGACCCGGTCAACCGCGCGACCTTCATGACCATGCTGCGCGCGCCCGAGGGCCAGACGCACGCCTTTCGGCTCATGAACCAGACCTCGGTGCTGGGCCGCTACCTGTGGGTGTTCCGCGCCATCGTCGGGCAGATGCAGCACGACCTCTTCCACGTCTACACCGTGGACCAGCACATCCTGATGGTGCTGCGCAACGTGCGGCGCTTTTTCGTGCCCGAGCACGCCCACGAGTACCCGTTCTGCTCGCAGCTGGCCGCGCAGTTCGACCAGCCAGAGCTGCTCTACATCGCCGCCCTCTTCCACGACGTGGCCAAGGGCCGCGGCGGTGACCACTCCGAGCTGGGAGCCACCGAGGTCAGGCGCTTCTGCCGCCAGCACGGGTTGAGCGCCGACGACACGGCGATGTGCGTATTTCTCGTCGAGCATCACCTGACGATGTCGCGCGTGGCTCAGAAGGAAGACCTGTCCGACCCCGAGGTCATCGCCGCCTTCGCCGCCAAGGTCGGTACCGCTCGGCGGCTGACCGCGCTCTACCTGCTGACCGTCGCCGACATCCGCGGCACCAGCCCCAAGGTCTGGAAC
Organism: Burkholderiales bacterium; assembly: GCA_016195825.1. Classification (GTDB taxonomy): domain Bacteria; phylum Pseudomonadota; class Gammaproteobacteria; order Burkholderiales; family Burkholderiaceae_C; genus Pelomonas. The sequence goes on along the minus strand of JACPYV010000083.1, from coordinate 11,023 downwards.
GCCTGGAAGGGCAAGCTGCTCGAAGATCTCTATCGCATCGCGCTGCGGGCGCTGGGCGGCGCGCCGATCAACCTCGACGCCGAGATCGAAGCGCGCAAGGCCGAGGCCCGCCAGGACCTGGCCTTGCATTCGCAGCTCCCTGGCACCGAGGAGCCGCTGTGGAAGCGCCTGGCCATCAGCTACTTCGCGCGCCATGACGGCGCCGAGCTGGCCTGGCACGCGCGCTCACTGTGGCGCCACGTGGACACGCTGGTGCCGGTCGTGCGCGCGCGCCCCTCGCCCATCGGCGAGGGCCTGCAGGTGCTGGTCTACGCGCCCGACCAGCCCGACCTGTTCGCCCGCATCTGCGGGTACTTCGACACCGCCGGCTTTAGCATCCTTGACGCGAAGGTGCACACGACGCGCAACGGCTACGCGCTGGACACCTTCCAGGTCATCCGCCCCGAGGCCGACGTCCACCACCGCGACCTGGTGCCGCTGGTCGAGCAGAAGCTCGGCACCGCGCTGCAGGCCAGCGGCCCGCTACCCGAGCCGCTGCGCGGGCGGTTGTCGCGCCGCGTCAAGAGCTTTCCCTACTCGCCGCGCATCTCGCTGCGGCCGGACGAGCGCGCCACCGCCTGGCTGTTGACGATCAGCACCAGCGACCGCGCCGGCCTGCTCTACGCCATTGCCCGCGTGCTGGCGCGGCACGGCATCAACCTGCAGTTGGCCAAGATCTCGACACTGGGCGAGCGCGTGGAAGACACCTTCCTCGTCGACGGCCCGGCACTGCAGCAGAACAAGGCCCAGTTGCAGATCGAGAGTGAGCTGCTGGACGCGGTCTCGCTGCCCGCATGAAGGCCCCCTCCTCTACCGGCTTCGCCGGCCCACTTGAGGGGGCGCCGCCAGTGGCCCGGCAAAGCCGGTTCCACGGCAGCCACTTGGGAATGCATCACCTCGCCACCCGTGGGCCACAGGAGCGGGGCAGATGAGTTACACCGTCAACATCACGGACGCCGTCGCCGAGCTGGACCGCTTCGACGCCATCGTGGACGTGCGCTCGCCCGCCGAGTTCGCCGAGGACCACATGCCCGGCGCCATCAACTGGCCGGTGCTAGACGACCAGGAGCGCCACGACGTGGGCCTGCTTTACGCCACCTCGCCATTCGAGGCGCGCAAACTGGGCTCGGCCATGGTGGCGCGCAACATCGCCCGGCATCTAGAAACCAGCGCCGCCGTCTTCCCCAAGACCTGGCGGCCACTGGTCTATTGCTGGCGCGGGGGTCAGCGCTCGGGTTCCATGCACTGGTTCCTCGGCCAGATCGGCTTTCGCTCGCGCCAGCTCGTCGGTGGCTACAAGGCCTACCGCAGTCAGGTCCGCGAGGATCTGGACGCCCTGCCCGGGCGTTTCAACTACCGCGTGCTCTGCGGCCTGACAGGCTGCGGCAAGACCCGGCTGCTGCAAGCCGTGGCCGCGGAGGGCGGCCAGATGCTGGACCTGGAGGCCCTGGCCGCACACCGGGGGTCCGTGCTCGGCAACCTGCCGGACCAGGCCCAGCCGACGCAGAAGACCTTCGACAGCCGCCTCTGGGCCGCACTGCGCGACCTGGACCCCACACGGCCGGTCTTTGTCGAAAGCGAAAGCCGCAAGATCGGCCGCGTTACGCTGCCGATCGCGCTGCTCGCCGCGCTGCGGGACCGGGGCCAGCCCCTGTGGGTCGCCATGCCCGAGCCGGCACGCATCGAGCTACTGCTGCAGGACTACGCCCACTTCGCCGGTGACGCGGAAGGCTTCTGCCGTGCGCTGGATTCGCTCGTGGAGCTGCGCGGCCGCGCCCGGGTGGCACAGTGGCAGGCCCAGGCCCGCGCGGGCGACTGGGCTGACGTCTTCGGCGCGCTGATCCGCGAGCACTACGACCCCGGCTACGAGGCGTCGCTCAGGCGCCATTTCCCGGCACTGCAGACGGCCGCAACGCTGGCAGTAGCCGACGGTTCGCCCCCCAGCCTGCGAGCCGCGGCGCTGCAACTGCTCGGGCAAGCCACGGCTTGAGCGGCGTCAAGCCGCGGCCCACAGGCGGCTGCGACACTGACGACCGTCATGCCCCACCGTTTCAGTGAGCAGGCGCTGCGCGAGTCGCAGGCCTTTGGTGTACGCCCGGTGCCGCTGCTGCGGCCGCTGGGCTGGCTCGCGCGCGGCTGGCACGACCTCTGGCAGACACCGCTGATCTCGCTCGCCCAGGGCGCCCTGCTCGCCGCGATTGGCGCCCTGCTCTGGCTGTTCGCACGGGACCGCTTCTGGCTGCTGTCGGGAGCCTTCAGCGGCTTCCTGCTCATCGCACCGGTGCTGGCTACGGGCTTCTACGCCACCAGCCGCGAGCTCGACCAAGGCCGCCGGCCCGGCTGGCAGACGCTGCGGGATGCCTGGCGGCCGCGCGACGGGCGGTTGATCGTCTTCGGCATCCTGCTGGCGTTCGCCGGCACCGGCTGGGTGATGTGCTCCGCCAGTCTGGTCGCCGGCTTCGCGCCCACGCCCATCCGCAACCCGCACGATTTCCTCGTGAACGTTGTGCTGAACGAGGGCTCGCATCTGTTCGAGCTGTGGCTGGCGCTGGGCGCCGTGCTGGCCGCGCCGGTGTTCGCATCCAGCGTCGTCGCCATCCCGGCGCTGCTGGACCAGCCCCAGACCCGGCTCGGCGTCTTCGGTGCCGTGCTGACCAGTTGGCGCGTCGTGCAGGAACACCCGGCTCCCATCGCCCTATGGGCCGGGCTGCTGTTGCTGCTGACCCTCGTCGGCATGGCCACAGCCCTGCTCGGCCTCGTCGTGATCCTGCCCTGGCTGGGACACGCCAGTTGGCACGCCTACCGCGACCTCGTCGCGCGGCGCAAGGGATAGCACGATGTGGGGCTATACGGAAGCCGAGATCGCCCAGTTCGGCCTGACCTTCGGCGTCGGCGCCTTCATGATCTACATGGTGTTCATCATCCTGCAGCTCGCGCGGGAGTCGAAGGCGGGGCGCTTCGGCACCTTCGTGCTGTTGCTGGGCCTGGGCTTCGGCCTGGTGGGTTTTGCGGCCAAGGGCGTCATCAAGTTCTTTCTGGCCGGCAGCATCGGATGAAGGACGCCGCTGCCCGCGTCGACCGCAGCCAGCGGCACAGCCGCCTCGAAGACGCCCAGGCCCTGCTGACCGGCACGCTGTTCGCCGCCCTCGGCGTGGCGCTGTTCAGGCAGGTGGGCCTGCTCACCGGCGGGACCGTCGGCATCGCCTTCGTCCTCCACTACGCCAGCGACTGGCCCTTCGGCGTGCTGTTCTTTGCCGTCAACCTGCCCTTCTACGGCCTGGCCTGGCGCCGCATGGGCGCGGCCTTCACCGTGAAGACTGCGCTGGCGGTCGCGCTGATGGCGGCGCTGGCCGAGGCGCTGCCGCACTGGCTGCACATCAGCAAAATCAACCCCTTCTTCGCGGCCATTGGCGGCGGCCTGCTGATAGGCGCGGGCATGCTGATCCTGTTCCGCCACCGCGCCTCGCTTGGCGGGCTGAACGTGCTGGTGCTGTGGCTGCAGGAAACGCGCGGCTGGCGCGCCGGCTACGTGCAGGCTGGCCTGGACGCCGCCATCCTGCTGGCAGGCCTGCCCTGGGTACCGCCGGAACGCATCGGGCTCTCGCTGCTCGGCATGGCAGCCATCAACGCCGCCCTCGCCGTCAACCACAGGCCTGGGCGCTATATGGCGGCCTAGGCAAGCTGGGCACGACGTCGGCCAGGGGCGACGCCGGCAGCGCGCACCCAGGGCTATACTTTTGGCTCGTGTGGGGGGGTAGCTCAGCTGGGAGAGCGCCGCGTTCGCAATGCGGAGGTCGGGAGTTCGATCCTCCTCCTCTCCACCATTCATGCGCAGGGGTTGCCGCCGCAAGGTCGCAACCTCTTTTTTGGCCGGATTTCGCAGGGAAATCAGCCTGCCAATGAAGGGCTGGAAAGCTGTGGCTGTGTCGTCAGCGTGTGCAAGAGCGCGGCTTGATGTAACTCTGATCAGTGGGGCTGCCCCTCTCAGGAGTCTTCCAGTTCAGCTCAACGGCGCCTTGTCCAACGCGAACATGCTGTCCTCGGAGCCTATGCTGCGGCGCGCGGATGTCCTCGGCCCCGGCGCGCGAGCCAAGGATGCGATAGACCAGCGCCGCAGCCGGCGCGCAGGGTCGCCGTCGGAACTGCGGGGCGAGGGTCGGATGGGTTCAAGCCCGGCATGACGAAGCAGGCGCGGTGTTCGTGACATGGGCACTGGCAGACGACGCGGCGCCGACGTGCCCTCACTTCACCCGCTTGTACCGGCTGTAGCCACCCATCGTGCGCTGCTGCGGCGTCAGCACCAGCACGGTCTTGGCGGGCACCGTAACCGTCACGAAGCCCGAACCCAGCCCGGCCACCGGCTTAGCCATCGGCTGGAAGGCATCCACCAGCGGCGTGTCGTCCATCAGGTGGGCATTGGCGACCATCAGCCGCTCGGTCACGTCGCGGTCCGACGGGTTGGCCAGCACCAGCACACTCTCCAGCGCGCGGTCGGTGTGGCGTTCGAAGGCGAAGAGCTGGTCAGCGTCGATGCGGCGGAAGTCGCCCACACGCAGCGCGCGGTGGGCCTTGCGCAGCGCGATGAGCTGGCGCGTCCAGACCAGGTCGGGGTTGGCGTCGTTCAGCAATTCCCAGCGCATGGGGCCGCGGTTCTCGGGGTCGCCACCGCCGATCATGCCGAGCTCGGCGCCGTAATAGAGGTTGGGCGCACCGGGCAGCGTGAACTGCAGCGTCTGCACCCAGCGGCGCTGCGCGACGTCGGGTAGCTGGCTGGCGATGCGCGGGATGTCGTGGTTGTCGATGACCATCCACGACTTCAGCGTGGGCTCGATGCCGGCGTCGCTCACCAGTTGCTCGGTCAGCCGCGCGGCGCGGGCGGCGGGCAATTCACCCTGCGCCACACCCAGCACGATCTGCCGCAGGCTGAAGCCCATGACCGCGTCGATGGACTTCAGCCACTCGCCGGGGTAGTTGACGATCTCGCCCACGACCAGTGAGCCGGGCTTCTGCCGATGGGCCGCGTCGGTCAGCTCGCGCAGGTACTGCGGGCCCAGCTCGAAGGCGGTGTCCAACCGCCAGCCATCGGCGCCGTCGCGCAGGTAGCCGCGCACCACCGAGTCGGGCGCGGCGTAGAGGTGGGCGCGCACGGCCGGGTTCTCGATGTTGAGTTCGGGCAGGTTCTGGTAGCCCGTCCAGACCCGGGCGCCGCCCTCGTACTGCGGGCCGATGACGAACCAGTCGCGCCAGGGGCTCTTGGGGTTGTTGAACGCGTCCTGGAACCTGGGCGCGTTGCGGCCCATGTGGTTGAACACGCCATCCAACACCAGCTTCATGCCACGGCGGTGCACGTCGGCGGCCAGCACCTTGAATTCCGCACGGGTGCCGTACTCGGGCGAGATCGCGTTGAAGTCGAGGGCGTCGTACTTGTGGTTGGTGTAGGCCAGGTGGATAGGGTTCAGGTAGAGCACGTCCGCGCCCAGCTGCTGGATGTAGCCCAGCCGCGTGGTCAGGCTTTGCAGGTCGCCACCCCAGAAGTCCAGCTCCTGCGTGTTGAGCTTGGCGGCCTCCAGATAGACGCCGGGCCTAGCGGGCTCCGCCCAGTCGCGCAGCACCTTGGGCGCGGGGTAGAGGTGGCGCTTGACGTCCAGGTTGGAAGACGGCACGAAGCGGTCCACCAGCACCTGATAGACGATGGCGCCGTTGCGCCAGTCGGCCTCGCGCCGTTCATAGACGCCCGCGGCGGGAGCCGCCAGCACTGGCGCAGCCAGCGCCACCGCCAGCCACGCGACCAGCATCCTGGTGGATGACTCCCCTGCCGCGGCAATCTTGCCGTCAGCCATTGCCGAGAACTTTGGCATCGCGATGTCCGGGTGTTGGGGCAGCCAGCGTAGTTCAAACGGCTGCGCTTGGGCAGCGGCACCAGCCACGGGACTCAGGGGCAGTGCAGGAACATACCTTGCACCGTGCAGACGCCGCGCGGCCCGATCACGTTGGGGCCGACGCGGGTGAGCGTCGAGCCGTCGCTGCCCAGGCAGGTTGCTGCGTTGCAGTTGCTGACGGTGATGGGTGGGTCGAAGCGCGGCAGTGGCACGGTCACCGGCGGGGTGCCCGGCAGCGGCGTGCGGGGCGCTGCCGCGGTCGGACGGGCCGGCGTCGGCACGACCCAAGTGTGCTGCGACGGCGGCGACGAAGTGGTCAACCCACCGAGGCAGGCGTTGGCCACCCGCACGCGCAAGGGCTGAAGGCGCACAGCCACAGACCGCTGGCGGTCGCGGTCGGGCGCGGTGACCGACGAGGCTGCGCCGCTGGTGGCCATGGCCTCTTCCGCCTGGTCCAGCGCCTGCAGCGCGGTGCGGCAGGCTGGCGTCCTGGGCAGCTCCTCGGGCAGCGCGGCCGAGCAGGCACCCAGCATGAGCACGGCGCGGCACAGGCTCAGCGCCCGGTCCTGTAGGCAGAAGGTCGCACGAGTGCTCATAAGAGGCCCATCTTGCGCCCGCAGCGCGGCGCCGGTGAGGGCCGGGGTCTTCCCATCAGGTCCGACGTAGCCGGGGCAGTGCCAGCAGCGCCCCAAACATCAGCCCACCCGCCAGCCCATAGCCCAGCGCGCTGCCAGCATGGGCGTCACCGCTCAGGCCCAGTAGGTCCAGCCCGGCCACCCCCGTCTTCTGCACGCCCAGGTAGAGCGCGAACAGGAACAAGGCCAGGAAGCTGCGCGAACCCTGCGTCAGCCGCCCTAGGGCCGTGGCGGCCGCGCTGAGAAAAAACAGGCCGGACACGCAGGCCAAGGCCCTCGCCGGCTCGCCCATCCCCCAGCGCAACAGGCCCGGCAGACTCAGCAGCAGGCCAAGGCCGAACGCGGCCAGCCCCTGGCGCCAGACGCGCTCCCAGGCACCGCCCGGTGCGGCGCTGGCCAGCGCCAGCGTGCCGCTCTGCAGATCGCGTGAACTGACGTCGGCCACGGCCACGCCCCAACAGCCCAGCAGCACGGCCAGCAGCAGGGTCAGGTTCTCGGCCGGCACCGCGGCGGACGCCACCGCGCAGCCCAGCATCACCAGCGCAAGCAGCGGCTGGCTCAGCAGCACCAGGCTCACGTCCGCCAGCCAGCGCCCAGGCAGGCCGGGGAGCCGGGCACTCATGCGCAGCAACAGGCGCAGCGCGGCATTCAACGGCCGCATCGCCGGCTGCAGTAGCCACTGCAGCAGCGCCACGACGCGCCAGCGACTGGCGGGGTTGCGCAGCCTAACCAGCTCCGGCGCATAGCGATGAAAGCGCAGCACGGCGAGGATTAGGGGCAGCAGTGCCAGCAGCATGGACCCCACGCGCAGTGCCACCAGCTCCTTGCTCCACAGGCCTTCGGGCATGTGCAGCAGCGGCAGCGTCGCGTCGAACGGCCCGCCACCGACGCTGATATGGGTCACGCTCAGCAACTGGCTCAGCGCCACTAGCAGGGGCGACGCGCCGTTGATGTCGAACACCTGCCAGCCGCTGAGGCGGGTGACGCCCTGCCCCAGCGTGGCGGGCATGAAGGCGAGCTGCGCAATCCAGAACAGCCAGTACAGCGCATCGCCGCGCTTGCCCATCAGTGGCGCCCAGGCATCGGCCAGCACGGCCAGGCTGGCGCACAGCATCAGCCCGGGTGCCAGCCCGAGCGCCAGCATCTGCAGATAGGGCAGCGGCTGCAGCGGCCCTTCGCCGCGCACCAGCTGCAGCACCCAGATGGTCAACATCAGCGCCGTGCCCAGCGACATCAGGAAGCCGAAGGCGCCCAGCCAGCGCGCGCCCAGCAGCTGCGCATTGCCCACCGGCGTGGCCGACAGCACCGCGGCCGTGCCGCAGCGCAGGTCTTCCTGGCTACGCCCGCGTGCCAGGTAAAAGCCCGCCAGGCCGAACAGCAGCGAAGCCATCAACCCGGTCGCGAATGCGAGGGCCTGGCTTTCGTAGGCAACGCGCTGCCGGTGCACCACCATCATGGCCGCCCCGCCCTTGGGGTCCAGCACCATCAGCCAGCTGACGGCCACCACGGCCAACAGCACCACGAGGCTGCTGATGCGCCGGCTGCGCAGCCGCCATTCGTTCAGCGCCAGGGCCTGGTAGAGGGCGATGTTCATGCGGCCTCCCGCGCGTCCGCATAGCGTTGTGCCATCAGGGCCTCTTCCAGGCTGGCGTTGGCAGGCTCCGCGCCGGGGCACGGTGGCGACGGGTGGGCCATGCGCACCTGCACAAGGGCGCCCTGCGGCTGGGCCTGCAGCACCTGCACCTGGCCGCGCAAGGCCTCGTAGGCCGCGGGTGCGAGCAGCGCCGTCCAGACCTTGCCGGCTGCGCGCGCCAACACCGCGTCCGGCGTCTCGAAGGTCACCAGGCGGCCCCGGCGCAGGATGGCCAGCTGCGAGGCCATGTTCTCCACGTCCGACACGATGTGGGTGGACACGATGACCAGGCGCTTGCGACCCAGGTCGCCCAGCAGGTGCCGGAAGCGCAGTCGCTCCTCGGGGTCCAGGCCCGCGGTGGGCTCGTCGACGATGAGCACGTCAGGATCGTTCAGCAACGCCTGCGCGATGCCTAAGCGCTGGCGCATACCGCCCGAGAAGCCGGCCGCCGGGCGGTGCGCCTGCTCGTGCAGGTTCACCAGCTCCAGCAGTTCATGCAGACGTTGCCGGTCGCGGACGCCCTTCAGCGCGGCGAAGTACTGCAGAAACTCCAGCGCTGTCAGGTGCGGGTAGACGCCAAAATCCTGCGGCAGATAGCCCAGGCGCTGGCGCATCAGTTCGGGCCTGGCGACGATATCCTGGCCGTCCAGCAGGATGCGGCCGCGGGTGGGCCGGGTGAGCGTGGCCAGCATCTGCATCAGCGTGCTCTTGCCCGCGCCGTTGTGGCCGATCAGGCCGACGACGCCCGGTGTCAGGTCCAGCGACACGCCGTCCACGGCATTGGTTTTTCCGAAGGTCTTCACGACGTCTTGAATCTGCAGCATGGCCTGCCCTCTCGATGCGAATGGGTGCAGCCTAGGGAACGCGGGCACGGCCTCAAACGCGGTTGCGACGGACGGCAGCGCCTGCGGGGCAGGCCGGCAAAAGTGCCGCCTGGGCCGGTGCCGAAAGACGAAGATGAGCGGCCACCTGCCAGGAGCCGCCCTCATGCCTGCACTGATCCTCCGCGACATTCGGCATGCGATGCTCGCCGCCTGCATCGCCACTTCGCTGTCCTGTGCCGCCATGACACCGCCTCCTGCCGACGCCGTTGCCGACCTGGCCCCCACCGGGCGGCTGCGCGCCGTCATCAACCTGGGCAACCCCATCCTGGCCCACCGCGACTCCGCCGGCCAAGCCGCGGGCGTGTCGGTGGACCTGACCAACGCGCTGGCCAGGCGGCTGGGCGTCGACGTCGAACTCCTGGTCGTGACATCCGCCGGGGATGCCGTCGACGCTCTGGCCAGCGGCCGCGTGGACGTGGGCTTCTTTGCCATCGATCCCGCGCGCGCCGCGACCACCGAATACTCGGCGGCCTACGTTCAGATCGAGGGCGCCTACCTCGTCCGCAACGAGTCCCCACTGCGCTCGAACGACGAAGTGGACCGCCCCGGCGTGCGCGTCGCGGTCGGCGCGCGCAGCGCCTACGACCTCTACCTGACGCGTGAACTGCGCGCGGCCAGCATTGCCCGGGCGCCTACATCCCCCGCGGTGGTGGACTTTTTCGTGGCCGAACAGCTGGACGTTGCCGCCGGCGTGAAGCAGCAGCTGGAGGCAGACGCCAGCCGCATCCCCGGCCTGCGCCTGCTGCCGGGCCGCTTCATGGTGATTCAGCAGGCCATGGGCATGGCCAGGGGCCGGCCCGCGGGCGCCCGCTTCCTAGCCGGCTTCGTGGAAGAGGCCAAGGCCTCGGGGCTGGTGGCGGCCGCTCTGCAGAAGCACCGCATCGGTGGCGCCACCGTCGCACCGGCCGGGCCGCCGCCCTGACCGCGCTTCAGCGCCGGCGGCCGCGAAGCGGCTTCAGCAAATCGCCCAGCCCGTTGTGGTCGATCTCGTACATCAGTGCCAGCAGCCGGCCGACCTCGCTCTTGGGAAAGCCTTCACGGGCAAACCAGCCGAGGTAGTTGCCCGGCAGGTCGGCGATGCGCGTGCCCTTGTGCTTGCCGAAGGGCATCTCGGTCGTGACGAGTTTGAGCAGGTCTTCCGGGTTCATCGGGGCAGTGTGCCTGCGCGCCCGTCCCCTCAGTGCGCCATCTTGAACACGCCCACCGCGCGCACCAGGTCCATGGCTTGGGACTTGAGGCTGGACGCCGCAGCGGCCATCTCCTCCACCAGCGCGGCGTTCTGCTGGGTGGCGTGGTCCATGCTCGTAACAGCACCGCCCACCTGGCCCACGCCCTCGCTCTGTTCCGCGCTCGCGGTGCTGATCTCGCCAACGATCGCCGTCACGCGGCCGATGCTGGCGACGACCTCCTGCATGGTGCTGCCAGCGCGGCCCACCTGCGCGGCACCGGTCTCGACGCGGGTCACGCTGTCGGAGATCAGCGCCTTGATCTCGCGGGCGGCTTCGGCGCTGCGCTGGGCCAACGTGCGCACTTCGCCGGCCACCACCGCGAAGCCGCGGCCCTGCTCGCCGGCGCGTGCCGCCTCCACGGCCGCGTTCAGCGCCAGGATGTTGGTCTGGAAGGCGATGCCGTCGATGACGTTGGTGATGTCGGCGATGCGCTTGCTGGACTCGCTGATGCCGCGCATCGTGTCGACAACCTCGCCGACCGCCTCGCCGCCCTGCTTGGCGATGGCGCTGGCGTTCTGCGCGAGCTGGTTGGCCTGCACTGCGTTGTCGGCGTTCTGGCGCACGGTGGCGCCCAGCTGCTCCATGGACGACGCGGTCTGCTGCAGCGCGCTGGCCTGGTGCTCGGTGCGCGAGGACAGGTTTTGGTTGCCGTTGGCGATCTCGGAGCTGGCGATGGACAGGCTGTCGGCCCCCTGGCGCACCGAGGCGACCAGGCTGCTCAGGC
>JACPYV010000077.1 GCA_016195825.1 Burkholderiales bacterium | reverse complement strand
TCATGTAGCCGTAGCCGCCGAAGAGCTGCAGGCAGGTGTCGGTCAGCTTGGAGGCCAGGTCGCTACACCAGGCCTTCACCAGCGCCGCGCGGGCGGGGTCGAGTTCGCGCCTTAGCTGCGCCGTGATGGCCGCATCGACCAGGGCGCGCGCGGCCAGCACATCGCTCTGCGCCTGGGCCAGCACGAAGCGCGTGTTCTGGAAATTCCAGATCGGCTGACCGAAGGCCTCGCGCTGCTTGGCATAGGCGATGGTGTCGTCCAGCGCCCGCTCCATCATCGCGACGGCCTGAACGGCGATGACCAGACGTTCCTGGGGCAGCTCGCCCATCAGCTGGCCGAAGGCCAGGCCTTCGCGCACGCCGAGCAGGTTCGCGGCCGGCACGCGCAGCTCGTCGAAGAACAGCTCGCTGGTGTCCTGCGCGTGCAGGCCGAGCTTGTCGAGCCTGCGGCGCGTCAGACCGCGGGTGTCGTTGCTGATCTCGGCGACCAGCAGCGACAAGCCCTTGGCGCCGGGTGCGTCGCCCGTTCTACAGACGATGACGATGAGGTCGGCGTTCTGGCCGTTGGTGATGAAGGTCTTCTGGCCGCTGATGACGTAGTGGTCGCCGTCAAGGCGAGCACGGGTGCGGATGGCCTGCAGGTCCGAGCCGGTGCCGGGCTCCGTCATCGCGATGGCGCCGACGCGCTCGCCCGAGGCCAGCAGCGGCAGCCAGCGGGCCTTCTGCGCGTCGCTGCCGTGGCGCAGCAGGTAGGGTGCCACGATGGCCGAATGCACGCTGCCGCCGAAGCCACCCAGGTTCGCGCGCGCGGCCTCCATGACAATAACGGCCTCATGGCCAAAGTCGCCGCCGCTGCCGCCGTAGCCTTCAGGCATGGCCGCGCAAAGGAGTCCCTGCGCGCCGGCCTCGCGCCAGGTGTCGCGCTCCATCATGCCGGCGGCTCGCCAGCCGGCGGCACGCGGCACCCAGCGTTCGGCGAAGAAGCGTGCGGCACTCTGCTGCAGCAGGCGGTGTTCTTCGCCCATCCAGGGCGAGGGAAAGAGAGGCAGGGACATGGCCGATGTCTGAGTCCGGGAGCCGGTGGAGCGGGCATGATGGCGCAACCGGCCCCGTAGGGCGACCCGCAGATGCGTGCATGAGCCACGCAGGGCCGCCCAGAGGGGCTCGTTCCCGCCTGGCGGGACTGCACGAAGCGAGAAGGGTGCACCCATGACATTGATGAAGCTGGTCGTCATCGCTTGCGGCCTGCTGCTGATCGGCGCGGCCTGGTGGTCGGCGACGATGAATGCCAAGGCCGCGGACTGGCCGGAAACGCGCGGCGTCATTGCGCTGTCCGAACACCGCCAGGCCACCGACGGCGACAACGACAGCGTGCGCATCGAGTTCGACTACGAGGTGGCGGGTCAAAGGCATCGCGGCACGACGGTCAGCTATGCCGGGCTGCCGGCGCAGTCGGGCGAGAAGGCGGCCCTGGTGGCGCGCTACCCGGTCGGCCGGGAGGTCAAGGTCTATTACGACGCTGCCGATCCCGGCCGCGCGGTGCTGGAGCGCGCACCGTCGCGCGCCTGGATGGCCGCCGCGCTGATGGGGCTGGTGCTGGTGGCGCTGGGGCTGTTTCGCGACATCTAGAGGCCGACCGCCGCTTCCAGCGTCGCGACCTCGTCCTCGACGTAGGCCGCGAAGCGGCTCAGGTTGGGCAGCGCGTCCGTCGCGATCAGGCCGAAGTACAGCGTGCCGGCGTAGCTGAACAGCGTGATGTTGAGCAGATGCGTCGCCGGCAGCGTCGACACAGGGTGCATCTCCAGCAGCGGCGCGCCCTTCATGTAGAGGCGATGTTCGGGCCCGGGCACGTTGGACACCAGCGTGTTGCCCATGGGCGTGATGACGTCGGCCAGCTTGAGCATGCCGGCGATCTGGCCCAGCAGGCCGGTCAGGATGGTGTAGGTCTCGACGGCCTCGGGCGCGACCGCGTCGATCATGGCCCGCACGTTGCGCAGCGAGTAGCCGACGTTGCGCAGCCGCACGTAGGCGTCGTCGGTGGGCGGCGACAGGTCGACCAGGATGATGCCGATCTTGTTGCCGCCCGACTTCTCGCCTTCGCGGCGCAGGTTGACCGGCATCTGGATGGTGATCGGCCGGTCCAGCGCAATGCCCTCGTCGGCCAGGTAGCGGTGCATGGCGCCGTCCAGGCAGGTCAACGCGACATGGTTGAGCGTGGCCCGCGCCACCTTGCGGATGGCGTCGATGCGCGCCATGGGCACGGCGGCGGTCGCGAACTGGCGGCCCGCCGTCGCGTTGCCGGTGAAGGGCGTGCCACCGCTGGCCATGAAGGGCAGGGCAATGGCGTTCTTGGTCAGCTTGACGGCTTCCAGCGCCAGCATGGCCGTGAGCCGGCCGATGCCGACGGCGCGCTTGCTGTTGGCCGTGAGCTGCTTCCACACCGTGCCGGCCACTGCCTGGTCCAGCCGCTTCTTGCGGCTGTGGCGGCCGCTGCCGCCGCGGCGCGAGTGGTCCAGCGTCCAGACCGGCGTGAGGGTCTCGTCGTCCGGCGTCGTGCGCAGCGACTCGACACCCCACCGCGTCATCGTGATGCCGTCGGCCACCGCGTGATGCATCTTGTAGTACACCGCGAACTGCCTGTCCCAAAGCCCGGCGATGACGTGCACCTCCCACAGCGGCCGGCTGCGGTCAAGCATGGGCTCGTGCAGCTGCGAGGTCAGGGCGTACAGCGCCTCGCGGTCGTTGTGGCCGGCCTTCAGCTTGTGGAAGAAGACGTGCTGCGCCAGGTCCACGGACTCCGCGGTGCTCCAGCTCGGCATCAGCCCGGCCGACACGAAGTTGATGACCTGGTCGAACGGCGGCTGCACGTCGGTGTGGGTCAGGAACTCCTCGTACAGCTGCTTGGCGAAGTTCGCGCCGCCGCCCTTGGGCGTCTGGTGAATGTGCAGGCCGGCCACATGCTTGGGGCTGGCCTCGCTCTCGGCGATGAAGAAGGCGAGGTCGAGCAGGGAGAGTCGGGTCATGACGTCGCTTCGAGTGGCGGTCGGCCCAGCATAGGCGGGCGACGGGAGCGGTCAAGGCCGGGGAATCACGCGTCGCCGCTGGACGACTTCCTCTTTCCGCTGCGGCGCTCCTTGTCGGCCACGCGGGCGGCTTCGGCCTCGGCGGCCTTGCGCGCCTCCTCGTCGGCGGCCGCGCGGCGCCAGGCGCTCATCTCCTCGGGCGTCTCCAGCGTGATGCGGCCCAGCAGCCCCTGGCGGAAGTCGATCAGCAGCGCCTCGGCCGCCTTGTGCATCTGCACCGCCCCGCCGCGCACCTTGGCACCCCGCTTCAGGCCGATACCCTCTAACACCGCGTCATCGGCACCCAGCTCGGCCAGGCCGTAGCGCTCCTGCAGCCGCTCGGGGTAGCGGCGTTTCAGCACCGCGATCAGCTCCAACGCCACCTCTTCCTCGTCGAAGGCGTTGCGGCCGATCGCTCCGCTGGCGGCCAGGTGGTAGCCGCTCTGCTCGATGGCGATGCGGGGCCACAGCATGCCGGGCGTGTCGAACAGGTAGAAGCCGTTCTCCAGCACGAACTTCTGCTCCAGCTTGGTGATGCCGGGTTCGTCCCCGGTCTTGGCAGCCTTGCGGCCCACCAGCGTGTTGATCAGCGTGCTCTTGCCGACGTTTGGGATGCCGCAGATCAGCACCCGCAGCGGCTTGTGCATGTCGCCCCGCAGCGGCGCCAGCTCGCGGCAGGCCTTGATGAGTGCACGGGCGGGCGACTTGTCACCGGCGTCGAGTGCAATCGCCTGCGTGTACGGCTGTGCGTTGTAGTGGGACAGCCAGTCCGCGGTGACCGCGTGGTCGGCCAGGTCCTGCTTGTTCAGCACCTTCAGCGAAGGGCGGCCGGTGGTCAGCGCGGCCAGCAGCGGGTTGCTGCTAGAGCCGGGCAGGCGTGCGTCCAGCAGCTCGATGACCACGTCCAGCCCCGCCTTCACGCGATCCTTGATCGCCTGGCGGGTGGAGTTCATGTGGCCGGGAAACCAGTTGATGGGCATGCGTGGGAGTGTGGCTTTCGACGGAGGGCGGCATTGTCGGGCTTACATCCGGTTGCGGCGCCTGGCGCGACCTCCCCCAAGATTGAAGGCTTGCGTTTGAGGGTTGTATGCGATTCGAAGGGGTGTTGAGCGCCTGGAACCCGGATGCCGGTTACGGCACGATTCGGCCGTCTGGCGGGGGTGAAGAGGTGTTTGTCGGTCTGGCCGCCTTCCCGACCGATGGCGAGGGACCGCAGTTGGACGAGCCCCTGAGCTTTGAAATTGTGACCGGCCGTGACGGCCGCAAGCAGGCTGTGCAGCTGAAGCGGCTGGCCTCGCATGTGAGCCCGGCGCTGCGCGAGGCCACCGGCGCGGCGCGGTTGCGCGCGCGGCAGGCCCAAAGAAAACGCCGGCTGGGCCTGGTGGCCGGCGGCGTCATCGTTGCATTGACATTGGTGATCGGGGGCTTGCGCTGGTGGCAGCCCGGAGGCAGGTCGACCGAGGTGCCGGCAGGCGTGCGACGGTAAGGCTTGGGGCCTTGTTCACGCCAACTGGCCTGCGTGCCGGCTGCTCTTCAGCAGGCGCTGTCGTCGGTCCTGCTCATGCCATGCGCCTTGCGTGGTGCATGGCCTTCGAGAGCCGTCGGACAGGCTGCAGGGCCTGTCCTCGGTGCTCACTCAGTCCTCGTTCTTGAAGACGAGCTTGACTTCGTGGGTGGCCTTTTCGCCCGGCTCGAACTTCCACTCCATCAGCGCCTGTTTCACGGCCCGGTCGAACACACGCTTGGGCTCGGCTTCGACGATCTCGACGTCGCTGACCTTGCCGTCGGCTTCGATGGTCAGCTTGGCCTTCACGGAGCCGGAGGAGATGCCCTTCTTGGTCGCTTCGGCCGGGAAGTCTGGCGGCACCTTCTTGATGACCTTGGGCGTGGCGTGGGCGGCCAGCGCCAGCATCAGGCTGGCAGCGAGGATGGTTGCAGAGCGCAGGAACGACATGGCAGACCTCGTAGGTAAATGATGGGGCTCAGGCGGCGCGGAAGAACCCGACCGCCTCGATCAGGCGGGTCGAGCTGTCGCGCAGCGCGTCGGCCGAGCGGCTGAGTTCGCCCACCAGGCTGGTGTTCTGCTGCGTGGCCTTGTCGAGTTCGTTCATGGCGCCGTTGACGACGCCCACACCCGTGGCCTGCTCCTGGGCCGAGTGCGAAATCTCTTCGATCAGCTGACCCATGTTGTTGACTTCGTCGACGACGCTGCGGATGGTCACGCCGGCGTTGTTGACCAGCGTGGTGCCGTTCTCGACCTTGACGGTCGACTCCTGGATCAGTACCTTGATTTCCTTGGCGGCACCGGCCGAGCGCTGGGCCAGCGCGCGCACTTCTGCGGCCACGACCGCGAAGGCCTCGACGGCGGCATTGAGCGCGAGGATGTTGGTCTGGAATGCGATGCCGTCGATGACGCCAATGATGTCGCCGATCTTTTTGGAGCTGGCGCTGATCTCTTCCATGGTCTCGACGACCTTGGAGACCACGGCGCCGCCATTGCTCGCGGCCTGGCGGGCCGTCACGGCGATGCCGGCGGCGCGGCGGGTCAGGTCGCTGGCGCCCTTGAGCGTGGATGCGATCTCTTCCACAGACGCTGCGGTGTTCTGCAGGCTGGCGGCGGAACGCGTGGTGCGCTCGGCCAGGTTGGAGTTGCTGTCGGCGATGGAGCCGGAGTTCTCGG
Source organism: Burkholderiales bacterium (assembly GCA_016195825.1). Classification (GTDB taxonomy): domain Bacteria; phylum Pseudomonadota; class Gammaproteobacteria; order Burkholderiales; family Burkholderiaceae_C; genus Pelomonas. Next base: position 18,837 of record JACPYV010000077.1, on the reverse strand, counting down.
CCACCTCGCTGGCGGCGGTGGACACGTCACGAACCACGCCGGACAGCGCGGTCTGCATGTCCTTCATGGCCTGCAGCATCTGGCTCAGCTCGTCACGGCCTTCGACCTGGATGTTTTGCGTCAAGTCGCCGGCGGCGATGGCTTCCGCGGCGGCCTGCGCCTTGCGTGCCGGGCCGACGATGGAGCGGGCGATAACCACGCCGCCGCCGATGCCGATGATGACGGCCACGATGACGAGCGCCGTCGTCACCAGCACGGAGGAACGCGCCAGGTCGCCGCCGGAAGCTGCCAGGTGGTGGCCGCTGCCGAATTGCTGATCCACCAACTTCTTCAGGCCATCTTGCAGCGCCTGCTGGGCGGGGCGCAGGTCGGTGATCAGGCTCTCGCGGGCTTCGTCGGGCGTGCCATCGGCCTGGATCTTCTGGAACTTCTCCAGCGCGGCCAGGAACTTGGTCTTTTGCTGGCGGACGTCGGCGACGATGCCTGTCTCCTCGTCGTCCTCAGGGGCCTTCTCAAGGCTGACGAGTTGGGTCTCGGCCTCGGTCAGCGCATCGACGATGGCCTTCTTCTGCTTCTTGATGGCACCGGCGGTGTCCAGCAGCAGCAAGTCGCGCACGGCGCGGGAAATGACGTTGACCTGGCCTTCCAATTGGTTGGCTGCCTGGATCTTCAACAGGCTGGAGTTCGCCACGCTGTCCAGGTCCTTGGCCAGGCGGTTCGCGTTGGATGCGCCGTAGATGCCGATCCCCACCAGCAGCACGATCAGCAGGCCGAAGCTCACGGCCAAGCGTTGGCCGATGCGCAGTTGAGTCAGGAAGTTCATGCGGTTCAGGTCCTTGTCCGGTGATCTTCGGGTATCGGCGGCAGGCTGCCGCGCTTGAATCCAACGATGACTGTAGGCCTCTTGGGCCTTGTTTTTCGGCCCTACCCATGGGCCGTCGCGCAGTGTGTCTCGACCTGTGACTATTTGCTTCCTGCGTCCGTCACTGGCGCGTGAAGTCGTTCACGTCGCTCCCCTCGACTGCGGGCTTGTCGTGTCAATGTGCCGCAGCGGCCGCGCGCAGACGCAACACCTCGACGGTGTCGATCTCGCCCGCCCGGTGGCCGAAGGACTGGCGCAGATGGCTGGCCAGTGCGGCCAGATCGTCTGTGCTCAGCACGCCAGCGAAGGGGGGCATGCCGTAGGGCCGCGGGTGGCCGGGCGTGGCCGGCGCGAAGCCGCCGCGCTCGATGACGCGCAGCAGATTGGCCGCGTTGGCCTGCGTGACGACACGGCTGCCGGCCAGTGCCGGGTAGGCGGGGGCGCCGGAGGCGTCGAGGCGGCCCTCGCCCCGCTCGCCGTGGCAGGCGGCGCAATGCTCGCGGTACAGGCCAGCGCCGTGCTCGCGGCGGCGCGGGTCGGGCCGGGCGGGCTCGGGCCGGACCACCGCCTGCTCAGGCAGGGCGCGCAGATAAGCCGCCATGGCGGAAAGGTCCGCGTCGTTCAGTGCCGCCGTGCTGCCCAGCACGACCTCGGCCATGGGGCCTTGCGCAGCGTAGCCCTCGGCATGGCCATCGCGCAGCCAGCGCTGCAGCGTCGTGGCTGGCCAGCGCTGCACGCCGGCCTCGGTGGGGTCCAGCAGCGACGGCGCCTGCCAGCCCAGCCCGGCCAGCAGCCCGCCGCGGAAGTCCGCCGGGCCATCGTCGCCACCCAGCGTGCCGCGCCCGGCATGGCATGCGCTGCAGTGGGCCAGGCCCTGGCTCAGGTAGGCGCCGCGGTTCCAGGCGGCGTCGCGGGCCGGGTCGGGCTGATAGACGCCGGGCCTGAAGTACAGCGCCCGCCAGGCGGCGATGGCGAGCTCGCTGCCGTAGAGCCCGCGCAGTTCGTGGGCACGGCGCGGGGCGGCGGCGGGCGGCTGGGCCTGCAGCCAGGCGTGCAGAGCATCGGCGTCCTCGCGGGTGACGAGGGTAGTGTTGGTGACGGGGTGGGCTGGCACCAGCAGCCGGCCGTCACGCCCCTGTCCGAAATGCAGCGCGCGCCAGAACTCGTCGGCGCTCCAGCCGGCCAGGCCGGTGGCGTGGGGCGTCAGGTTGGGGGAGAAGACCGTGCCAAACGGCGTCGGTATGGCGCGTCCGCCGGCCAGGCGCTCGCCGCCGCGCGCGGTGTGGCAGCCGGCGCAGTTGCCTACTGCGGCCAGGTAGGCGCCGCGCTCCAGGCTGGCCGGGATTCCGGACGGCGGCGTGGCATCAGACAGGTTGCGCTGCCACGTCAGCAGCGCCCACGGCGCAGCCAGCACCAGCACGGTGATGGCGATCAGCAGGCGCTTCATGGGTGCAGCCCCCCGCAACGCACCGGGGCCGGTGCGGCCAACGCTGGGGCCGGGTGCGGTTCGGCCGGCATGGGCTGGCCGGCCAGGAACTGCGTCACCGCGTTGATCTCGGCCTCGCTCAGCGTCTTGGCGATCTGGGCCATGCAGTCGGGCGCCTGAGCGCGCCGCTGGCCGCTGCGCCAGGCGCCGAGCTGTCCATTCAGGTAGTCGCGCGACAGGCCCAGCAGCCCGGGCACCGTCGGCTGCGTGCCGGTCAGGCGCTCGCCATGGCAGGCAGTGCAGGCGGGCAGTTTGCGAGCTGCGTCGCCGCTTCGGATGAGCCGCTCGGCCCGGGCCAGTTCGGGTGCGGGCAGCGTGGGCTTCTGCGGCGGCTGGTAGGGCAGGTCCAGCGATGCGAAGTGGCCCGCCAGCTCCTTCAGGTAGGCGTCGGACAGCGGTGCGATCAGTTCGCTCATCAGCCCGTAGTCGCGCCGACCGTCGCGGAAGTTCAGCAGCTGGTTGTACAGATAGCCGGCCGGCTTGCCCGCCAGGCGCGGGTAGTAGCCGTCGGGCGCGGCGCGGCCCTCCTTGCCGTGGCAGCCGGTGCAGGCCAAGGCGCGTTGAGCGAGGGTGTTGGGCACCGGGTCGGCGCGGCTGCAGGGCGCCAGCAGGCAGGTGGCCAGCAGGAGGAGGGGGCGGATGGACATGAACGGGGAGTGTGCCCCGGCCGGCAATCGCTCATCGGCTTGAGCGTTTGCAGGCGGGCGCTGGCGCCTAGCATTCGGCGCTTTCGTCTCCTCCAAGGTAAGACCATGTCGAACCCCGCCCCGCTGGTCTTTCTGGCCCTGGCTTTGTCCGTGCCGGCGCAAGCGCGCGAGCGGCTGGACTGGTCGGCCGGATGGCGCTTCACCCAGGGCGACCCGGCCGATGCGTCGGTGCTGCGCCCTGCCGACTTCAAGCCCTGGCTGCTGGCCGGTGCCGCAACGCTGCTGGCCACGGCCCCGCCCGCGCCACCCGCCGGCCCAGCCCCTGGCGAAGCGCTGGCCTATGCCCAGCCTGGGTTCGACGACGCCGGCTGGCGGCTGCTGGACCTGCCGCACGACTGGGGCGTCGAGACCGCCTTCCAGCAAGCCCTGCCCGGCGAGACTGGCAAGCTGCCCTGGCAGGGCGTGGCCTGGTACCGCAAGCGCGTGCCGGGCGCGCCAGCCGGCCAGCGCACGGTGCTGGAAATCGACGGCGCGCTGGCCAATTCTGCGGTGTATTGCAATGGGCGGTTGGTGGGAGGCTGGCCGTACGGCTACACGTCGTACCAGGTGGACCTGACGGGCTGCCTCAATCCCGGCGCCGACAACAGTCTCGCCATCCGCCTCGACAACCCGGCCAAGTCGTCGCGCTGGTATCCGGGCGGCGGCCTCTACCGCCACGTTTGGCTGACACACACCGGCGCCGTACATGTTCCGGCCGGCCAGGTCTTCGTGCGCACGCCCGAAGCGTCGGCCGCGCGGGCGACCGTGGCCGTGCGGGTGGCGGTGGCCAACGCGCGCCCGGCGCCGGTCACGGTCGGCGTGACGGTGGACGTCTACCGCGCAGACGCCAATGGCCGTCCGGTCGGTGTGCCGCTGGCACCTTCGCGCGAGCAGCCGCGTACGCTGAACGCCGGTGAACGCACGGCGATGGACTTCGACCTGCGGCTGGCCAGGCCCGCGCTATGGGACGTGGCCGCCCCGCAGCGCCACGTCGCCGTCACCGTCGTGAAGCAGGGCGGCCGCGTGCTGGACCGCGTCGAGACACCGTTCGGCATTCGCAGCATCGCCTTCACGGCGGACGACGGCTTCCACCTCAACGGCCGTCGCGTGCAGCTCAACGGCGTGTGCATGCATCACGACCTCGGCGCGCTCGGTGCGGCCTTCAACGTGCGCGCCGCCGAGCGACAGCTGGAGCTGCTGCGCGAGATGGGCGTCAACGCCATCCGAACCAGCCACAACCCGCCAGCCCCCGAGCTGCTGGAGCTGACCGACCGCATGGGCTTCCTCGTCATCGACGAGCTGCTCGACACCTGGACCCAGGCCAAGAAGCCGCAGGACTATCACCAGCATTTCGCCGATTGGTCCGAGGCCGACCTGCGCGCCTGGGTGCGCCGCGATCGCAACCACCCATCGGTCATCCTGTGGAGTACGGGCAATGAGATCCACGAGCAGGGCATGCCACAGGGCCGGGCGGTGTCCGCCCGGCTGGCGGCGCTGGTGAACGCGGAAGATCCAACGCGCCTGATCACCGTGGGGGCGAACGTCGTGGACGCCGGCTTCAATGGCTTCCAGAGGACCGTGGGCGCGTTCGGCTACAACTACAAGCCCCACGAGTACGCACGCTTCCACACGGCCAACCCGACCCAGCCGCTGTATGGCAGCGAGACTGCGTCCACGGTCAGTTCGCGCGGCGAGTACCTCTTCCCGGTGAGCGACAACCAGGCCCAGGGGCTGATGGGCTACCACGTCAGCTCCTACGACCTCTCCGCGCCTCCTTGGGCTACCACGCCCGACACCGAATTCCGCGCGCAGGATCGCCACCGCTTCGTCGCCGGCGAGTTCGTCTGGACCGGTTTCGACTATCTGGGCGAGCCGACACCGTTCAACGACGACGCCACCAACCTGCTGAACTTCCATACGTCCGAGGAGCGCGAGCGGGCGCGTGCCGAGATCGCCCGCCTGGGTAGGCTGCAGCTGCCGTCGCGCAGCGCCTACTTCGGCATCCTAGACCTGGCCGGCTTCAAGAAGGACCGCTTCTACCTCTACCAGGCTCGCTGGCGGCCGGACCTGCCCATGGCCCACATCCTGCCGCACTGGAACTGGCCGGAGCGCGTCGGCCTGGTCACGCCGGTACACGTCTACACATCAGGCGATGAGGCCGAACTGTTCTTGAACGGCCGCTCGCTGGGCCGGCGCCAGAAGGCCGAGGGCGAATACCGGTTGCGCTGGAACGACGTGGTCTACGAGCCGGGTGAACTGGTCGTGGTGGCCTACAAGGCCGGCAAGGAATGGGCGCGCAGCCTCGTGGCGACGACCGGCGCGGCCGACGGGTTGCAGCTGGCCGCCGACCGGGCTGCGATCACGGCCGACGGCCGCGACCTGGCCTTCGTGACCGCCACCGTCGCCGACGCCGCCGGCCGGGCTGTGCCGCGCAGCAAGCCGCTGCTGAGCTTCACGCTGGACGGTCCGGGCGAGATCGTCGCCACCGACAACGGTGATCCGACTGACCACACGGCTTTCAAGTCCACGGAACGCAGGGCCTTCAACGCGCTGGGGCTGGCCATCGTGAAGTTGAAGGCCGGCGCGACAGGGCCGGTGTTGCTGCGAGTGACGTCGGAAGGCTTGAAGCCTGCCGAAGTCGTGATCCGGCCTCGCTAACGCGCGCCGAAGATTGCCGAGCCAACGCGCACCATCGTGGAGCCCGCCTGGACGGCGTCTTCGAGATCGGCGCTCATGCCCAGCGACAGCGTGTCCAGCGCCAGGCCATCGCCTTGCAGCGCACGGAACAGCGCCGCCATCGCCTGGTGCTGCGCCAGCGCGCCCGGGCCGGGCTCAGGCACTGCCATCAGGCCGCGCAGCTTCAGCCGGGGCAGGGCGGCGACCTGGTGGGCAAGCGCGGCCACGTCGGCCACGGCCAGGCCACTCTTGGTTGCTTCGCCGCTGACATTGATTTGCAAGCAGATGTTCAGTGGCGCCAGCGCTGCCGGGCGCTGCTCGGACAGCCGCTGTGCGACCTTGAGGCGGTCCACGCTGTGCACCCAGTCGAACGCTTCAGCGACCGGCCGCGTCTTATTGGACTGCAGCGGGCCGATGAGGTGCCATTCGATCTGGTCCCGCAGGTCGGCCAGCGCGTCGACCTTGGCCAGGCCTTCCTGCACATAGTTCTCGCCAAACGCGCAGGCGCCCGCCGCGAAGGCTTCGCGCACCGCTTCGGCGGGGAAGGTCTTGCTGACAGTCAGCAGCCGGACCGCGTCGGGCGCACGTCCGGCTGCGACACATGCCGCAGCGATGCGGAGTTTGACGGCTTGCAGGGATTCTGAGATGGCCATAATGGACCGAGCACTCCCACGACACACCATGGACATCACTCAGCTGCTGGCATTTTCGGTCAAGAACAAGGCCTCGGACTTGCACCTCTCGGCCGGCCTGCCGCCGATGATCCGGGTGCATGGCGACGTGCGCCGCATCAATGTCGAGGCCCTGGACCACCGCGCGGTCCACGACATGGTCTACGACATCATGAACGACTCCCAGCGCAAGGTGTACGAGGAGACGCTGGAAGTCGACTTCTCCTTCGAGATCCAGGGCCTGGCGCGCTTTCGCGTCAACGCCTTCAACCAGAACCGCGGTGCCGGCGCCGTGTTCCGGACCATTCCGAGCAAGATCCTGTCGCTGGAGCAGCTCGCCGCGCCCAAGGTCTTTGCCGATCTGGCGCTCAAGCCCCGCGGCATGGTGCTGGTGACCGGCCCGACCGGCTCGGGCAAGAGCACGACGCTGGCCGCCATGGTCAACCACCTCAACGAGAACGAGTATGGCCACATCCTGACCATCGAGGACCCGATCGAGTTCGTGCACGAGTCCAAGAAAAGTCTGATCAACCAGCGCGAGGTCGGCCCGCACACGCACTCGTTCGCCAACGCGCTGCGTTCGGCGCTGCGCGAGGACCCGGACTGCGTGTTGGTGGGCGAAATGCGCGACCTGGAAACCATCCGCCTGGCGCTGACCGCGGCCGAGACGGGCCACCTGGTCTTCGGCACGTTGCACACATCGTCGGCTGCCAAGACGGTGGACCGCATCGTCGACGTCTTCCCGGCGGCCGAGAAGGAGATGGTGCGGGCGATGGTGTCCGAGTCGCTCGTCGCTGTCATCTCGCAGAGCCTGTGCAAACTCAAGGACGGCACCGGCCGCGTCGCGGCCCACGAGATCATGCTGGGCACCTCGGCCATCCGCAACCTGATCCGGGAGAACAAGGTCGCGCAGATGTACTCGTCCATCCAGACCGGCAACAGCCAGGGCATGCAGACGCTGGACCAGAACCTGACGGATCTCGTCCGCCGCAACATCATCTCGCCGGCGGAAGCACGTTCCAAGGCGAAGTTCCCCGAGAATTTCCCGGGATGACCCGGGAAGCTTGACGTCGCTCATGTGGCGCAGCCACGTGGGGGGCGGCAAAACGCTTTGCGCATAGAAAGACAGTCATGGAACGCGACCAGGCCTCGAAATTCATCAATGACCTGCTGCGGCTGATGCTGTCGCGCAAGGGCTCCGACCTCTTCCTGACTGCCGAGTTCCCGCCGGCCATCAAGGTGGACGGCAAGCTCACCAAGGTGTCACCCCAGCCGCTGACCGGCCAGCACACGCTGCAGCTGGCGCGGGCCATCATGAACGACAAGCAGGCGGCGGAGTTCGAGCGCAGCAAGGAGTGCAACTTCGCGATCTCGCCGCACGGCGTCGGTCGCTTTCGCGTCAACGCCTTCATCCAGCAGGGTCAGGTGGGGCTGGTGCTTCGGACCATCCCGTCCACGCTGCCGACCATCACGTCGCTGGACTTGCCGCCGGTGCTGCGCGAGGTGGTGCAGCACAAGCGCGGCCTGGTCATCGTCGTGGGCGCCACCGGCTCGGGCAAGAGCACGTCGCTGGCCGCGATGATCGACGAGCGCAACGAGACGACCTATGGCCACATCGTGACCATCGAGGACCCGATCGAATTCGTGCACCCGCACAAGAACTGCATCGTCACGCAGCGTGAACTGGGCCTGGACACGGACAGCTGGGAGGCGGCCCTGAAGAACTCGCTGCGCCAGGCGCCCGACGTCATTCTGATGGGCGAGCTGCGCGACCGCGAGACCATGGAGCATGCGGTGGCATTCGCCGAGACCGGCCACCTGTGCATGGCCACGCTGCACGCCAACAGCGCCAACCAGGCGCTGGACCGCATCATCAACTTTTTCCCCGAGGACCGCCGCCAGCAGCTGCTGATGGACTTGTCGCTGAACCTGCGAGCGCTGATCTCGCAGCGCCTGTTGCCGCGCCGCGAGGGCAAGGGCCGCGTGGCGGCCGTCGAGATCCTGCTGAACTCGCCGCTGATCTCCGACCTGATCTTCAAGGGCGAGATCAGCGAGATCAAGGAGCTGATGAAGCGCTCGCGCGAGCTGGGCATGCAGACCTTCGACCAGGCGCTGTTCGACCTCTACGAGGCCGGCAAGGTCACCTATGAAGACGCGTTGCGCAACGCCGACTCGGTCAACGACCTGCGCCTGCAGATCAAGCTCAACAGCGAGCGCGCCCGCAGTGGCGACCTGTCCTCCGGCACCGAACACTTGACGATCCTCTGAGCCCCCCATGACCACCCCCACCCGCAGCTACGACCCCATCCCTTCCCGCCGCGTCGCCTTCCTGGGGCTGGGCGTCATGGGCCATCCGATGGCCGGCCATCTCGCACGTGCCGGCCACCAGGTCACCGTCTATAACCGCACCGCGGCCAAGGCCGAGGCGTGGGCGAAGGCGTACGGCGGCTCGTTCGCCGCCACGCCGGCCGAGGCCGCGAAGGACGCGGAGTTCGTGTTCTGCTGCGTTGGCAACGACGACGACCTGCGCTCAGTCGTGCTCGGCGACGTCGGCGCGTTTGCCGGCATGGCGGCGGGTGCTGTGTTCGTCGACCACACGACGGCGTCAGCCGAAGTGGCGCGGGAGCTGTACGCAGTGGCAGCGGCCAAGGGGCTGCACTTCATCGACGCGCCGGTGTCCGGCGGCCAGGCGGGTGCGGTCAACGGCGCGCTGACCGTCATGTGCGGCGGCGATGCCGCGCCGTTTGAATCGGCCAGGCCGCTCGCGCTGGCCTTCGCCAAGGCGGTCACGCTGCTGGGCGGCCCCGGCTCGGGTCAGTTGGCCAAGATGGTCAACCAGATCTGCATTGCCGGCGTCGTGCAAGGCCTGTCCGAGGCGGTGCGCTTCGGCCAGAACGCGGGCCTGGACATGGTCCAGGTGCTGGACGTCATCGGCAAGGGCGCCGCTCAGAGCTGGCAGATGGACAACCGCGGCAAGACCATGGTCGAAGGCAAGTTTGACTTCGGCTTCGCGGTGGACTGGATGCGCAAGGACCTGGGCCTGGTGCTGGACGAGGCGCGCCGCAACGGCTCACGCTTGCCGCTGACCGCGCTGGTGGACCAGTTCTATGCCGATGTGCAGGCCCAGGGCGGCAACCGCTGGGATACGTCCAGCCTCATCAAGAGGCTCTGACGCTCACTGCTTCTTTGGCGAGGTCCGGGCGAGCTCTTCCTCGCTGATGACCTCGAACGCCCGCACCACCTTGCGCACGCCGCTGACCTGGCGCGCGATCTCCGTCGCGCGGTCGGCTTCGCGCTCCGTGACGCGGCCCATCAGGAACACCTGGCCGCGCTCGACGACCACGTAGAAGGCGTTGCTGAGCAGGTCGCGCGCCTCGATGAGCTGGGCCTTGACCTTGCCCTGGATGACAACGTCGTTGGAGCGGTTGCCGAGCGAGCTGGCGGCCATGACAGCGGTCTCGTTCAGCACCTTCTGCACGTTCTCCACGCCACCCACGATGCCTTCCAGCGCGGCGCGCGCTTCTTCGGAATTGGCCTCGCCGGTGATCAGCGCGACGCGGTTGTAGCTGTTGATGTTGACGTGGACCTTGTCGCCCAGCTGCTCGCGCACGCGGGCGCCGGCCTTGACCTCGATGGTCTCGTCCTCGAGCTGGGCGCCCGAGGTGCGGCGGTCGGTGGCGACGCTGACGCCGCCCACCATCGCACCGCCGATCAGCAAAGGCGCGCAGCCGGTGGCCAGCGTGCTGGCGAGAACGGCGGCGGTCAGGGTCAGGGAGAGTTTCTTCATCGGGGGTTCCAATCGGTGTTTATTCGTCGCTGCCGAGCAGTTGCAGGTCGACGGCGTCGGCCAGGGCGTGCATCAGCACGCGCTGGGCTTCCACAACGCGCGGCTCGCGGCCGTGGCTGACGCGGATCTGGATGTCGGTGTCCTGCAGCACGCCGCGCCACTCGTCGGCGGCACCGGGCGGCTGGGCCGTCAGCGCAATGATGCTCATTTCCTGGGCATGGGCCACGGCCAGCGCGGGCTGCCAGGCGTCGCGCTGTTCGCGCAGCGGCTCGATCATGATGAGCACGTCGCCGGGGTGGCCGTGGGCCTGCAGCAGCCGGGCCAGGTCCAGGCCGGCGGCTTCACGGGCCTGGGCGGCCAGGCTCCAGGCGGCCAGGCCCGGGCGCTCCTGTTCGAAGCGGCCGGCGAAGCGGGCGGCCAGGTAGTCGGCGTCCATGCCGGCCAGGCCCTGGGCGGCGCACAGGATGCGGTTGCCACCGGTGATGGCATCCACCACCATCTGTGCGGCCATCGCCAGGGGCCGGGCCAATTGCTCGGCGGCTTGGTAGAGCAGGTCGGCGCTCTCGAAGAACTGCTGCTGGATTCTTTGTTCGATCATTGGGATGGAATCATAGTCAGCTCAAATCGGAGGCCCTTTGCAGCCAGGTGAGCTGTTCGCCGTCGAGGCCACGGCGTCGAACCGGCAGGGCGGCGGGCTGGCGTGGCGCGGCAGATCATGCTGGGAGGCATAGATCAGGCACTGCTGCTTCCTTGCGGTCACCCTGGCCGCTGCGCCGCCGTGCCGTGGTGCGAGGCATCGGCGAGCCCCCGCAATTCCACAAACACCAGCGTGCCGTCACGGTCTGTCAGGATCGGGTTCACCTCGCCGGTGCCTCGGCGCGGCGTCAGGAGCCGGCAGCGACTCGATAATTCCGTCCCAGAAGGCGCAGGCCCGCGCGTTGCAGGTGGGCTGGCGCCGCGTCCTAGGCTGCCGCGCGGCGGCCCGTCGTGTCCGGTCTTGATCGAGAGCCCCAGTTGAACATTGATGCCTCCCTGCTTCGCCAGGCCGCACAGGCCGCGGCCGGCGGCCAGCAGTATCCGGCCGCCACGCTCTACCTCGTCGCGACGCCCATCGGCAACCTGGCGGACCTGAGCCTGCGCGCCATCCACTTGCTGGGGCTGGCCGACGCGCTGGCCTGCGAGGACACCCGCCAGGGCGGTTCGCTGCTGCGCCACCTGGGCCTGCACAAGCCGCTGATCGCGCTGCACCAGCACAACGAGCGCGAGGCCAGCGCCAGTGTCCTCACGCGGCTGGCTGCCGGCGAGCGCGTGGCCTATGCGTCGGATGCCGGCACGCCGGCCATCTCCGACCCCGGCGCGGTGCTGGTGCAGGAAGTCGTCGCCGCCGGCTACCGCGTGCTGCCGCTGCCGGGGCCCAGCAGCGCTGTGACTGCGCTCAGCGTGGCGGGTGACACGGCGGCACAGGGCTTTGCATTCGCGGGCTTCCTGCCGACCAAGGCAGGCGAGCGTCGCACAGCGCTGCAGGCGGTGCTGGCCACCGAAGGCCAGAGTCAGGTCGTCTTCGAGGCGCCGCACCGCATCGTCGACCTGATCGCACTGCTGGCGGAGCTGGCACCTGAACGCCGCGTGACGGTCTGCCGCGAGCTGACCAAGCAGTTCGAAAGCATCCACACGGCGCCAGCCGCGGCGCTGCCCGCCTGGCTGGCCGCCGACGCGCAGCGCCAGCGCGGCGAGTTCGTGCTGGTGCTGCACGCCCGCGCGCCCGTGGCTGCGGCGGATGACGCGCTGCCGGACGAGGCGTTGCGCGTGCTGACACTGCTGGCCACTGAGCTGCCGTTGAAGCAGGCCGTGGCGCTGGCTGCGCAGATCAGCGGTGCGCCGCGCAACCGGCTCTATGAAGCCGGCCTGGCGCTCAAGCGCGGCGGCGACGAATGAAGAGGCCGCCCGCGGCCAGGCCCAGCGCCAGCAGTGCGGCAGACGCAGGTTCCGGGACGGCGGCTGCCAGCAGGTAGATGTTGCCGTTGATGCCGACGGCATAGAGCGCGCCGTCACCGCCTTCGCCGAAGCTGGTCAGCGTGTTGCCGCCGAAGGGCGAGCTCAGCGGGGTGGCCGTGCTGCCGCTCAGGGCCCAAATGCGGCCGGAGACGAAGTCGCCGAAGACGTATTTGCCGTCCAGGGCGGCGTCCGCACCGCCGCGGTAGACATAGCCGCCAATGATGGAGCCGCCTGCGTCGCGGCCGTAGTCGAACACCGGCTCGGTCAGGTTGGGAGGTGTCGGGTCGCCGATGCCCGGCGTGGCGACCGTGCCTTCACGCACGCGCCAGCCGTAGTTGGCGCCGCGGCCCAGGCCCAGCGAGCGGGCGGCGAAGTCCACCTCCTCGCGGGTGCTCTGGCCGACGTCGCCCAGCCACAGGTCGCCCGTGCGGCGGTCGAAGCTGTTCCGGTAGGGGTTGCGCAGGCCGTAGGCCCAGATCTCGTCGTTGCCGGCCACGCCGACAAAGGGGTTGTCGGTCGGCACCGTATAGCCGCCGACGGCTTGCGGCGTGATGCGCAGCAACTTGCCGAGGTTGCTGGAGAGGTTCTGGGCGTTGTTGTCGGGGTCGTTGCCGCTGCCGCCGTCGCCGGTGGCGATATAGAGGTGGCCTGGGTCGGCGGCACTGAAGCCAATCCAGCCGGCCTTGTGGTTGCTGCGCCCGGCCGGCTGGGCCACCGTGATGATGGTGCGCGCGCTGGCCGGGTCGACGGCACCGGCCGCGTTGACGGCGTAGCTGGCGACCACGGTGCTGAGCGTCGTCTTGTCGACGTAGTCGACGTAGAAGCGGCCATTGGTCGAGAAGCCGGGGTCGAACGCCAGGCCCAGCAGACCGCGTTCGCCACCGGTGTCGACCTGGCCCGAGATGTCCAGCCAGGTGGAGACGCTGCCGCCCTGCTGCACCTTGATGCGGCCGGTCTTCTCGACGACGAAGAGCCGGGCATCGCCGCTGGGTGCTGTCAGAAAGACGGGCTGCTCGTAGCCCGAGCCGATCTGGGTGACGGCGAGGGCCGGGCTGGCGGATCCGGCGGCCAGGGCCAGCGTGGCGAACAGAAACTTCATGCGGCGCTCCCGAGTCCGTGAAGCACGGATGCGCCGCATGCTGCGCGGCTGCCTGCGCAGCCGGCCATCCCTAGCAGGTCGTTGCCAGGGCTGGATTTGTCAGCGGAGGTTTCAGCCCGGGGCGCTGGCGGCGCGGGCGTTGTGGCGCTTGCGGTGGATGTCGCGGTTGGCGCCATCCTGCATAGCCGTGAGGTGGCGGCGCTCCTTGGCCGTCACGGTGCCGTCGGACTTGGCCTTGGCCTCGGCGTTGTCGATGCGGCCCTGCTCCTTTTCCAGGCGCTGGGTTTCATGCGCGGTCAGGCTGCCGTTGCTGGCGCCCTGGGCGATGCGGGCCTGCTGGCGAGCTTCGCGCTTGTCGATGCGCGGCGTGTTGGTGCCGGGCGCAGAGGCCGCGGGAGCCTGGGCGAAGGCGCTCGCGCCGGCCAGCGTCAACAGGGCGATCAGGGCTTTGTGGGAGGTCTTCATCGGGGGCTCCTTTGGGGTGTTGGGTTGCAAGGCCTGTCCACAACGACGGCCCGGCGAGGCCCGCCGACACCTTCCTCGTAAAGAAGCATGTCCATATGTTCCAACGCCTGACGCCCGCCTTCCTAGAATCAGCCCATGATCGCCGTTGAACCCACCCTGGCCCGCCTGGCCACCGCCCGCTCGCAACTGCTGGAGCCCTTCGGTCTGAACGAGGCCTCGCTCACGCAGGCGCTGCGCCTCATCACCGAGCACCGTGTCGATGACGCTGACCTCTACTTTCAGACCACGCGCGCCGAGGGCTGGAGCCTGGAGGAGGGCATCGTCAAGAGTGGGTCCTTCAGCATCGACCAGGGTGTGGGTGTGCGCGCCGTGGCCGGCGAGAAGACGGCGTTCGCGTACTCGGACGACATCTCGCTGGACTCGCTGCTGGACGCTGCACGCACCGTGCGGACCATCGCCGCGGCGGGTCAGAGCAAAAAGGTGAAGGTGCCCGCCCAGGGCCGCGTGGCCGGCAGCCGCGAGCTGTACGGCGTGACCGACCCGATCGCCAGCCTGGACAGCTCGGCCAAGGTCGCGCTGCTGGAGCGCGCCGAGAAGATGGCCCGCGCGAAGGACCCGCGTGTGGCGCAGGTGATGGCGGGTCTCGCCGCTGAGCACGAGGTCGTGCTGATCGCGCGCGCCGACGGCACGCTGGCCGCCGACGTGCGGCCGCTGGTGCGGTTGTCCATCACCGTCATTGCCGAGAGCAACGGCCGCCGCGAAGTCGGCTCGGGCGGCGGGGGCGGCCGCTTTGGGCTGGCCTATTTCACTGACGAAATGATCGCGACCTATGTCGAGCAGGCCGTCCACGCCGCGCTGACCAACCTGGACAGCCGCCCAGCGCCGGCGGGCGAGATGGTGGTCGTCGTCGGCCCGGGCTGGCCCGGCGTGCTGCTGCATGAGGCGGTGGGCCACGGGCTGGAAGGCGATTTCAACCGCAAGGGGTCCAGCGCCTTCGCCGGCCGCATCGGCCAGCGCGTGGCCGCCAAGGGCGTCACGGTTCTGGACGACGGCACGCTGCCCGACCGCCGCGGCTCGCTGAACGTCGACGACGAGGGCTGTGCCAGCCAGCGCAACGTGCTGATCGAGGACGGCATCCTCAAGGGCTACATCCAGGACGCGATGAACGCACGCCTGATGAAGACCGCCCCCACCGGCAATGGCCGCCGCGAGAGCTACGCCCACGTGCCGATGCCACGCATGACCAACACGTACATGCTGGGCGGCAAGGACGACCCCAAGGAAATCGTCGCGTCGATCAAGAAGGGCTTGTACGCCACCAACTTCGGCGGCGGTCAGGTCGATATCACCAGCGGCAAGTTCGTGTTCTCGGCCAGCGAGGCCTACTGGGTGGAGAACGGCAAGATCCAGTACCCGGTCAAGGGCGCCACCATCATCGGCAACGGTCCGGATGCGCTGACCCGCGTCAGCATGATCGGCAATGACATGGCGCTGGACACCGGCGTGGGCGTCTGCGGCAAGGAAGGCCAGAGCGTGCCGGTGGGCGTGGGCCAGCCGACGCTGCGCATCGAAGGGCTGACGGTGGGTGGAACGGCCTGAAACGAAGCCCCGAGTCCGGCCCTCTGACCGGACACAGTTTCACGCCGGGACTTCGCGCAGCACTCGATTGCAAACCCGCAAGCGTTGTCAGCATCTGGCCAGCGCAAGCAGCAGCAGTTCCCGGTGGGCCTGCCGGATGCGTTCCGGCGGGTAGAGCAGGTCGTCGGGCAGGATCAGCTGCATCAGCAGCGCGTGCACGGCCGGGGACAGCGCCAGCCAAGGTTCACGAGCAAGCAGGGACGGTACCGCATTCGGCCGTTGCCCAGCGACGTGTCTGGCCAGCAGCTGGCCCACGGCCGCAAGAAAAGGCTCGATGACGGTGACGCGCCAGCGCGCCACCATGCCCGGCACCCTCTCGGCCTCGGCTACCAGCAGGCGCAGCACGGCACGCAGCTCTGGCCGGTGGAAGCTGGCATAGAGCTCGTCCAGCAGCCAGTCCACCAGCGCTTCGGCGCCCAGGTCTGCCGACGGCGGCTCACCCAGCTGCGGGGCCACCAGCGCGCGCGCGAGCAAGGCCTCGAAGACCTCGTCCTTGCTCGAAAAATGGGCATACAGCCCGCCCTTGGACAGGCCCGCGCGTAGCGCAATGTCATCGATGCGCGCCGCCGAATAGCCGCGCTCGGCAAACACGGCCAGCGCGGCGTCCAGGATCTGCTGGCTGCGCACGGCTGGCGGTAGCCGCAGACGCGTGCCTTCGCGCCGGGCCGGCGCGGCAATCTGTGCGTCCATGAACGATGTCTCCTTGATGACAGCCAGTAGATACCGACCAGTCGGTCGTTAGCTTGACCTGAATCAAGTTTGCGGTGTGCGCGTCTGCCTACATTGTCCGACGACCGGGCTGCTTTGCCCGGCGCACGACAGCAGGGAGTCACGATGTACAGCCCAGAAACCGACCGACCCAGCCAGCGGTTGGACGAGCAGGTCCATGCCGCGCTGGCGCGTTGGACGCGCTCGCTGTCGATCGTTTCGCCGGCTCTGGCCCTGGCCGACTGGGCCTTGCACCTGAGCCTGTCGCCGGGCCGGCGCATGGAGCTGGCAGCGCTGGCGCATGAACAGGCCACGGCGCTGGCCACCTACACGCGCGACAGTCTGCTGGCGGCCTGGCGCCTGCCGACGGACGCGGCTGCGCCGCCGCCGCCCCGGCCCGATCGCCGCTTTGCTGCGCCAGAGTGGCAGCACTGGCCCTTCAGCGGGCTGCAGCAGGCGTTCGTCATGCAGGAGGCGTGGTGGGCAGAGGCCACTCGTGGCGTCTGGGGCGTCGACAAGCACCACGGTGACCTCGTCGCCTTCTGGGCCCGCCAGCTGCTGGACATGGGCTCGCCGGCCAATCTGCCCTGGAGCAACCCGCAGGTCCTGAGCCGCACGGCGGTCGAGGGCGGGATGAACCTGCTGCGTGGCTGGCAGGACTGGATGGACGACATGCAGCGCCTGCAGACCGGTGCGCCGCCGGCCGGCACCGAAGGCTTCGCAGCCGGCCGCAATCTGGCCATGACGCCGGGTCGGGTGGTCTGGCGCAACGATCTGATGGAGCTGATCCAGTACGCGCCGCAGACCGCCACCGTTCACGCCGAGCCCTTGCTCATCGTGCCGGCCTGGATCATGAAGTACTACATCCTCGACCTGGCACCTGGCAGCTCGCTGATCGACTATCTCGTGCAACAGGGTCACACGGTGTTCGCCATCTCCTGGAAGAACCCCGGTGCAGATCAGCGCGAGCTGGGCATGGACGACTATCTGCAGCTCGGGATCGCCCAGGCGCTGAGCGCCGTCAACGCCATCGTGCCGAACCGCAAGGTGCACGGCGTGGGGTACTGCCTGGGCGGCACGCTGCTGGCCATCGCCGCAGCGGCGATGGCGCGTGACGGCGATGATCGCCTCGCATCGCTGACCCTGTTCGCGGCGCAGACCGACTTCAGCGAGCCCGGCGAGCTGGGCCTCTTCATCGACGAGAGCCAGCTCAGCCTGCTGGAGGCGCAGATGCAGCAGCGCGGCTATCTGCGCGCCGACCAGATGGCCGGCGCCTTCCAGATGCTGCGCTCCTACGACCTGCTTTGGTCACGCATGGTGCAGGACTACCTGCTGGGCGAACGCCCCACGCTGAACGCGCTGATGGCCTGGAATGCCGATGCCACCCGCATGCCGGCGCGCATGCATGGCGACTACTTGCGCCAGCTCTTTTTGCGCAACGACCTCGCCGAGGGCCGCTATCTAGTCGGCGGCCACGCCATTGCGCTGAGCGACCTGCAGTTGCCGACCTTCGTCGTCGGCACCGAGACCGACCATGTCGCTCCCTGGCGCTCGGTCTACAAGCTGCACTACCTCTGCCCGGCCGAGATCCGCTTTTTGCTGACCAGTGGCGGCCACAACGCCGGCATCGTCAGTCCGCCCGGACAGGGACATCGCCACTTCCGCGTGGCGACAGCGGCGCCCGGCCGGCCATATGTCGCGCCGCAGGACTGGTTCGACAACACGCCCGTCGCCGAGGGCTCCTGGTGGCCGGACTGGGCTGCCTGGCTGGCCGAGCGCGGCGGTGCACGTGTGAAGCCGCCGCGCCTAGGCGCCAAGGCCGCGCCGGTGCTGGGTGACGCGCCTGGCCGCTACGTGCTGGAGCGTTGAGATGGCTGGTGAACTGCACGGTCTGCGCGGCCTCATCGTCGGCGTCGCGAACGAGCACAGCATCGCCTGGGGCTGCGCCCAGGCCTGCCACGCGGCCGGTGCCGAGCTGGCGCTGACCTGGTTGAACGACAAGGCCCGCCCCTTCGTCGAGCCGCTGGCCGAGCAGGTCGCAGCGCCGCTGCGCCTGCCGCTGGACGTGGAGCAGCCTGGCCAGTTGGAGGCCGTCTTCGAGGCCATCACCGAACGCTGGGGCGGGCTGGACTTTCTCATTCATTCCATCGCCTTTGCGCCCAAAGCAGACCTGACGGGCCGCGTCGTCGACAGCAGCGCATCCGGCTTCATGCGGGCGATGGACGTGTCCTGCCACTCGCTGCTGCGCATGGCCCGTCTGGCCGAGCCGCTGATGGCGCGTGGAGGCAGCATCGTCACGATGAGCTATGTCGGCGCCGAGGAGGTCGTCGCCAACTATGGCGTGATGGGACCGGTCAAGGCCGCACTGGAATCCAGCGTGCGCTACCTGGCTGCCGAGCTAGGCCCCAGCGGCATCAGCGTCAACGCCGTATCGCCGGGGCCGATGGCCACGCGCGCTGCCTCGGGCCTGCCGCATTTCGACGAATTGCTGTCCCGCTCGCGCGAGCGCGCGCCGCTGCGCCGTCTCGTCGACGCTGGAGAAGTCGGCGCGCTCTGCCGCTTCCTTGTCAGCCCACCCGGCCGCGCACTGACCGGCAACGTGCTCTACGTCGATGGCGGTCTGCACATCCTGGGATGACACGATGAGAGCTTTTGCCCTGGCCCTGCTGCTGGTCACGCTGCTCGCCGGCTGCGCACCGTTGACACAGCATCCCGTTGCCGATGCTGGCCTACCGGCGCGCTATGCGTTGGAGCCGGACCCTGC
>JACPYV010000066.1 GCA_016195825.1 Burkholderiales bacterium | reverse complement strand
GCGGGCAACGACACCCTCAAGGGCGGTGGCGGCGACGACCTGCTGTACGGCGGTGACGGCAACGACACCCTGGACGGCGGCACCGGCAACGACTACTTCCACGTCGGCAACGGCAACAACACCATCCTGCTGGGCCTGGGCGACGGCGTCGACACGCTGGCCTACACCGACTACGACACCGGCAAGACCAACACGCTGCTGTTCAAGGCTGGCGTCAACCCGGCCGACGTCAAGCTCAGCCGGGTGCTCGAAGAAGGCGCGCGCACCTACCGCGCGCTGGAAGTGGCCTACGGCACCGGCGGCGACAAGCTCACCGTCAACGCCTTCTTCGAGAGCGATGACCCCAACCGCGGCTACAACCCGCTGCAGAAGATCCAGTTCGCCGACGGCACGGTCTGGACACTGGCCGACATCGTGGCCCGCACCCTCGCGGGAACTGCCGGTAACGACAGCATCATCGGCACGAACTGGTCCGAGACACTGGACGGCGGTGCCGGCAACGACACCCTCAGCGCGCGCCCCGGCAACGACACCATCACCGGCGGCGATGGCGACGACAGCATCAACGGCGAGGACGGCAACGACACCATCGACGGCGGTACCGGCAACGACACGATCTACGCCGGATACGGCAACAACACTTACCTGTTCGGCCGCGGCGACGGGCAGGACACGCTGCTGGAGAGCCCGTACGACACCGGCAAGACCAACACGCTGCAGTTCAAGGCCGGCATCACGCCCGCCGACGTCATCGTGCGCCGCGTGTTCGACTACCGCACGGCCCAGTACACGGCCATCAGCATCGGCCTGGCCAACAGCAGCGACAAGGTCACGGTCAGCTACTTCTTCTACAACAACGACCCGAAGAACGCCTACAACCCGCTGCAGCAGGTCAAGTTCGCCGACGGCACGACCTGGGACCTGAACGCCCTGGTCGCCGAAGTCGACAAGGCCATCGGCATGGACCTCAGCGTCAAGGACGTGAGCGTCGTGCCGGCCGCGGGTGCCAGCCAGTTCCTGTCCGGCGGGCAGGTGGTCGTCACCTGGACGACCACCAACCTGGGCGCCACCGCGACCATCGGCGACTTCGCCGACCGTGTCACGCTGCGCAGCGCCAGCGGCGATGTGCTGGCCGAGTTCCTTGTGCCCTACGTCGAGGCCGTCTCCGGCGCCCTCGCGGGTGGCGCCAGCATCACGCGCACCGCCACCCTCAAGCTGCCCGACGGCCCCACCGGCGCGGGCAGCCTGCTGGCCGTCGTCGAGAGCGACTACGGCAACACGCAGAAGGAAGGCGGCAAGGGCGAGACCAACAACCGCGGCCAAGTCGGCTTCAACAGCACGCTGGCCGAGTACGTCAACTACGTCAACCTGGTCGCCAGCAACCTCAGCATCACCCCGGCGGGCGATTGGCAGAACGGCGACAGCGTCACCGTCGGCTGGACCACCGCGAACGCCGGCACCATCCCGCCCGGCCGCGGGTGGACCGAGCGCGTCGAGGTGCTGAACCAGACCACTGGCGTCGTCATCGCCAGCGTCACCCGGGCCGGCACACCGGCCGAGATGGCCCCCGGCGCCAGCGCCGACCGCACGGCCACGTTCAACTGGCCCGGCGGCGCCAACGCGGCCGGTGCGATCCGGCTGCGCGTCATCGTCGACGCCGGCAACGAGATTGCCGAGTTCAACAGCACCGGCTCGCTGGAGAACGACAACCAGCTCGAACGCAACGTCAATGTCGGCAGCGACCTGATCGCGCGTAACCTCAGCCTGGACTCCGCCACGCCCACCTCCGGTGATGTGCTTACGCTGCGCTGGGAGGACGTCAACCAGGGCCGCGTCGCCACCAACCTGAGCTACCAGGACCGTGTCGTTATCCGCCAGCGCAATGCTGACGGCAGCGCCGGCCCCGTCCTTGTCGACACGTTGGTCAGCTTCACCGGCAACGCCGCGCTGCCGCTGGCCGCGGGCGAGGTGCGCCAACGCAGCTACGGCTTCGCGCTGCCTCAAGGCCTCAAGGGCGCGGGCACGTTCGACGTCACCGTCAGCGTGGACCGCAGCAGCACCGGCGCGGGCATCCTGTTCGAAGCCAACGCCGACGGCACGGCCGAGAGCAACAACGACGCGACGTGGAGCTTCACGGCCGCGCTGCGCACCTATGCCGACCTCGCCGTCACCACGGTGGACGTGCCCGCGAGTGCCAACTCCGGCAACGACATCACGGTTGGCTGGACGGTGAAGAACAACGGCGGCGCCGCCGCCACCGTGACAGGTGGCTGGGTGGACCGCATTGTGCTCAGCCGCGACGCCATCGTGGGCAATGGCGAC
Organism: Burkholderiales bacterium; assembly: GCA_016195825.1. Lineage (GTDB taxonomy): Bacteria > Pseudomonadota > Gammaproteobacteria > Burkholderiales > Burkholderiaceae_C > Pelomonas. The sequence continues at coordinate 4,349 of JACPYV010000066.1, read as the reverse complement.
GACATCGTCCTCGCGGAAGTCCCGCGCAGCGCCAGCCTGGCGTCGGGCGCCGACTACAGCCAGACCTCCACCGTGCGCATCCCCACGCGCATCGACGGCAGCTATCGCATCGCTGTCATCAGCGATGCGACGAGCAAGGTCACCGAGCCCGACACCCGCGCCGACAACGCCAAGCTGTCCGCCGCGATAGCCATCAGCCAGACCTACGCCGACCTCGCGCCCACGCTGACGCTCGTGCCGGCCGAAGTTTTCGCGGGCCGCAGCGCGCGTGTGGAGTGGTCCGTCCGCAATTTGGGCACTGTCGCCACCGACGTGAACCGCTGGGTGGACCAGGTCTACCTCAGCACCACGCCCGGCCTGACGGCGCAGTCCACGCTGCTGGGCTCCGTCACCCGCGTCGGCACGCTGGCCGTGGGCGACAGCTATGCCGCGGGCCTGGACTTCACCGTGCCTCGCGACGCGGCCGGCGCCAAGTACTTCATCGTCAAGACCGACGCCTTCACGGCCGTCTATGAACTGGGTCGCACCGACAACAACGTCGTCGTCGCCACTGACCCGACGACCGTCAAGGCCGAACCCAAACCCAACCTGCTGATCGAGGGCGTCAGTGCGCCCGCCACTTGGCGCGTGGGCCAGACCGTGCAGGTCGGCTACACGGTGCGCAATGCTGGCAACGACGCCATCAGCGGCTTCTTCGGGGAAGAGATCCGCCTCGTCGACACGCTGGGCCTGGCGCCCACGCAGGTGCTCACTACCACCTGGGCCTTCCAGACCCTGGCTGCCGGCGGCACGCTGACGCAGAACCTCAGCCTCGCCGTGCCGGCCATCCCGCCGGGCAACTGGCGCCTGGAGATCGCGGCCGACAAGGGCAACTACGTCATCGAATCCAACGAGGCCGACAACGTCGCCACGAGCGCGGTTGCCGTCGTTGCCCCCGACCTTGTCGTCGGCAATCTCACCACCACCGGCCTGCTGCAGGGCGGCGAAGCCATCGCGCTGGCCTGGAAGACACGCAACGCCGGCAGCGCACCCGCCACCGCCATCCGCGAGAAGGTCTACCTGTCCAAGGACGGCACGGTCGACGCCGCCGACACCTTGCTGGGCGAACGCGTCATTGACAGCCTGGCCGCGGGTGCGTCCAGCGATGGCAGCCTGAACTTCACGCTGCCGGTGGACCTGTCGGGCGCCTGGCGCCTGATCGTTGTCACCGACACCGCCAACGCCAACAACGAGTCCACCTTCGAGGGCAACAACCAGGACAGCCTGGCCGTCAACGTGGCGCTGGACGCCTATGCGGACCTCGCCGTCCTCAGCGTCAGTGCGCCCACTCAGGTCATCGACGACCCGGCCAGCATCACGGTGGAGTGGACCGTCCAGAACGTGGGTGTCGGCGTGGGCCGCACCACCAGCTGGACCGACCGCATCATCTACAGCACCAATGACGTGCTGGGCGACGGTGACGACATCGTGCTGGCCAACGTCGCCCACGACGGCGCGCTGGCCGCAGGCGCCAGCTACAACGGCCACCTGGACTACAGCTTCGGCCCGGCCTTCAGCCGCCACGGCACGATCTTCGTGAAGAGCGACGCCACGGGAGCCGTGTGGGAGAACGGCAGCGAGGCCAACAACGTCAAGGCCGCCGCCAACGCCACCGACGTGATGCCCATCCCCTACGCGGACATGCGCGTGGAGTCCGTCAGCACGCCCAGCACCGCGTACAGCGGCCGCGACCTGACCGTGCAATGGACCGTCGCCAACCGCGGCATCGGCATCACCAACACCACCAGCTGGAGCGACAGCGTCTGGCTCAGCAAGAACGCCGACGGCTCCGGCCAGCGCTATGACCTCGGCAGTGCCGGCCACCTGGGCCAGATGGCCGTGGGCGACACCTACAACCGCAGCATCGGCGTGCGCCTGCCCGACGGCATCTCGGGCGACTGGTTCCTCAACGTCTCGACCAGCGGCCCCTACGAGTTCATCTACGGCAACAACAACGTGGGCCACTCAGTGGCCGTACCGGTCACGCTCAGCGACTCGCCCGACCTGGTCGTCGAGGCAGTCGACGCACCGGCCGCCGCACAGGAAGGCGCGCTGGTCGACATCAACTGGACCGTGCTCAACCAGGGCCTGGCGCGCGCCGCCGGCCAGTGGCAGGACACCGTGCTGCTGCTGGCGCCCAATGGCTCCACCGTTGTGCTGGGCAACTTCGTCTACGACCGTGGGCTGGACGCCGGCCTGCGCTACACGCGCACCGAGCAGGTCCGCCTGCCCAGCAAGATCGAGGGCGGCTACCGCCTGCGCATCGTCACCAACAGCCTCATCGGCACCGGCGGCCAGCCGCAGGTCTACGAGTACGGCGCGGCGCGCGACAACAACACACGCACCGATACCGATGCCATCGTCGTCGCGCTGAACAACCGGCCCGACCTGCGCGTCACCAAGATCGAGGCGCCCACCGACGTCACCGCCGGCACCAGTGCCGGCCTGCGCTTCACCGTCACCAACACCGGCCCCGAGGCCACGTCCGGCCAGTGGCAGGACTACGTCTACCTGTCGCTGGACGGCATCATCAGCGGCGACGATGTGCTGTTGGCCCGCGTCGACAGCGGCGCCGCCCTGGCCCCGGGCGAGAGCTACACCACTATCGTCAACGGCGTCGACATCCCCATCCGCTACCGCGGCGATGCCTACCTGATCGTGTCCGCCGACGGCGCCAACCGTATCGACGAGTACCCCAGCGAAGGCAACAACGCGCGCGCCGAGCGCTTCCACATCAACCCGGTGCCCTTTGCCGACCTCGTCACCAGCGACGTCGTCGCGCCCGACCAGGTCGTGCATGGCGCTACCGTGGAGGTGCGCTACAAGGTCACCAACAAGGGCTCGGCCACGACCCGCGGCGATGCCGCGACGACCAACAGCTGGACCGACACCGTCTGGCTGACCGTGGACAAGACCCGCCCCAACCCGGGCAAGGGCGACATCAAGATCGGCCAGGTCACACACACCGGCAACCTCGCCGTCGGCGAGGACTACCTCGGCACGGTCAATGTGCAGATCCCCGACAACATCAAGACGGCCAGCTACTTCCTGACCGTCTGGAGCGACACCTACGACGCCATCCTGGAGGACACGCTCTCCAGCAACATCAACCCCGACGATCCGACCCAGATCGACAACAACAACTACAAGTCGCGCGCGGCCGGCGCCATCGGCGTGCTGGGCATCACGCCGCCCGATCTGCAGGTCACCAGCGTCATCGCGCCGGCCACGGCCGCCGCCGCCGGCAGCTACAGCTTCAGCTACACCGTCAAGAACCGCGGTGACGCCTTCGACGGCGCCTGGACCGACAAGGTCTGGCTGATGGACAACCCCGACCCGACGCAGGCCAAGGTCTCCTGGCTGCTGGGCGAGTTCAAGCAGCAGCGCGCCCTGGGCAACAGCGAAAGCTACAGCGTCAGCCAGACTGTCAACCTGGGCCCGGCCGTCAGCGGCGGCTACCTGGTCGTGCAGACCGATGCCGGCTACAGCTTCCTCGGCCGCAACGACGTGACCGAGACGGCCGAGGACAACAACGTCAACCGCGCTGTGTCCAACGTCGGCAATGCGCCGGCCGACCTGCGCGTCACCAACGTCACTACGCTGCCGACCAACTACTCCGGTGAGGACACCACGGTCACCTGGACCGTGCAGAACTTCGGCGCCGCCGTCTGGAGCGGCACCAAGGGCTGGCTGGACCACATCTGGGTCAGCCCCGACCCGACCTTCATCCCGTCGCGCGCCACGCAGATCGGCTCGGTCGTGCACAGCAACACGACGACGCTGGGCGCCGGCGAGAGCTATACCGCCAGCGCCGTCGTCAAGCTGCCGCCTGGCACGGACGGCAAGTACTACATCTACGTGATGGCGGACGGCAAGCACCAGCCGGAGTCGCTGGCGCCGGATCTGGGCCGCGGCGAAAGCAGCGACCCGCGCTACCAGTCGCAGGACGAGATCGTTCAGCCGCCCACGTACGCCGACTACAACGCCTACTCGCGCGACGTCTACTACACGACCTCGGTTTTCGAGGGCGCCAAGCGCGACAACAACCTGGGTCAAGGCACGCTGGACATCATCTACCGCGAGCCCGACCTTCAGATCGACCAGATCACGGTCGACAACCCGCGGCGCTGGCTGACGATCTCCGGCGCCACCGGCGGCTGAGCACGATCTGCCGGTCCGCGCCACACTGGATGCGCGGCCCGGGCATCGCCGGTCAGCGTGCCGGCTCCGCACCCGTCGTCCCTGGAGGTAGTCAGATGAGCGAATTCGGCGTGATCGGGCAGCGGGGTCCCCGTGCCCCCGCCGGCGAG
>JACPYV010000054.1 GCA_016195825.1 Burkholderiales bacterium | reverse complement strand
GGGTTACGCGGCTCGAGCACCGCTGATCGCCGCGGCGCTGGCTGGCGAGACGCGCCGCATGGACCTGGCCAGCCTCAGCGAGCGCGACGGCCGCAGCTTTGACCTGCAGTACGCGCCGCTGCGCGTTCTCAGCGGCAAGATCGAAGGCGTCATCGGCATCGAGGTGGACGTGACCGACGCCCGCCGCGAAGAGGCCCGGCTGCGCCTGGCCTCGCAGACCGACGCGCTGACCCAGGCGCTCAACCGCGCCGGTTTCGAGGACGGCGCGCGCCGCGTGCTGGCCGCACCCGCAGGGCAGCGCGTGGCGCTGCTGTGCCTGGACCTCGACAAGTTCAAGCCCGTCAACGACCAGCACGGCCACCCGACCGGCGATGCGCTGCTGAAAGCCGTCGCGCTGCGCCTGCGCCACGCGCTGCGCCCGGCAGACCTGGTCGCTCGGCTGGGGGGCGATGAGTTCGCCGTGCTGCTGCCGCAGCTGCACGGCAGCGACGATGCCGCCACCGTCTCGGCCAAGCTGCTGCAGGCCATCAGCGCGCCGTATCACATCGGTGAGCTGGAGCTGGAGATCGGCGTCAGCATCGGCTACGCCGTCGCGACGACCGGCTCGGTCGGCCTGGAGGCGCTGGTCGCCAGCGCCGACGCCAGCCTCTACGCTGCCAAGCGCGCCGGGCGCGGCTGCTTCAGAGGTGGCGAGCTGACTGCCTAAGCGGCGACGCCGTTCTTGATCGCGTCCAGCGCCAGCTGTAGCACGCGCGCGTCGCTGCTGGCGCGGTGGCGGGTCAGCTGCTGACGCTGGCGCACGGCCTCGGTCACGCCGCGCCAGCGCTGGGCCTCCTGCTCGTTGAGCAGGCGGCGCAGGTCGTCCAGGCGGAAGCTGGGCTGCAGGCCAGCGGCGTCGTAGAGCCGCGCCAGCCAGGGGTAGTCCTGGCCCCAGCCGTCGCAGTAGACCGTCTGGCCGCGCAGCCTCACGTTGATCTGCTCGGCCATCCACCGCGCCGGGCGACCGTGGGTCTGCAGCAGCTCGCGGCTGATGCCATGCAAGGCCTCGGCGGCGTCGTCCCAGTGCAGCCAGTCGGGCTCGGGGCGGATCAGGCCGCAGAACAACGCACCGTCCGCCGACACGAAGCCCACCTCGATGGGATAGCTGCCGCGGCCAAAGCCGGAGGCTTCGACGTCGAGGATGGCGGGCAGCGGCTGCATGCCGCCGAGTTTGTCAGGCCGGATACAGAAAGCTACACAGGGTTGTCGATGACTTGTTCGCGCTCGAACAACTGCAGCGCCGCGCGCCCGACCTGGCGCGTGTCCCACCAAGCATAGGCGCCCACGCCTGCCGCGCCGACCAGCGGCACCCAACGCGACAGCGCCCGACTGGCGGCCTGCTTGCCCAGGTGCATGCCCACGGCTGCGGCAGCCCGCTGCAGCAGCGCCTGCGCGGCCGGCCGCACGATGACGCGCTCGCCCACCCGCACCGTCAGGTCGCGCAGCGCCTGCGCGGCCGTGTGGCGGAACAGGCACCACAGCATCTGAGCGGGACCCAGCTCGGCACTGCGGCCGTAGAGCGCCGCGATGTCCGCGACCAGCTGGCGCTGGATGTGCCAGACCGCCGTCATCTCGGGCAGGATGGTGGCCCAGCCCAGCGGCCCGGCCGGCAAAGCCAGCGCGCCCGCGGCCAGCGCAGCCTTGTTTGCCGCGCTGTCGATGGCACGCGCTGCCGCATCGCCCGGGCGGGCACTGGGCACGCAATCCGGCTGCGGCGGCTGGGCCACCAGGGCAAGAACTCGGTTGCTCAGACTCACATCACTTCCCATGCCCGTACTCCGTTGCAGACGCTGCGGCCCTACTGCACAAACCGGCCTTGCGCCACCTCAAAAGAATGACACAGACGCGCACCCAGCGCACCCCTGCAAGGCCATGATGCCTGACCTGCTGTGCGACCGAAGCGTTACGACCCGACAAACCCAGGGAGAACCATGCATGAACGTCCTCACCAACCTGCGCATAGGCCGGCGCCTCGGCTTTGCATTCGCGATCTCCATCGCGTTCACGGTGCTGCTGGCCGCCTATGCGCGCACGGCGCTGATCCAGGTCAACGACGAGCTGGCCATGATGGTCGAAGACCGCCTGGTCAAGGTGCAGCAGCTCGAACAGATCAAGGACAACGTCAACCTGACGGCACAGGCGGCGCGCAACGTGCTGCTGCTGCCCAACGCCGACGGCAGGCGCAAGGAGCTGGCGGTCGTCGATTCGGTGGCCAAGGCGAATGCGGAGCTGTTCGAGAAGCTCGATGCCAGCATCAAGGCCGAGCGCGGCCGCCAGCTGTTGGCTGCGGCGGTGCAGGCACGCGCCCCGTTCGTGGGCTCTGTGCGCAAGGTCATCGATCTGGGGCTGAAGGACGAGACCGAGTCGGCACGCGACCTGCTTCTCGGTGAGACCCAGAACCTGCAGTCCCAGTACTTCAAGGCACTGGAGACGCTGGTCGACTTCCAGAAGGAGCTGATGCAAGCCGCGGCCAAGACGGCCGACGACACGGTGGACTTCGCCGCCATCGCCGTGGTGGTGGCCGCCGCGGCCGCCATCGCCATCGGTGCGGCGATGGCGCTGCTGATCACGCGCTCGGTGGTGACGCCCATCCAGCAGGCCGTCGACGCTGCCGAAACCGTGGCCGGTGGCGACTTGCGCCTGCGCCTGGCCACCGACCGCAAGGACGAGGCCGGCCAGTTGCTGGGCGCACTGCAGCGCATGAACGATTCGCTGGTGGGCATCGTGGGCGCCGTGCGCGGCAACGCCGACAGCGTGGCCACGGCCAGCGGCCAGATCGCCCAGGGCAATGCCGACCTGAGCCAGCGCACCGAACAGCAGGCCAGCAACCTGCAGGAGACGGCGGCCTCCATGGAGGAGCTGAGTGCGACCGTCAACCACAACAACGACACCGCCCGCCAGGCCGCCCAGCTGGCCACCAGCGCGGCGCGCGTGGCCGAGAGTGGTGGCCAGGTCATGGGCCAGGTGGTCGACACGATGGAGCAGATCACCACCAGCTCCAAGCGGATCGCCGACATCATCGGCACCATCGACGGCATTGCCTTCCAGACCAACATCCTGGCGTTGAACGCCGCGGTGGAGGCAGCGCGGGCCGGCGAGCAGGGCCGCGGCTTTGCCGTGGTGGCCGGCGAGGTGCGCCTGCTGGCCCAGCGCAGCGCGGAAGCGGCGCGCGAGATCAAGGCCTTGATCGGCGCCAGCGTCGAGCGCGTGGAGGCTGGCAACACGCTGGTCGGCGAGGCCGGCCGCACCATGGACGACGTCGTCAGCCAGGTGAGGCGCGTGGCCGATCTGATCAGCGAGATCAGTGCGGCCAGCGGCGAGCAGAGCAAGGGCATCGGCCAGATCGGCGAGGCTGTGAACCAACTGGACCAGGTCACGCAGCAGAACGCCGCCCTGGTCGAGGAAAGCGCCGCCGCGGCCGAAAGCCTGCAAGCCCAGGCGCAGCAGCTCGCCGCGACGGTCTCGGCCTTCAAGCTCGAAGCCACGGCTGCGCCCAGGCCCGTTGCCGCCAAGGTCACCAAGGCCACCAAATCGCGCGCGCCCGTGATCGCGAAAGCGGCGGCTGTGAAGCCCCGACCCGCAGCCGCCGCTGCGGCCGCTGCGCCGCGCACGCCGGCTGCCCCCCGGCCGGCAGTTGGAGCCGCAACAACGGCAGCGGCCGACGACGACTGGACGAGCTTCTAGGCCTGTTCACACGACAGCGGCAGGCCCCGCTTGAGCGAACATGGGGCTCCACAGCGCAGGAGTCCCCACGATGCAGACCTTCCCCTGGCGCGGCGTCTTCCCCGCCGTCACCACCAAGTTCCACTCCGACGAAAGTCTGGACTTCGCCGGCACGGCGCGCCACATCGACTTCCAGATCCGCAACGGCATCCACGGTGTCGTCTGCTGCGGCTCGCTGGGCGAGGCCAGCACGCTGGCGCTGGACGAGAAGCTGGCCGTCGCCCGCTGCGCGCTGGACGCGGCGGCAGGCCGCGTGCCTGTTCTGGCCACCGTGTCCGAGACCAGCACGCGCGAGGCGCTGCGCTTCATCGAGGGCGCCAACGCGCTGGGCGTCGCCGGCTATATGGTCATGCCCTCGGTCATCTACGTGGCCGATGCGCGCGAGGCCATGGCCAATGTGCGCGCCTACGCCGCCGCCGCACAGCGCCCGCTGATGGTCTACAACAACCCGGTAGCCTACCGGGTGGACCTCAAGCCCGAGCACTTCGCCGAGCTGGCCCAGGGCCCACACAGTGAACACATCGCCGCCATCAAGGAGAGCAGCGGCGACGTGACCCGCATCACTGACCTGCGCAACCTGCTGGGCGACCGTTACCAGCTCTTCATGGGCGTGGACGACCTGGCCTTCGAAGGCCTGGCGCTGGGCTGCGACGGCCTGCTGGCCGGCGTGGGCTGCGCCTTCCCGCGCGAAACGGTGGCTCTCTTCGACCTGATGCAGGCCGGCCGCTGGGACGAGGCGCGTGCCATCTACCGCTGGATGACGCCGCTGCTGCACCTGGACGTGTCCACGAAGCTGGTGCAGAACCTCAAGCTCATCGACGTGCTGGTGGGCGTGGGCACGGAGCACATGCGCCGCCCGCGGCTGCCGCTGGTAGGCGCGGAGCGCGAGCGGGTCGAAACCCTGGTGGCGAAGGCACTGGCAACCCGGCCGGCGCAGTGGCAGTCCCAGCCATGACGGCACCCATGCAGCGCATCCTGATCATTGACTCGCACACCGGTGGCGAGCCCACGCGCGTGGTCGTCGACGGCTTCCCTGACCTGGGCACGGGCTCGATGGCCGAACGGCGCGAGCGGCTTGCCCGCGAGCACGACCGCTACCGCCGCGCCACGCTGCTGGAGCCGCGTGGCAGCGCCGTCCTCGTCGGCGCCCTGCTCTGCGCGCCACAGGACCCGGCGCACACGGCCGGAGTCATCTTCTTCAACAACACTGGCTATTTGGGCATGTGCGGCCACGGCACCATCGGCCTGGTCGCCACGCTGGCCCACCTGGGTCGCATCGCGCCGGGCGAGCACGTCATCGAGACGCCGGTGGGCGATGTGCGCGCCACGCTGCACGACGACGGACGGGTCAGCGTGCGCAACGTGCCGGCCTACCGACTGGCCGCAGATGTGGCGGTGACGCTGCCCTCGGGCCAATCCGTCACCGGCGACGTCGCCTGGGGCGGCAACTGGTTCTTCCTGTGCGCCGACCACGGCCAGCAGATCGCGCCCGGGCGCGTTGCGGCACTGACTGACTACGCCGACGGCATCGCCCAGGCGCTTCTGGCCCAGGGCCACCGTGGCGCGGATGGCGCAGTCATCGACCACATTGAACTGTTCGCCGACGACAACGCGGGCGCCGACAGCCGCAGCTTCGTGCTGTGCCCTGGCCGCGAGTACGACCGCTCGCCCTGCGGCACCGGCACCAGCGCCAAGCTGGCGGCACTGGCCGCGCGGGGAGAGCTGGCGCCAGGCCAGGTCTGGCGGCAGGCCAGCGTCATCGGCAGCATCTTCGAGGGCTGGTACGAACAGGTCGGCGACGCACTGATCCCGACCATCCGCGGCCAGGCCTTCGTCAGTGCCGAGGCCACGTTGCTGATCGACCCGGCCGATCCCTTCGGCTGGGGGCTGCAACCTGCCTAGGCCGCTGGCGTCCTGCGCCAGCGCCACGCCGCGTGCAGTACCGTGGCAACGAACACCGCAAGCGCCAGCGCATTGCCGGCCGAGCCCGGCGCCTGCCCGCCCGGCACGAACAGGCGCAACACCAGCGAGCCGTGCAGCAGTGCCAGCGGCGCATAGAACGCCGGCCCGAAGGCCAGCTTGACGCGCGCCAGCGCCGGCAGGATGACCGGCGCATGCCCCAGCACCATGCTGAAGACGAAGCCCAGCGCCAGCGCGTGCAGGGCGGCGTCGCGCGCGGGCCAGCCCCAAGCGTTGGCAGCCCAGGCCAGGCCTGCCAGCGCCAGCCAGCCGTAGCCCAGCAGCAGGCAGACGGCCATGTAGCGGCTCAGGCCATGGGCGCGCACGGTGCGCCGCGCGATGTCACAGGCGAACAGCCAGGCCGCCAGCGCCACGAGCGCAGCGCCGTAGACCAGCCCGCCCCAGGCCGGCTCGGCCAGCGACAGCGCCGCGCCCAGAAGAAGAGCAGCGACGATGGCAGCCAGCACCGGCGCGGCGGCGGCGTGGTGGCGCATCAGGCGCGTCATCTCCAGCCGCTCGGCTGCGATGGTCAACACGAGGAAGGCGAACCAGGCCGCCAACACGGCGGCGACGGGCGCTCGCAGCGCGTGAAGTGCCAGCCCGGCCAGCCAGGCCAGCGCCGCGATGCCCAGCAGCGACGTATGCGCCACCGGCTGGCGGCGCCACAGCCAGGCATTGACGACGACGAAGCTGGTGCCGGCCGCGAGCGCCAGGCCCTGCGCCACGCCGGCTGCACCGCCGAGCCAGGCCAGCGCGGCCAGCGCCGAGGCCAGCGGCCCCAGCAACGCCGCGCGGTGACGCAGCGCCACCGCGCGCTCCAGCCCGATGACCGTGCCCATGAAGCCGCAGATCATCAGGAAGGCGTGGCCGCTCACCGCAGGCCCGGCCCAGCCGCCCATCAGGCGCTGGGGCAGCGGCACGCCAGCACGCAGCAGGCCGCCGGCTAGGCCGGTCAGCAGTGCCGCGGCGATCGGCAGTAGGAAAAGAAGCACCGCCGCCGGCCGGATGCGGCGGGCGGCGGTAGCAGGGCTGCGCGGCATGCCGCTACCAGCCCATGAAGATGCGCGCCTCAGGGCTGAGGCGCTCGGGGGTCCAGGGTGGGTCCCAGACCATCTCGAGTTCGACCTGCATGCCTTCAGGCAGCACGCGGTCCAGTTCGGTGTCGATGTCGTCGAGGATGACGTCGGCCACCGGGCAGGCGGCCGACGTCATCGTCATGCGCAGGTGCAGGCGCTGGGCCACGATGTCGACCGCGTAGATCAGGCCCACATCGACGATGCTCAGCGCGATCTCGGGGTCGATGACGCGGCGCAACGCCTGCTCGATGGGCTCGCGTAACGCTTCGGGCCCCGTGTACGCAAAGCCCGTTGCCGCATGGCGATCGTCTGCGTTGGGGCCGTCGGACGTCATGGCGCGAACCTCCTCGATCAGCGGCGTGCTGCGGTGGCCGTCACACCGCCCACGGCCTGCGTGCGGCCGGCGGGCCGGCGCAACAGGAAGAAGGCGTAGACGGCCAGGCAGACGCTGCCGGCGGCGAACACGATGTCACCCGGCACGCGCATCCAGACCAGGGTCTCCATCACCGGCGAGTGGATGATCTCCGGCGAGCGGGCGAACCACAGGCCCTGGGTCATGCTGGCCCAGGCCTGGTAGATGCCGGCGGGCAGCAGCGACAGGAAGACCATCATCGCCAGGCCGATGTTGAGGCTCCAGAAGGCGGGCTTCAGCAGGCGGTCGGCATGCAGGCTGCGCTCGAACAGGCCTCGCAGGCAGAACAGCATCAGGCCGATGCCCAGCATGCCGTAGACACCAAACAGCGCCGCGTGACCATGGGCCGCCGTCATGTTCAGGCCTTGCACGTAGTACAGCGAGGCCGGCGGGTTGATCGCGAAGCCCAGCAGGCCGGCGCCCACGGTGTTCCAGAAGCCGACGGCCACGAAGCTGAGGACGACCCACTTGTAGGCTTCCAGCCAGACCACGCCCTTGGAGCGGCGATACGTCTGCAAGGCTTCCAAGCCGATCAGCGTCAGCGGCACCACTTCCAGCGCCGAGAACACAGCACCCACGGCGATGACAGAGGTGGGCGTGCCGGTCCAGTACAGGTGGTGCAGCGTGCCCAGGATGCCGCCGAACAGGAAGACGATGGTCTCGGCGACGATGGCACGGTTGGCGGATTCGGCGCGCACCAGGCCCAAGTTGGTGAAGATCAGTGCAACCACGGCTGTGGCGAAGACCTCGAAGAAGCCCTCCACCCACAGGTGCACCAGCCACCAGCGCCAGTACTCGACCATTGAGTAGTGGCTGTGCTGGTCCCAGGCCAGCGACGAGGCGTAGAAGCCGCCGATGCAGGTCGCCGACAGGAAGACCATGGCAATCATGCCGCGCGTCTCCGAGGGGCGCTTCAGCGCCGGCCACAGTGCGCGGCCCAGCAACACGACCCACAGCAGCAGGCCGACGAACAGCAGGTACTGCCAGATCCGACCCATGCTGGTGTATTCCAAGCCCTGGTTGCCCAGCCAGAAGCTGAAGTCAACGCCGCGGTGCTGCAGCGTGCCCAGCCAGCCGGTCACGGTGGAGCCCAACACGACGAAGACCAGCGCGTAGAACAGCAGGTCCACGCCCAGTTTCTGCAGCGGCGGCTCGCGCCCCGACAGCAGCGGCGCGACGTACAGGCCAGTGGCCAGCCACGCGGTGGCGATCCAGAACACGCCGATCTGCGTGTGCACGGTGCGGCTGATGGTGTACGGCAGGATCTGCGCCAGCGGCAGGCCGAAGAAGGACTGGCCCTCCACCGCGTAGTGCGCCGTGACGACGCCCATGCCGATCTGCAGCAGCATCAGTGCGATGACGATGAAGAAATACTTGCGTGTGGCCAGCATGGACGGCGTGGCCTTGATGCCGGCCAGCGGGTCGGCCTTGGGCACAACGGCCTCGGGCTCGTGCGCCTCGCGGCCGTGCAGCCACAGCATCGCGGCGATGCCGGCCAGCAGCAGCACGATGCTGGCCATGGACCACATCGCCGAGGTCGTGGTCATGGTGTTGCCCACCAGCGGCTCGTGCGGCCAGTTGCTGGTGTAGGACAGCCCGGCCTCGCCGGGGCGGTCCGTCGCCGTAGCCCAGGCGGCCCAGAAGAAGAACCCGGTCAGCGCCTGGCGGTCGGTCGCCTCGGGCAAAGCGCCCTCGGTCATCGCGTACTGCTCGCGCAGCTTGGCCAGCGCCGGGTCGGTGCCGAACAGGCCCGCGTAGTGGGCCGCAACGGCGCGGATGGCCTGCGCGCGCGCCGGCGACACCTTCAGCACGCCGGTCTCGGCGTCGTAGGTGTTCAGGCGCATCTCGGCCTTCACGCGGGCATCGACGGCGGCCTGCTCGGCGGCGCCCAGCTGCGGCGTCGCGCGGCGCTGCTCTTCGGCGCGCAGCGCCTGCAGCGTTGTGGCCTCGCGGTGCAGCCAGTCGGCCGACCAGTCGGGCGCGACATAGCTGCCGTGGCCCCAGACGGTGCCGAGCTGCTGGCCGCCGGCGGACAGCCAGGCCTGCTGGCCGTACTGGATCTGCTCGCCGGTGTAAAGGGTTTCACCGTCCGTCGTCACGACGGCCTTGGGGATGGGGGGTGCGCTGAGGTGGATCTGCCAGCCGAGGTAGCCGAGCGCCCCGAACGACAGCACGAAGATGAGGCCGAGCCAGCGCCACAGCCTGTGGGTGGATTTCATGGCGTTTCCTGAGTGGTGGAAGGAAGACGAAGAAGGCGATCAGGCGCCGCCGCAGGCACCGCAGCAGCCGCCCTGGGCGTGCGCTCCGTTGCCGGCACGCCGGGTGATGCGTACCCGCCAGACGAAGGGACCGTTCTCGACGTAGTCCCAAGAGAACTGGCCCGGTTGCTCGGCCTGCATCTGGTAGTACAGCGGCCGGGGGTCGTGGTCGTTGACGATCTCCATCGCCTCGGCGCCATCCAGGCCCCGGAACGTCGAGAAGATCAGCGGGTGACGCTCGCGCGGCGTGATGTCGCGGACGTCGATCTGGCGGATGGATGCACTCATGTCGCTTGCCTCCTTGGCATTAAAGATTCATTTTGCATGAATGTATTCTAGGAAGCCGACGGCGATCCGGTTTGATCTCCGTCAAAGCCATGGGGGAATTCCGCGCGGTACGGGCATCACACGCGTTGACAACTTGGGATCGCTTCCGCGCGGCACCGGCGGCAAACTTGCGTTCAGGTGAAGAAGCCCCGCCGCGCATGAACTACGTGCCCGCCCTCTCCATCGACCCACCCAACGTGCTGATCGAGCTGCTGGCGCGCGCCGACGTGCGCTTCAACGGCACGCGCCCCTGGGACATGCGCGTGAACGATGCCCGGCTGTACCGGCGGCTGCTGACGCAGTGGTCCCTGGGTGCGGGCGAGGCCTACGTGGACGGCGACTGGGACTGCGAGCGCCTGGACATGCTGTTCGACCGCCTGCTGCGCGCCGACCTGGACCGCACTGCGCCCGGCACCGCCCGCCTGCGGCTGCTGCTGGAAAGCCTGCGCCAGCGCGTTTTCAACCTGCAGACGGTGGCGCGCGCCCACCAGGTCGGCGAGCGTCACTACGACATCGGCAACGATGTGTTCGAGGCCATGCTGGACTCGCGCATGATCTATTCCTGTGCCTACTGGGGTCGGGCGCGGGACCTGGAGCAGGCCCAGCTCGACAAGCTGGAGATGATCTGCCGCAAGCTGGCACTGCAGCCCGGCGAGAAGCTGCTGGACATCGGCTGCGGCTGGGGCGGCCTGGCGCGCTTTGCGGCCGAGCGATTTGGCGTGCGCGTGACCGGCATCACCATCAGCAAAGAGCAGCTGGCCATCGCCCAGGCCCGCTGCGAAGGCTGGCCGGTGACGCTGCTGCTGCAGGACTACCGCTCAGTGCAGGGCAGCTTCGACAAGATCGTGTCGGTGGGCATGTTCGAGCACGTGGGGCTGAAGAACTACGGCGTCTACTTTGACACCACGCGCAGGCTGCTGGCACCGGACGGACTGTTCCTGCTGCACACCATCGGCGTAGACCGCCGCGCGCCGCACACCGACCCTTGGATAGAGCGCTACATCTTTCCCAACGGCAAGCTGCCGTCTGCGCAGGAGCTGGCCGGCGCGCTGGAAGGGCGCTTCATCGTCGAGGACTGGCACAACTTCGGCCTGGACTACGACCGTACGCTGATGTGCTGGGCCGAGCGCTTCGAGGCCGCCTGGGCGCGACTGAGCGCCGGCTACGACGAAGGCTTTCGCCGCATGTTCCGCTACTACCTGCTGAGCTGCGCGGGCTTCTTCCGTTCGCGCCAGGGCCAGCTTTGGCAACTGGTGCTGAGCGGGCCGGCACGGCGCGAGGCGTATCGCTCCTTCAGGCCACCCCTGCCCTTGTCTGCGGCCCCTCTGGCCTCTACGGCTGCCGCCAACCAGCGCTGAATGCTCAGCCGTCCTCGCGCTGCCGCTGCAGCGAGGCCGCGACATGGGTGAAGGCGGGCAGTAGCTCGTCCCAGGCCTGGCGGGCCAGCGACCTTGGCTTGCGCATCGCACCCGCGCCGGGCCGGCCCCGCAGCGCGCCTTGGCCGGCAAAGGCGATGGTGTTGCTGCAGTCCCTGTCGCTCACCAGCAGCACCTCGCCGTCGAAGGCGCGTTCGAGGCGGGCCGCATGTCGCTGGAAATCGGCGTGGGCCGTGTGCAGGTTGACCACCAGCAGGCCGTTGGCCCGCAGCGCCGTGCGGCAGTCGTCGTAGAAGGCCTGGGAGCACAGAGCAGGCGGCTGGCCTTCGTGGTCGAAGCCGTCCACGAGCAGCACGTCCAGCCGGTCATGCGTTTCGCGGACAAAGTCGGCCCCGTCGCCGCGCCGGACCTGGAAGCGAGCATCGTCCGGCGGCACCTGGAACTGCTCGCGCAGCGCGATGACGTGGGGGTTGATCTCCACGACCTCGATGCGGGTGTCGGGCAACTGGCGGTGGCAGAACTTGGCCATGGAGCCGCCGCCCAGCCCGATCATGGCCAGCGCCCGCGGCCTCGGCACGAAGAGCAGGAAGGCCATCATCGTGCGCGTGTAGGCCAGGTCCAGCGCGTGCGGGTGCTGCACTTGCATGCGGCTCTGGATCTCGCAGATCGAGAAATGCATGGCCCGGGTATCCAGCGTCTCGTAGACGTAGGGCTTGACGAAGGGATGCGGGTCGGCGGTGTCGGGCATGGCGTGCGGGAAAGGCAGCGGCAGGGGCGACCCTCAGGCGCGCTGCAGGTCGTTGATCAGCGGCGGTGAGGCCAGCAGCACCAGGAGCAGCGCGATGGGCAACGTGGCCGCGAAGCCGAAATGCTTGAACGCCAACGCGCCGGCGAGGCCGCCACCGAAGAACAGGCCCAGCACCAGGCTGTGGATGAAGAGTTTGTCGCGGTTGGCCCGCACGAAGTGAACCGAGTCGGGCGCCGTGGCGCCGTTCCAGTACAGCAGCCGCCCCAGCTCCAGCCCCAGGTCGGTCACGACGCCGGTCATGTGGGTGGTGCGGATCTCGGCCTGGGAGATCTTGGTCACGATGGCGTTCTGCAGACCCATGATGAAACACAGCAGCAGCACGGCGGTCGGCACCAGCAGGTGGGCCAGGGTGTCGAGGTGGGACCCCAACAGGCCGAACACCAGCAGCAGCGCAGCCTCCAGCAGCAGCGCCAGCGCGTACTTGCCGTGCATCTGGCGCTGGCGCGCCCAGTTGATGAGCAAGGCCGTGCAGGCCGCACCCGCCATGAAGGCCAGCAACGACGCCAGCCCGGCCAGCGCCAGCGCGAACCCGCCGGTGGCCAGGTCGTCGGCCATGCCGGAGATCACGCCGGTCATGTGCGAGGTATAGCGCCGCACGGCCAGGAAGCCGCCCGCATTGACCGCCCCGGCCACGAAGGCCAGCACAGCGCCGAGTTGCCGGTTGGCCGACCGCGTACGGTGGCTGCCGGTGAGGCGGTGCAGGAAGCTAATGGTCACAACGCTAATTTAGTTTGAATTCTCTACGCTTGCAATTATCATTGAACGCACATAAGGAGCCGGCATGGAACAAAAGACCGCCCGCCTGACGGTGTTGATCGACCCGGACAAGAAAAAGGCCTTCGAGACCCTGTGCGCGCAGCAGGACCAGACCCCCTCGCAAGTCGTGCGGCGGCTGATCCGCGACTACTTGGCCGCGCACGACGTGGACTACAAGCCCGACGCGGCCATGCCGGGCTGAACGGCCGGGCTCAGTCGTCGCCGCGCCCGATGTAGGCGCGGATGGCCGAGATGCGGCCCTGGTCGTCGACATAGAACATGTCGACAACGTGGATGGTGTCGCGCTGGTCGACCACGATCCTCAGCTCCGCCGCTGCGCCGCCCGGACGCTCGCAGGTGGTCAGCACGTCGATCGCCAGGCTGTCGACGGACTCGAAGTTCTTGCGCGTCTCAGCCAGTGCCGCAGCCTTGCCGATGACGCGGATCTTCCAGTCGCGCAGCGTGATGTCGTCGGCCAGCATCGGCTCGATGGTCGCGAGGTCGCGCGCGGCGTAGGCGGCCAGGTAGGCGCGCACAAGGGTCAGTGTGTGGCTCATCACCAGGTGTCGATGAAACGGGCTTCAAGAGGACGGACGTGCGCCGAGGCCAGGCCGCGCGCCAGCCAGGCACGCGTCTCGGCCGGGTCGATGACGGCGTCGATCTCCAGCGTCGCCGCCAGGTTGATCGCCTCGCCGTTGACGTACTGCTGCGCAACCAGCCGCTGGAACAGCGCCTCACGCTCCGGCCCGGCCGGCAGCGCCTCCAGCTCCTTGCGAAAGCCCAGTCGCACGGCCCCCTCCAAGCCCATCGCGCCGAACTCGCCGCTGGGCCAGGCCAGCGTGAACACCGGCCGGTGCAGCCCGCCGGCAGCCAGCGCCATCGCGCCCAGGCCATAGCTCTTGCGCAGCACGACGGCGAAGAAGGGCACACGCAGCGCGCCGGCCGTCACGAACAGGCGGCTGACGTGGCGAACCTGCGCCTGCGCCTCCGCATCGGGTCCCACCATGAAGCCTGGCGTGTCGATGAGGCTGACCAGCGGCAGGCCGTGTACGTTGCACAACTGCATGAAGCGTGCGGCCTTGTCGGCCGCGTCGGCATCGATGGCCCCGCCGAGATGGCCAGGGTTGCTGGCGATGACGCCGACCGGCCGGCCCTCCAGCCGCGCCAGCGCCGTGTGCAGGCCCGCACCGAAACCGCTGCGCAGGAACAGCACGCTGTCGGTGTCGAACAAGCCCTGCACGGCCGCGCGGCTGTCGTAGACGCGCAGCCGGTTCTCGGGCACCACGAGGCGCAGCGCACGCGCGTCAGGGGCTTGCCAGTCGCCCGTGCGCCCCTGGAAGAAGCCCAGGTAGCGCCGGGCCGCGGCGACGGCAGCGGCCTCGTCGTCGACCAGCACGTCGATGACACCGTTGGCATGCTGCACCTCGGCCGGGCCGATCTGCTCGGGTTTGAAGACCCCCAGCCCGCCGCCCTCCACCATGGCCGGGCCGCCCATGCCGATGTTGCTGCGCCGCGTGGCGATGATGACGTCGCTGCAGCCCAGCAGCGCCGCGTTGCCGGCAAAGCAGCGCCCCGCCGCGATGCCCACGACGGGCACGCGGCCGGACAGCGCCGCATGGCTGGCGAAGGTGGTCACATGCAGGCCCGCGACGACGGGCATGTCGGTGTCCCCCGGCCGGCCGCCGCCTCCTTCGGCGAACAGCACCACGGGCAAGCGCTGCTCGGCGGCGATGCCCAGCATGCGGTCAGTCTTGGCATGGTTGCGCGCACCCTGGGTGCCGGCCAGCACAGTGGCGTCGTAGGCCATGACGACGGTGCGCGAAGCCTCCGCGCCGCAGTCGCGGCCGTTGACGGCACCGATGCCGGTCACGATGCCGTCGGCCGGCGTGTTGGCGATCAGGTCCTCGGCCGAGCGGCGGCGCGACTGGGCGGCGACGGCCAGCGCGCCGTACTCGATAAAGGAACCGGTGTCGCACAGGTCGGCGATGTTCTCGCGCGCCGTGCGCAAGCCCTGGGCATGGCGTCTGGCGACGGCATCCGGGCGGGCAGCGTCGAGCGTGAAGGCCAGGCGATGGACCAGCCGCTGCAGGTCGGGGCGGATGCGATCGCCGTCCTGCGCCGCAGCCTCCATGGCCTTGCCGCCCACATCGGCCACTGGTTCCAGCGTCAGCAGCCGCTGGCCGGCATCGATGAAGCTCCCGGGCTCGGCGGCCAGGGCGAGCACGCGGCCGGCGTGCGGCGCGGCGATCACGTGCTCCATCTTCATCGCCTCGACCACGGCCAGCTCGGCGCCGGCCGCCACCACGTCGCCGGAAGCCACACTGAACTGCAGCAGCCGGCCCGCCATCGTCGCAGGCACGGCCTGCGGGTCGGCGGGCGCAGCGGCCGTGGCAGGCAGCAGCTCGGCCAGGTGCGCCTCCAGCCAGCCGGTGTGCAGCTGGACGCCGCCCAGCTCGGGCCGGGCGGCCAGCATGCGCAGCACCGCAAGGTTGGTGGCCAAGCCCTCGATACGGCATTCGGCCAGGGCCCGCTGCGAGCGCCGCTGCACGTCTGCGAACCGGCTGCCGCGCGTGCTGACGATGAGCTTGGCCAACAGGCTGTCGTAGTGCGGCGACGGCGTGCTGCCGGCCACGCCGTGGCTGTCCACCCGCACGCCGGGCCCGGTGGGCAATTCGAAGCGGTCCAGCCGGCCGCTGGCGGATTCGGCATTGATGCGCCACTGGATGGCGAAGCCTTGCGGATGTGGCGGCTCGCTCAACCCCAGCTCGGCCAGGCTGCGACCGGTGGCGAGCTGGACTTGCAGCTGCACCAGATCCAGCCCCGTGACGGCCTCGGTGACTGTGTGCTCGACCTGAAGGCGCGCGTTGGTCTCGATGAAGACGAACTCGCCACGCGCCACATCGACCAGGAACTCGAAGGTGCCCAGGCCCAGATAGCCCACCTTGCGGGCCATGCGCAGCGCGGCGTCGGTCAGCCGGGCGCGCAGCGTGTCGCCCAGCACGGGGCTGGGCGCGATCTCGACCAGCTTCTGAAAGCGCCGCTGCAGCGTGCAGTCGCGCTCGCCCAGCGCGACCACGTCGCGGCCGTCGCCGATGACCTGCACCTCGATGTGGCGCGCGTCGTGCATCAGCTGCTCGACGTAGACGCCGGCCACGCCGAAGGCCGCGCGGGCCTCGGAGCGGCAGCGCTCGAAGGCGGCGGGTAGCTCGTCCGCCGCCCACACCGCGCGCATGCCGCGGCCGCCACCACCGGCGATGGCCTTCAGCATGACGCCCTGCCCGCCCTGGGCCGCAAGAAACGCCTGCGCCTCAACGAGCGTCACCTCGCCCGCGCTGCCCGCGAGCACGGGCACGCCGCACTGCTGCGCGAGCGTGCGCGCACGGGCCTTGTCACCAAACAGCGCGAGCTGGTCCGGCGTGGCGCCGATGAAGACGAGACCGGCCGCTGCGCAGGCTTGCGCGAAGTCGGCGCTCTCGCTCAAGAAGCCGTAGCCGGGGTGGACGGCGTCGCAACTTGTGCGACGCGCGACGGCCACCAGGCCGGCGATGTCCAGGTAGGCCATCGGCCCAGTGGCAGGCAGCGCAACGACCTCGTCCGCCACCACCGCACTATCTTCTGCCGCATGGACGGCAACGCTGGCGACACCCAAGTCGGACAAGGCCCGCACCACGCGCAGCGCGACCTCCCCGCGGTTGGCGACGAGAACTTTCCTGAAGGGTGGAGCGTCGGTCATGGGCAGGCAAAGGAAGGCGCCTGAATGCTAGTCGCGGGCCTGGCGCCGCCCTGTCCGCGGGATGACACCCAGGCGAAACCTCGCTTCGCGCCCGGACAATCCCTCCCCCATGAGCCGATTCCAACAACTCCAGGCACGCATTCCCGAAGGGTCTGCGGTGCTGTTCCTGATCCAGGTCTTCGCCACACTGGGATTCGCCGTCCTGCAATTCACGCTGACGCTGTACACGACGCGCCATCATGGCTTCACCAGCGAGCAGGCCGCGTTGATCACCGGCGTGTTCGGCGCCTTCAACTACGGGCTGCACCTGTTCGGCGGTTACCTGGGTGGACGCTTCCTCAGCAACCGCAACCTGTTCGTCGGCGGCATGCTGCTGCAGGTGCTGGGCTGCGGCACCGTCGCGGGCGGCAGCCTCGAGGGCCTGTACTGGGGCATGGCACTCTTACTGACCGGCAGCGGCCTGAACGTGACCTGCGTGAACATGATGCTGACGCAGCGCTTCAAGCCTGAGGACGACCGCCGCGAGGCCGCCTTCTTGTGGAACTACGCCGGCATGAACGTCGGCTTCTTCATCGGCTTCACGGTGTCAGGCGTGTTCCAGCTCAGCGAGGACTACCGCTCGCTGTTCTGGTTCGCGACCCTGGGCAATGCCGCCGCTATCGCGGTGGCGCTGATCTTCTGGCGCACGCTGGCCGACCGCAACACACCGCTCATGCAGCGCCGGGGCGCGGACTTTTGGGGCCGTTTCGCCATCGGCACGGCCATCCTGGTGGGTCTGGTGCCCCTGCTGGTCTGGCTGCTGAAGCAGCCGGGCGACACCGCCATCGGCATGAAGGCCTTCTGCGCCCTGGTGGCCATCGTCCTCGTCGTCATCACGGTGCGCCATCCGGTGCCGGCCGAGAAGCAGCGCATGCAGGCCTATCTGGTGCTGACGCTGGGCTCGCTGGTGTTCTGGTCGCTCTACCAGATGGCACCGAACGGCCTGCAGCTCTATGCAGTGGGCAATGTGCTGATGAACGTCTGGGGCGTGCCGGTGGCGCCGCAGTGGGTGCAGAACATCAACACCGTCACCATCGTCATCGGCGGCCCGCTGCTGGCCGCCCTCTTCACGCGCTGGCGCGCGCGCGGCTGGCCGGTGGACATCCCGATGCAGTTCGCCGCAGCGATCGTGCTGATGGGGCTGGGCTTCCTCGTGCTGCCCATCGGCATTCACTTTGCCGACGGCTCGGGCAAGTCCGACTTCTCCTGGCTCTTCCTCAGCTATGTGCTGCAGTCGATCGGCGAGCTGCTGATCTCGCCCATCGGCTACGCCATGATCGGCCGCTTGGCACCGCGGCAGTACCAGGGCGTCATGATGGGCAGCTGGATGCTGGTGACCGGGCTGGCGTCGCTGTTCGCCGGCGACTTCTCGGGCATGGTGTCGCAGCCGGTGGATGGTTCCCCGCTGACGACGAACCCTCAGTACGCGGCGCTGTTCACGCAGCTGGCCGTCGGCAGCCTGGTCACGGGCGCCGTGCTGTTTGCACTGCGGCCCTGGCTGCGGCGCTTGATCGACGGGGAGGGCGCCGACGGTCGCTAACTCGGCGCCAACGGACCGACGTCAGGGCAGCGGGGCGGCCGTCGGCCCTGTGCATACGCGGCCTCAGCGGGTTACGCTGCGCGCATGGCCCCCACATCCCGCGGATGGCGTGCAGCACCCCTCTTCCACCTTCGATGGGCGCGGCGCAAGGCACTGGTCGCGCTCACTGCCTGGGCCGCCACCGCAGCCACGGCGCAGAGCGAAGCGCCGCGTGACGGGCCACGACGCATCGTCTTCCTGGCACAGGACTTCCGCAACGGCGGCATCACCGCCGTCTATCGCGGCTTCGAGCAGGCCTGCCAGGAACTGGGCTGGACGCTGAGCATCGTCAACGGCGCGGGTGACAAGGCCACGATCAGGCGCCTGTTCGACCAGGCGCTGCGCACCGACACGGACGCAGTCGTGTTGGGAGGTTTCGACGAAGCCGACATCGCCGACCGGCTGGCCGCAGCCGCGCGACCCGTGCCCGTTCTGGTCGGCTGGCATGCGGCCTCGCGCCAGGGCCCGCCGTCCAGCCTGTTCGCCAACGTCGGCACCGACCCCGCCGTGGTCGCCGAGATGGCCGCCGCCTTCGTGACTCAGTCCACGGCCGCGCGCCCCGGCGTTGTCATCTTCAACGACAGCCGCTTCGACATCGCCAACCTCAAGACGCTGCGCATGCGGGAGGCCTTGTCACGTTGCGCCCGTTGCGAGCTGCTGGCGGTCGAGGATCTGCCGATCTCCAACGCCGCCAAGGAGATGCCGGCGGCGCTGGAGGGCCTGCAGCGCCGCTTTGGCAAGCGATGGACGCATGTGCTGGCGATCAACGACGTCTACATGGATTCCATGCACTTCCCGCTGCAGGCCCTGGGCCGCCTCGACATCGTCGGCATCGCCGCGGGAGACGGGTCCCGCAACGCCTTGAGCCGCATACGCTCCGGTCGATCCCAGCAGATCGCCACCATCGCCGAGCCGACGGGCCTGCAGGGCTGGCAGTTGGCCGACGAGCTGAGGCGGGCCTTCGCTGGGCAGCCACCCAGCGGCCGCGTCGCCCGCCCGGTCACCGTCACGACGGCGCTGCTGCGCCAGCTGGGGCCGCACGACGTAGACGACGCGCTGCCTTACCGGGCCGAATATCGGCGGCAGTGGTTCGGCGGTGCTTCGGGCAAGGGAAAGGTGTCGTCGAACTGAGCGCGAGGAGGCGCCTTGACATCCCAATGGCGGCACACGCCCGCCTGAACGGTCAGACGAGCGCCCGAAAACACCCCTCTTGAAATGTCTTGAGCGGCTCCTACTTCGGCGCTGACTGACCGGATGTCCCGGCCGGTCGACACCCTGAACGGAGATCAAGCCATGTTCAATTCATTGCTGAGCCATCCGAACAGCCTGTTCGGACAATTCGACCGCCTGCAGCGTGAGCTGGACGACATGCTTTTCGGCATGTCGTCGATGCCCAGCAGCATCCGCTCGGTCGCCACCGGCACCTTGCCCAAACTCAACGTGGGTCGCACGGCGCAGAGTGTGGAGGTCTACGCCTTCGCGCCCGGCCTAGACGCCAGCAAGATCGAGGTCACCCTCGATCGGGGCGTACTGCGTCTGTCCGGTGAGCGGGTGGATCCCGCACCGGGCAGCGAGCGGCAGCGCATCTATGCGAGGGAGCGAGCCACGGGCCGCTTCGACCGGACGGTGTCACTGCCAGATGACATCGATCCCGAACATGTGAAGGCGAGCTATCGGGACGGTGTGCTGCAGGTGAGCATCGCGCGCCGCGAGACGGCTCAGCCCAAGCGCATCAACGTGCAGTAACCCGCAAGAGTTGTCAAAGGAGCCGAGATCATGAGCAAGGAGATCACGCAAAACGACAAGCAACAGGCCGCCGCGGACAACGCCACCGAGCGCGCCGTCGCGCCCGCTGTCGACGTGCTGGAGGACGAGACCGGCATCACGCTGCTGGCCGACATGCCGGGCGTGCCCCGCGAGCAGCTGGAGCTGCGGGTCGAGGGCGACGCCCTGCACATCGAAGGCCGGGTCCAGCCGCAGACGCCTGCGGGGCTGGAGGCGACCTATGCGGAACTTCGCGTACCACGCTATCGCCGCAGCTTCACGCTCAGCCGCGAGCTGGACACGACTCGCATCGATGCCAACCTCAAGGATGGCGTGCTGACCCTGCGCATTCCCAAGCAGGTACATGCCCAGCCCAGGCGCATCGCCGTGAGCGCCGGATGATCGGAGGGCCGAAACCATGACCAAACTTGCAGAGCAGTTGAAGCATGGCGCCGGCCAAGCCTGGGAATCGCTGGCCGAGGGATGGCGCGAACTCGGAGCTCGCGCGAGCGGTGCCCTGACGCGATTCTGGCCGGGCGTGGATGGCCCACCTTCCGCGAATGCCGGCAGCGACCCGACCGCATGGGACGACGCGGGCGATCACCGGCCCTCATCGGCGCGGTGGTCTTTCATGGCGGTGGACGTGTACGCGTCGCGCGACAGGGTGCTCGTGCGCATCGAGGCCCCCGGCATGACCCGCGAGGACTTCCGCATCGAGATGAGTTCGCCGGAACTGCTCAGCATCGCGGGTCACAAGCGCTTCGAGCGCGCGTACGCGACCAGCAGCTATGCGCTCGTGCAGTCTGCCTACGGCAGCTTCAGGCGCGATATCCAGCTGCCGGTGCCCGTGGATGTCGAACGCGCGAAGGCAAGCTACGAAGCGGGCGTGCTTCGCGTCGATCTCCCTCGGCGCGAGCCAACGCCGAACCGACGCATCGAGGTCCGCGCCGCCTGAGCCCGGTGCGCTGACGAACCGGCCGATGCACTGGCCGATGCGTCACGGAGCAGCCCCGCCCGTCGCGGGGCTGCTCGTTCTGTACCTACCTGCAGTCGCCACTTGAATCCTTGCGCGCTGTTGGATATAAATTTTTTCAGTTCGTTCACGCATCTCGACGACCATGATCTTGAACATCATTCAGGAGCAGGTTACGTCCTTGCGCAGGCCGCTGGCAGCGGTGTCACTGGCGACCCTGCCTCGAAAGTCGTCGCCGCTGTTGTTGTTGCTGCATTGGCATGGATTTCTGCTCGATGAGCGCAAGCGCGGCACGCAGGCGGCTGACGGTCGAGGACGGCGCGCCGCCCTGCCCAGCTCCGCACTTCAGCTGACCCCGCCGTGGGACGACCTGGCGCAAGTGGACGCCCAGATGCTCGATGCTGCCTGGCAGCTGGGTGCCTGGGATCTGACGCGCGAGCAACGACAGGGGTGTAGCGTCGTGGGTGCCTCGGCCCAGGAAGCCGTCGAATGCCGCCAGGCCTTTGGCGACAACCCGCTGGCCCCGGACGACGACAGCCACCTCGTGGCTGACGCGCCGGACCGCATCGAGCTGCGCGACATCGCGTCCCGGCTGGGGTATGTGCGTTGGCTGTTCCGCCCGGTTGCGGATGGCCTGTGGCGTCAGGCAGGTGAAGACGACAGCTTGTCGCCCGATGGCGGCCGCCTGCCGCCCTGCCCGGTCCAGCCCAGGTCGACCACCGGGTTGACCGGGACCAGCTACCGCTATCAGCTCGGCCGCATCGATCGCATCGTGCTGCTTCAGCCACCCGCGCATCGATGAAAAACCGACCTCTTGAAAGTCCGCCAGCCGCTCCTATGTCGCTGCTCGGCTGAGCGGGCGTCAATGCCGGCAACGGGGTGGCGCTCCCCGCTCGGTCAAGACTTTGCCAATTTTTCTGTCACTCACAAGGAGACCCACGATGCAAATCCGTCCCCTGTACGACCGGATCATTGTCAAGCGGATCGATCCGCTGCGCCAAACGGCATCCGGCATCGTCATTCCCGACACGGCCTCTGAAAAGCCCGAACAGGGCGAAGTTCTGGCCGTCGGCACCGGCCGCCTGCTGGACGACGGGTCGGTACGCCCGCTGCAACTCAAACCTGGCGAGCGCGTGTTGTTCGGCAAGTACGCCGGTCAGACGGTGAAGCTCGAGGGCCAGGAGATGCTGGTGCTTCGCGAAGAGGAAGTGCTCGGCGTGATCGAGCAAACTGCCTCTGTTCCGTCCCTCAAGGCTGCCTGAAGGCAGCCGCCCCCTCGCAACTTCAAGGAGTGTTTAGAAGGAGTCCAACCATGGCTGCAAAAGAAGTTCATTTCCGCGACGAAGCACGGGCCCGCATCGTGAAGGGCGTCAACATCCTGGCGGAGGCCGTCAAGGTCACCCTCGGCCCCAAGGGCCGCAACGTGGTGCTGGAGCGCAGCTTCGGCGCGCCGGTGATCACCAAGGACGGTGTGTCGGTCGCCAAGGAAATCGAGCTGCGCGACAAGCTGGAGAACATGGGCGCGCAGATGATCAAGCAGGTGGCCGCCAAGACCGGCGACGTCGCGGGCGACGGCACGACCACCGCCACGGTGCTGGCCCAGGCCATCGTGCAGGACGGCATGAAGCTGGTGGCTGCTGGCATGAACCCGATGGACCTCAAGCGCGGCATCGACAAGGCCTGTGAAGCGGTGGTCACCGAGCTGAAGGCCTTGTCCAAACCGTGCGCGACGGGCAAGGAGATCGCACAGGTGGGCGCGCTGTCCGCCAATGCCGACCAGGCCGTCGGCGACCTCATCGCCGAAGCCATGGCCAAGGTGGGCCAGCAGGGCGTCATCACCGTCGAGGACGGCAAGTCGCTGAACAGCGAGCTGGACGTCGTCGAAGGCATGCAGTTCGACCGAGGCTATCTGTCGCCCTACTTCATCAACAACCCCGAGAAACAGGTGGCAGTCCTGGAAGACGCCGCCATCCTGCTGTGCGACAAGAAGATCTCCAACATCCGCGAACTGCTCCCGGTGCTGGAGGATGTCGCGAAGGCGGGCCGGCCCCTGCTGATCATTGCCGAGGATGTCGAGGGCGAGGCCCTGGCCACACTGGTCGTGAACAGCATGCGTGGCGTTCTCAAGGTCGCCGCCGTCAAGGCCCCGGGCTTCGGTGACCGCCGCAAGGCGATGCTGCAGGACATTGCCGTGCTGACCGGCGGCACGGTGATCGCCGAAGAGACGGGCAAGCAGTTGGAGAAGGCCACATTGGCCGACCTGGGTCGCGCCCGCCGTGTCGACATCCACAAGGACGCGACCACCATCATCGACGGCGCCGGTGAGGCCGCTCAGATCGAGGCACGCCGCAAGACGATCGGCGCCGAGATCGAGAACGCCACGTCCGACTACGACCGCGAGAAGCTCCAGGAGCGCCTGGCCAAGCTGTCCGGTGGCGTCGCGGTCATTCGCGTCGGTGCGGCCACCGAGGTCGAGATGAAGGAGAAGAAGGACCGGGTGGACGATGCACTGCATGCCACGCGTGCCGCGGTCGAGGAAGGTATCGTGCCGGGCGGTGGCGTGGCGCTGCTGCGCGCGCGGCGCGCACTGGACGGCTTCCACGGCGCCAACCCGGACCAGGACGCCGGCATCGGCATCGTCCGCCGTGCTCTGGAGGCACCGCTGCGCGCCATCAGCAGCAACGCGGGCGACGAGCCTTCGGTAGTGGTCAACAAGGTCGCCCAGGGCCAGGGCAGCTTCGGCTACAACGCCGCGACGGGCGACTACGGCGATCTGCTGGCGATGGGCGTAATCGACCCGACCAAGGTCACGCGCACCGCGCTGCAGAACGCCGCGTCGGTTGCCGGTCTGATCCTCACGACCGACGCGACGGTGGCCGAGCAGGCCAAGGAGGTCCGCGCACCCAGCCCGGCTGAAGCGGAGTTCTGACATGCGCAGCCCCTCTCACTCACGGGCGACATCGCCCCAGGCGCAGAGGGGGCGCTGGCGTCCCGACAAGCGGGACGAGACATTCGTCCACGGCGAGGGGACGCCAGCGCAGGCTCGATCAGCCCCTCTGAACGGGGACGAACTCCGGACCCTGCGCCACTGGCTGGTGGGCGGCCTGGCCCTGCGCCCTCAAGAGGCCGAAGCGCTTCTTGAGCGCTCGGTGGCACATCGCCAGCTGGTCGATGAACCAGTGCTGCATTGGAAGGCGGTAAAGGCCCATGTGGTGGGCCCTGAAAACTGGGCCGAGAGGGGCCATTTGCTGACGCTCGACTAGCCGCCGGCCCAGTTGGCGCCCTCTTGCGCGCCCCCCGGCACCAGGGGGCGCGCTTCTGACCCGACGGTGAAGGCGGTTTTCGGCCTCAGCCGCACTGCCCCACGTAACCGCAGGCCGTGCAGAAATCGCAGCCATCCTTGTGGATCATGGTGGCGTTGCCGCACTCCGGGCAGGGCCTGCCGGCCTGCACCTGCAGGCTTCCGGCCGCCGCGGCCAGCTTGGGCGCTGGGGTCTGCAGCAGGCCCATGTCGGTCAGTGGCTGGCCTTCCTCGTCGAGGATGCCCAGCATCGCGTAGCGGTGGATGATGAGGCGCGCCACATAGGCCACCGTAGACGGCCAGACCTGCTGGCGACGCTCGCCGTTCAGCGACGGCACGGGCGCCATGAAGTGGCCCAGCGGCTCGCCCACGTTGAGCAGCTTGCGCAGCTTCATCGCGATCCAGCCGGGGTCCATGACGCGCATGTCCAGCGACAGCAGCCGGGCCAGGCCATCCAGCGCCTTGGGGTAGTTGCCCGAGAAGCCCATTGCGCAGGGGCGCATGACGGTGCCGCCGTCGGGTGTGGGCAGCACGACCTCCTTCAGCGTCAGCGTGAACTGCTCGTTGGTGGCCGGGTTGTCCACGTCCACCGCCCAGGCCAGCGTGCCGGACACGCCCGTGCGCGGCTCATTGCGGCTGAACATGGCGTCCACCACCGGCGTGGGGCCACCTTCGCCGAGGGCGCCGAGCTGCTCGCAGCGCCAGCGGATGACGGCCGCCGTCGCGGCGACCACGCCGGGGAACAGGCGCTTCTCGCCGCCGGGCGGCATGGGCATCTCGAAGGCGCGCTCCTCGGCCACGGTGGCCAGCGCGTCGAGCTTGAGGCGCAGCCAGGCCGCGTCGTTGGTGCGCAGGTCGGTGGACAGCGTCTTGGCCAGGGCCGACAGGCCGCGTGGCTGCTCGGCGCCATTGACCCAGACCTCGAACGGCAGGTTGCGCCCAAACAGACCACCATCCGGACCGTCCAGCGGCAGCTCGCCGATGAAGAGCGCGAAGTCACCGTGCGGATGATGGATCAGGTAGCTCCAGGCCGGGTTGCCGCCTGGCATCTCGGGACGGCTTGGCCAGCGCAGCGACGCCACGACGGCCTGCGGCAGGCGCTCGACCCGCAGGCGCTGGTTAGCCCCGCCACCATCGGCACCCGAGTCGGGCCGAAGGGGCTCCGGCTGCTTGACCTCCGGCGTGACGCTGAGCACCGAGCCCAGCACGCTGTTGGGCCGGTAGGTGGCCAGGCCCTTGAGCTGGGTCTGCCAAGCCTGGATATAGAGGTTCTGGAAGTCCTCGTAGGGGTAATCGGCCGGCACGTTGACTGTCTTGCTGATCGACGTGTCGATGTAGGGCGCCACGGCCGCGACCATGGACGCGTGGTCGGCCGCGCTCAACTCCAGTGCCGTGACGAAGGCGTCGCTCAGCGGCGCGTCGGTGCCGAACAGGTGGCGGTACAGCCGCCAGGCATGATCCTCGACCTGGTATTCCTTGAAGCCGCCACCCTCAGTCTGCGGCAGGCGCTTCTTGCGCGTGTAGGCCCAGGAGAAGGCTGGCTCGATGCCGTTGCTGGCGTTGTCGGCAAAAGCCAGGCTGATGGTGCCGGTGGGGGCGATGGACAGCAGGTGCGAGTTGCGCAGCCCCTGGGCGCGGATCTTGTCCTTCAGGCCTTGCGGCAGGCGCGACGCGAAGCTGCCGCCCGAGAGGTACAGGTCGGCGTTGAACAGCGGGAAGCTGCCGCGCTCCGCGGCCAGGTCGCTGGAGGCCGCGTAGGCAGCGTCGCGCATGACCTCGCTGATGCGGCTGGCCATGTCGCGCGCGGCCTGCGTGTCGTAGCGCAGGTTGAGCATGACGAGGGCGTCGCCCAGGCCCGTGAAGCCCAGGCCCACACGGCGCTTGTTGGCCGCCTCCTGCTGCTGCGCGGGCAGCGGCCAGGGCGTCACGTCCAGCACGTTGTCCAGCATGCGCGTGGCCACGGCCACGACCTCGGCAAAGCCGGTTTCGTCGAACGCGGGCTTGGGCGCGAACGGGTCACGCACGAAGCGCGTCAGGTCGATGGAGCCGAGGCAGCAGCAGCCGTAGGGCGGGAGCGGCTGCTCGGCGCATTGCCCGGTCACCAGACCATTGAAGATGACGGTGTTGCCGTCGGGCTGGGTCGTGTCGTAGACGGGTTCGACGCCAGCCAACTCGATGGCATTGATGGTTGCCGTGAAGCGCTGCGTCTCGAGCAGCGCCTTGTCCTTGACCCAAGCCTCGTACTTCTCCCGCTTGGCAGGCAACAGGAAGCCGACTTCGCGCATGAAGGTCTCGCGCGATTCACCGTCGACGATCAATTCGTGCACCGTCTGGCAGCCGTAGTCACGCCGGCTGCCATGGCCGTCGGGCAGGCTGCGCATGCTGCCCTGGCGCCTTTCGTGGATACGTGAGAACACGCCGAAGTTGGCGAGCAACACTTGCACGTCCTGCAGCAAGCGCCGGTGGATAGACGACAACCGCACGGAGCAACTCTGGCTGCTGGAGGACACATCGACGGTGCCGTCCGTTTGGAACAAGCCGCGCAGGTAGCCGCGCATGCAGTCCTCGCTGCCCTGCCAGACGACCTCGGGCACGGCCAACTTGGTCTGGGCGTTGAAGCCGTAGCTGGCCAGCGCGCGGGCCAACATGATCGAGCGAATCATCACCAGGTTGCGCGATGCAACGGCCACCGGCTTGACCTCGTACTCACGTGACGAATTCGCGATGCCGGCAATGAGCGTGTTGATGAAGCCGGCAATGCCATCAGCCAGCTCGCGCTCTTCGTTCCAAAGGTTGACGACCGCAGCCTGCACGCCCTTGCCACGATTCGTGAAGTGGCCATCGCCCGTGATGAGCCCCAGCAGCGTGCCCAGCGACTCGCTGCCTTGAGCGCCGAACTGGCCTTTGCCCGATTGAACCCAAAGCTCATCGCCAGGCTGCAGGTCGGACAGCTTGAGCTTGCCACGCGCCGTGTAGAACTCATGCCAGGCCGTGGCCTTGATCTCATAGCCCTCAGCAGTCGTGACCTTGAACACTTCCGCCCGGCCAGCGCTCAGAAAGGCCGGCACCGCTGGCCGCGTGAACGTGCCTCGCTGCTCGTCGCCCAGAGCGCGCCGATCCACCGTGCATTCCAGCGCCGCGCCATTGGCTTGCAGCCAGGCGATGGGCACAAGGCCGTGCTGCGTCGCCAACCGCGTGTCACCTGTCACGCAAGGGTTGGTCGCCGCGATGGTTTCGCAGTAGTGCAGGTTGTTGTCGGCGTTGATGCGATCCAGGAAGAGCACGCCCGGCTCGGCGTGGTCGTAGGTGGAGCGCATGACCTGGTCCCACAGCGCACGCGCCTTGACCTTGCGGTAGACCCACTGCCCGTCGCCGCGCTGGTAGGCGCCGGCCTCGATCTGCTCGGCACTGGGCTGGGCCTTGTGCGCCAGCTCGACCATGCCGTCGGCCTGCACCGCTTCCATGAAGGCGTCGGTGACGCCGATGGAGATGTTGAAGTTGCGCAGGTCGCCTTCGTCCTTGGCGTGGATGAAGGCCTCGATGTCCGGGTGGTCGCAGCGCAGCACGCCCATCTGCGCGCCGCGGCGGCTGCCGGCACTCTCCACCGTCTCGCAGCTGCGGTCAAACACGCGCATGTAGCTGATGGGACCCGATGCATGGCTGCGCGTGGAGCCCACCCAGGCGCCCAGCGGGCGGATGCGGCTGAAGTCGTAGCCCACGCCGCCGCCGCGGCGCATGGTCTCGGCGGCCTCGGTCAGCGCGGTGTAGATGCCGGGCACGCCGTCCTCGGGCGTGGCGATGGAGTCGCCCACCGGCTGCACGAAGCAGTTGATCAGCGTGGCAGACAGCTCGGTGCCGGCGGCAGACATGATGCGGCCGGCCGGCACGAAGCCGCGCTTCTGGGCGTCCAGGAAGGCGGCCGCCCAGCGGGCGCGGTCGGCCGGCTTCTCGGCTGCGCTGAGCGCGTGGGCGACACGTTCGCGCAGTTCGTCGGCGTGCAGCTCGCCACCCTTGGCATATTTCTCGATCAGGACTTCGCTGCTGATGTCCTGCAGGGGGAGATCGATGGTGGAACTCACGGCAGCCTCGGAATACTGGATAAAAGCACAGTCTACGACTTGACGGCCCGACCGTGCGGCGAAAGAGGTGGAGCTTGCCAGCCCGCCCGGCAACCGACCTTGACGCGGCGCACAACCTCGCGTCGGCCAGCGTCAGAAGGGGTTGATGCTCTTCTCGCGCCGGTAGTGGAGATAGCCCACGCTGGCGCCGGCCCGCAGGCCCACGCCCAGGCGGATGGGAGCCAGCGTGATGCCGTTGAGCCGCTGGTAGTTGATGCAGGCGCCACCGATGTAGTACAGGCTGCCGTCCACGCCAGGAAAGCGCTGATAGATGGCGCTTGCCCGCGGCAGGTGGTAGACCAGCGTGAACACCTTGGACGCATTGGCGCCCAGGTCGAAGCCGATGGAGGGGCCGGCCCAGTAGACCTTGGCCGCGCCGCCGCCCTTCATCACCAGATCGCCGTTGCCATAGCGCAGGCCCACGGTGATGGCTGCACCGGCCTCCTCGCCCTTGATGTAGGCATTGGGCCGGCCCTGCTCCTTGAAGGCCTTCTCAATGACCTTGGCCAGGCCCTCGGTGGTCTGACCGAAGAAGTCGGTGGCGGCCTTGACGATGGAATCCTCGTCGTACGTGCTGTCCTTATCCTTGTCCTTGTCGTCGTCGGCGGCGACGGCGGCCACGGGAAGGGCCGAGGCGGTGGCCAGGGCGGCGAGATGTTGCAGGTGCTGGCGGCGGTCGATCATCGGGGGGCTCCTTGGGGCATTCCTTTAGCAGGCCAGCATAAACAAAGCCGTGTGAAGTTTGGCCGCCCGTTGCCCCTTCACACAACCTAGACTCAGCAGTCATGTCGTCCAATCCCGACCTCCAGCGGCTGTCCGCCGCGCTCGAATACGTCGACCTCGCCGCCGGCCTGTATCTCGCGGGCGGGGCCGACCAGGCCGCGCGGCTGCTGGCAGCCGCGGCCGAGCAGCAGCTGGGCGATCTGGTGCGCCTGATCGACGCCCCTAGCGCCACGGTAGACACGCGCGAGCTGCTGGCCCGCATCGCGCGGGCGCACCGTCCAGCCGTCGTCGCGCCGCGCCAGACGCCGGAGCGCAACTGGGACGACGAACCCGTACTGACAGACGGCACGCGCGAGGAAACCATCGCCTTCCTGCGCGCCGCCTGGTTCATGCTGGAGGCCATGGGCCTGGCCTCGCTGGCGCCCGAGCGGCTGCAGCAGGCCGTGGAGCACAGCACGGTGTTCGGCGGCACTGAGTTGGAACCTTTCGTCTAGGATTGGCCGACCGCGCCCGCCACCGGGAGAACATCATCAGCACTGAACGTCGCCAATTCGCCCGAGTCACCTTCGCCGCGGGCGCTGAGCTGATCACCACCCAGGCGCATCTGCTCTGCCAGGTGATCGATATCTCGCTCAAGGGCGTGCTGCTGCAACTACCGGCCGGCCCCGCGCCGCAGGCGGGCATGCCCTGCCTCGTGAAGCTGCCGCTGGGTGACACGACCGACGACCTCGTCATCGCGATGGCCGGCGAGCTGGCCCATGTCGAGGGCGACCATGCCGGCGTGCTGTGCCGCAGCATCGACATCGAATCCATCACCCATCTGCGCCGCCTCATTGAGGTCAATCTCGCCGACCCGGCGGCCTCGGAGCGCGAACTCAAGGCGCTGATTGCCGCGGCCAGCACGGCCTGAGCCCAATTCGTCGCAGCCTGCCCCGGCGCCGCGGGGGCGCCCGAGAATGCCGGGCATGGAGGACATCAGCCCGCTGCAAGCCTTTCGCCGTGTGTGCAATCTGCGCATGCTGGCGGGCGTCTACTACTTCTGCCTGCTGCACGCCACGTCGCGCTCGCTGACCTGGTTCGGCGACAGCGACCGGGACATCGGCGATGCGCTGTTCGACCTGGTCCGCTTCAGCCGCCAGTCGCTACTGACCGGTCTGTCGCTGATGCTGATGGTGGCCCTGGCCGAGGCGGTGCTGGCCGGCCGCCGCTGGAAGCTGCCGGCGGCGCTGGCCGTGCAGGCCGGGGCCGTCGGGCTGGGTGCCGCGCTGGGCACCTTCCTGCGCTACACGGTAGCTGCGATGGAAGACCCAGGCATGCCGGTCAAGGCCGGCTGGGTCGCATCCACCATCGCCATCTGGACGCTGCTGGGCGGCATGGCCTATGCACTGCTGCGCGTCAGCCGCGCGCAGCGCGAAGGCCGCGCACAGCTGACCCAGCTGTTCCGTGAGCGCGAGGCGCTCAAGGCGCAGCAGACCGAGGCCCAGCTGTCGGCGCTGCATGCACAGATCGAGCCACATTTCCTGTTCAACACGCTGGCCAACGTCAAGCGGTTGTACGAGACCCAGCCCGAGCGCGGCCGCAACATGCTGGTCGCGCTGATCGCCTACCTGCGTGCGGCACTGCCCGGCATGCGCCGCCACGAATCCACGCTGGCCGACGAGCTGGAGCTGGTGCGCCACTACCTGGCCATCCTGCAGATGCGCATGGGCGAGCGCCTGTCCTTCGACATCGCCGCGCCGCCCGAGCTGCTGACGGCGCGCCTGCCCACGCTGGTGCTGCCCACGCTGGTGGAGAACGCCATCAAGCACGGCCTGTCGCCGCTGCCCGAGGGCGGGCGCATCGAGATCAGTGCCCACCCCATGGCCGATGGCGGCGTCACGATCGAGGTGGCCGACAACGGCCAGGGCTTCGGCGCCGCCAGCGGCGGCACCGGCGTGGGCCTGGCGAACACGCGGGCGCGGCTGGCGGCACGCTTCGGCGACGCCGCGGTGCTGGAGCTGGAGGCCGCCCGGCCACGCGGCGTCGTGGCACGCGTGCGCCTGCCGGTCGAGGCACTTTCATGATCGCGCACATACTGCGCTCCTGGCGCTCGCTGCGCCCGAACGAGGCCCTCGCCTTCGTCACCGCGGCGCTGCTGTTCGGCGCCATCGACCTGACGTCGCTGCTCGAATTTAACGTCGGCGACCAGTTGCCCCAGGTGCTGGCCCGCCACCTCATCGTGCCGCTGCTGAGCTGCGTGCTGCTGGTCCTGTGCTGGCTGCCGGCCGCGCGCAGCGACCCCATTCACCCGGCGCGCCGCAAGCGCCTGGTGGCCGCCACGCTGCTGGGCTCGGCGCTGACCATCGCCATCGTCTACCCGCTCGTCACCGCCCTGCCCTGGCCATCCATCTGCGACTGGTATGCCCTCGCCCACGGCAAACCCAAGTGCACGGTGTTCCGCTTCACCGCGGTCGTCGGCGACACCCTGTGGGTCTTCATGCCGGCGCTGATGATCGTCGGCGTGCTGGAGTTCCGCACGCTGCGCCGCCGCCAGGACCAGGCCGCGCAGGACCTGCTGCGCGAGCACAGCCAGCTGCGCCGCCACGCGCTGGCCTCGCAGCTGGCGGCGCTGCAGGCCCAGGTCGACCCCGGCCTGCTGTTCGACGCGCTGGTCGCTGTCGAGCAGGCCTATGCCCGCCAGGACGCCGGTGCCAGCGCCCGGCTGGAGCGGTTGATCCGCCACCTGCGCGTGGCGCTGCCGCGGCTGCCACGGCACCAGCAGATGCCGCACGGCGGCGTGGCCGGCGCCACGCTGGGCAGCGAGGCCGAGCTGATCGCCAGCTACCTCGACCTGCTGCGCGACCTGAACGGCCACCCACCCGCGTTCGACTGCGAACTCGGCTCCCGCGGCGCCACCCCGCTGCCACCAATGCTGCTGCTGCCGCTCGTGCAGCGTGCGCTGCGCCTGGGCCACCCGACGCGCTGCTGGCTGAAGGTCCATGACGGCACCACGCTGGGCTTCGACCAGGACGGCCTGTGCGCCGAGGACAACGACCTCGCGTCGCTGCGCGAGCGCCTGGCCGTGCTGGGCGCGAAACTCACCTGCACCAGCGGCAACGGCCGCACCGAATTCAGGTTTGAATTGCCGTCATGAGCCTTTTCTCCCCGACCGCCGTGGTAGCCGAAGACGAAGCTGCGCTGCGCGGCGAACTCGTCGAGCAGCTCGGCAAGCTCTGGCCCGAACTCAGCATCGTCGGCGAGGCGGCCGACGGCCTGGAGGCGCTGCGCCTGCTGGACCAGCACCGCCCCGACATCCTGTTCCTGGACATCGAGATGCCCGGCGCCACCGGCATCGACGTGGCCCGCCAGGTCAACGGCCGCGCGCACGTCGTCTTCGTGACGGCCTACGACCAGTACGCCATCGCCGCTTTCGACCAGGGCGCCGTCGACTACCTGCTCAAGCCGCTGGCCGGCGCGCGGCTGTTCACGGCCATCTCGCGGCTGAAGGCGCGGCTGGGGCAGGCACCCGCTCCGCTCGGCGGCGTGATCGACCAGCTCGCCGAGCGGCCCGCGCCGTCGGCCGCACGCGCACCGCTGCGCTGGATCAACGCCTCGGTCGGCCAGACGCTGCGCCTCATCACCGTCGACGAGGTCCTGTTCTTCCAAAGCGACAACAAGTACACGCGGCTGGGGCTGAAAGACGGCGAGGCGCTGATCCGCAAGCCGCTGAAGGAGCTCATCGACGAGCTGGACCCGCAGCAGTTCTGGCAGATCCACCGCTCAACGCTGGTCAACGTAAACGCGATCGCCAGCGTCAGCCGCGACTTCCGCGGGCGCATGCAGATCAAGCTGAAACACGGGACCGAGAGCCTGCTCGTCGCCGAAAGCTGCGCGCACCTGTTCCGGCAGATGTAGGCGCCGGGTGGGTGTCGGGCGGCTTTACAGCCGCCGCGGCCGGGCAGTGCCGAACGGCGGCAACCCCTTGATCGGCCGGAGATTTCAGGCACCGGCCCGACTTTTGCTGACGAAGCCGAAACCCAAAGCAACGAGGTCACGATGTCCTTCATCCGCAACAGCTTCTCGGCCCTGGCTCTCACGGTCGTTCTCGCGGCCGGCGCCCAAGCCGCCCCCATCCTCGGCCTGTTCAGCACGGGCCTGAACGCCGCTGGCACCGCCCAGACTGGCGGCCTGGCAGACGCCCACTACAACGTGGTCTCCAGCGGCGCACCCGCCGTCGTGCTCACCGCCCCGCCGGGAACCTACGCGGCCAATAGCGCTGCATCCAAGTGGATCTGGGCGCAGGCCAACGGCCAGCCGGCCATCACGACCTTCACTTTCCGCACCACGTTTGACCTGAGCGGCATGGACGCCGCCTCGGCACAGATCAGCGGCCTCTGGGGCACGGACAACACCGGCATCGACATCCTTCTCAATGGCATCAGCACCGGCATCTCGCTGCCGGGCAGCGCGGTCACCAACTTCACTTCGCTGCACAGCTTCTCCATCGGCAGCGGCTTTGTCGCCGGCGTCAACACGCTGGACTTCGTCGTCAAGGACGTGGGCGTCGTCGGCGCCTTCCGTGCCGAGCTGCGCGGCACGGCCAACACCATCCCCGAACCCGCCAGCCTGGCCCTGGTCGGACTGAGCCTGCTGGGACTGGGCGCGACGCGACGCCGCCGCTGAGCCGGCTGCACTGCCCGCCGCAAAGAGCCCGGCCTGCCGGGCTTAATGAGATGGTCACCCCCATCTCGTGTTTGCCCCGAACACCCCGGTGACGTACGTTGCCGGGGTGTTCTTATTTGTGGCGGAGGTCATCATGGACTCTGTGACGCTGGTCGGCATCGACCTGGGCAAGCACTCG
>JACPYV010000061.1 GCA_016195825.1 Burkholderiales bacterium | reverse complement strand
GCCGTTGGGGGCGGCGTAGTCGATGCCGCCTTGCAGTGCCGGCTTCAGGCGGGACTGGGAGATGCCGCGGTAGCGGTACTCGCTGACGACGCCGACGTTGAACGACAGCGGGTCCGGCGCCGGCTCATCGGCGAACGCGGGCAGGGCGACCGCGGACATTGCCAGAACGAGCAGCGAAGGGGACAACTTCATGGCGGATCTCCTGTGGAAAAGTTGGTGGGAATCGGGTTCCGGCGGGGTATTTGCAGCTTCCGTGCCAAGGTCTTGCACCATGACGGCCGCACGAATCTGGGCCACCCTCGCCCTCCGGGCAAGCAAACGCACCAACTTGGACGCGACCGGCACACTGGGCCGCACCATCCGCGTGCATCAATGGAAAAGCCCCGGGCGGCGGTGCGCCGGCCCGGGGCTAGACTGCATCGCCACGCTGAGGCTTTGATGCAGGCCCGACGGCGCACCATCGGGTGCCGCCATCCTGCTCAACCTTCGATGTGCCTCGCCACCGTCCACGGCCGCGCCCTCGACGACCCTGCCGCCGCGCCGGTCACCTTAGAAGTCCACTTGGCCAACGGGTTTCCGAATTTCACCGCGGTGGGTCTCGCGGACACCGAAGCTAAGGAAGCACGCGAGCGCGCACGGCGCGGCGCGGCGCGGCGGAACAGCGGCCCTCACCCTCTAGACCAACAACAGACCGTCAACCCCGCCCCGACCGACACGCCCGAGGAGGCAGGCACTTCGCTGTCGATGGCGCTATGCCCAAGTGGTGCGCGCTACCAGGGACGGCTCGGCGCCCCCCTGGACCAGCTGGATTTGCTCATCGAGGCGCCGGCCATACCACCCTGCGAGCTGCAAGACCTGCCAACCGGGGAGCCCAGCGCGGTCGTAGCCGCGCGAGTGGCCTCGGCACGCGAGCCATGCCCTGGCCCGGCGAGAGGTGCTAGAGGTGCTAGAGGTGCTAGACGCCATGCTGCAGGCCCACGATCTTGCCACGCATGCGGCACTGGAGCCCGCCACCAAGGCGCTGCTAAAGCGCTCGGCTGAGTGGCTGGGATGGTCGGCGTGCAGCTCCCACCGCGTGCTGCGGGTGGCCCGCTCCGTGGTGGACCTGGCGGACGCCGACCTCATCGCCACGGCCTATGTGGCCGAGGCCATCCAACTGCGCCGGGCCCTGCACGGCATCATGGCCGGCCGAGCCGCGACGTGCGCCACGGTCAGGCGCGGGTGAAGCCGTTCTCGGTCAGGCGCACCTCGTCGCCGACACGCAGGCCTGGGTCGGCGCTGCGCTCGAAGCGGCGGGTACGACCGTCGCGCTCCTGCACCTGCACCACCCAGACGGTGTAGCTCTTCTGGCTCTTCTCGATCTCGTTGCCGGCATAGCCACCGGCAACGGCGCCGCCAACGGTGGCGAGCTTGCGGCCGTTACCGCCGCCAACCATGTTGCCCAGCAGGCCGCCGACGACCGCGCCGCCGACCACGCCCACGCCGCTGGCCTTGCCGTGACGGGACTCGGTGTGCACGTCGGTCACGCGACCGCAGCTCTGGCACAGGGCCGGCTGGCTGTCCTCGGCCGCAGGCGCGTGGCGCCCCTCGCCGCGCACCGCGTCGGCACTGGCCAGCCGCTGCGGCTGGCGCGCGTCCTTGGCCGTGGCCGGCTCAGGCATTGCCGCGGCGACCGGCTCGGTACTGACACCCTGCGAGCGGCCCACCGCGTAGGCGCCGCCGAGCAGCGCCAGCACGACGGCGACGCCGGCGACGATCTGGGTGGACTTGACGGGAAGTGTGGGGGTCGACATGAAGACTCCGATGTGTGAGGAATGTTGAAAGGATGCCGCTACGGCGCGGCCTGCCCTGTAGGACAAGGCCGCTTCAGTTACAAGTGGCCGGCAGAGGCCGGCAACGCGTGTCAGCCCAGCAACGGCGCCAGGGCTCGTCGGGCGTCGGCATCGCCCAGGCCGCAGCGAGCGGCCCAGTCGGCGAGCTGGTCGTCACCGATGCGGCCCACGTTGAAGTAGGCCGCGTCGGGGTGGGCCAGGTAGAAACCGCTGACACTGGCGGCCGGCGTCATGGCCATGCTGTCGGTCAGGCCCATGCCAATCTCTTCTGGGCCCAGCACGCGGAACAAGTCGCGCTTGGACAGATGGTCCGGGCAGGCGGGATAGCCCGGCGCAGGGCGGATGCCCTGGTATTTCTCGGCGATCAGAGCCTCGTTGGACAGCGTCTCGTCGGCCGCGTAGCCCCAGAACTCGCGCCGCACGCGCTCATGCAGCCACTCGGCGGCAGCCTCCGCCAGGCGGTCGGCCAGCGCCTTCAGCATGATGGCGGAGTAATCGTCGTGGGTCGCCAGGAAGTCGGCTTCCTTCTTGTCCACACCCAGGCCCGCGGTGACGGCGAACAGGCCGATGTGGTCGCCGGCTTCGGCAACGAAGTCGGACAGGCAGCGGTTGGGGCGCTTCACGCCCTCCACGACGGGGCGCTCGGAC
The DNA here is from genome assembly GCA_016195825.1 of Burkholderiales bacterium. GTDB lineage: Bacteria > Pseudomonadota > Gammaproteobacteria > Burkholderiales > Burkholderiaceae_C > Pelomonas. The sequence continues at coordinate 29,199 of JACPYV010000061.1, read as the reverse complement.
TGCATGCGCAGGCCATGCCAGGTCATGGGCGGCTCGCTGCGGATCTGGATGTCGTCGTCGTTGACGCGCGCGGCCGGGTAGAGCCCGAACACCGCATGCGCCTGCAGCCAACGGCCGTCGATGATCTTCTTCAGCATCGCCTGCGCGTCGGCGAACACCTTGCGCGCCTCGGAGCCGACGATCTCGTCGTCCAGGATGGCGGGATAGGGCCCGGCCAGATCCCAGGTCTGGAAGTACGGGCCCCAGTCGATGTAGCGGGCCAGCTCGGCCAGGTCCAGGTTCTTCAGCACGCGGCGGCCGGTGAACTTTGGCGGCGGAGCCACTCGGCTCGTGTCCAGCGGGGCCTTGTTGGCGCGCGCCTGGGCCAGGGTCACCAGCGGCGTCTGCTTCTTGTTGGCGTGAAGCTCGCGGGTCTTCACGATGTCGGCCTTCAGCTCAGCGATGTAGGCCGCGGCGCGGTCGTCGCTGAGCAGCTCGGTGCACACGCCCACGGCGCGCGACGCGTCGGGCACGTAGACCACCGGGCCGTCGTAATGCGGCGAGATCTTGACGGCCGTGTGCACGCGGCTGGTCGTCGCGCCGCCTATCAGCAGCGGCATGTGGCGTGAGGAGAAGTACTCGTCGCGCTGCATCTCCGCGGCCACGTGCTGCATCTCTTCCAAGCTAGGCGTGATGAGGCCCGACAGGCCGATGATGTCCGCGCCCTCTTCCTTGGCCTTCCTGAGGATGTCCTGGGCCGGCACCATGACGCCCATGTTGACGACCTCGTAGTTGTTGCACTGCAAGACCACCGTGACGATGTTCTTGCCGATGTCGTGCACGTCGCCCTTGACCGTCGCGATGACGATCTTGCCCTTGGGCTTGGCGTCGCCGCCGCCTTCGATGAGCAGGCGCTTCTCTTCCTCGATGTAGGGCAGAAGATGGGCCACGGCAGACTTCATCACGCGTGCGCTCTTGACCACCTGGGGCAGGAACATCTTGCCAGCGCCGAACAGGTCGCCGACCACGTTCATGCCGGCCATCAGCGGGCCTTCGATGACGTGCAGCGGCCGACCGCCACCGGCCGAGATGGCCTGCCAGGCCTCCTCGGTGTCCTCCGTGATGAAGTCGGTGATGCCATGCACCAGCGCGTGCGATAGCCGCTGGTTGACGTCTCCCGCGCGCCAGGCCAGGCGGGCCGAGTCGTCCTTGCCGGCGCTCTTGGCGCGGTCGGCGATCTCGATCAGGCGCTCGCCCGCATCGGGCCGGCGGTTCAGCACCACGTCTTCGACACGCTCGCGCAGTTCTGCATCCAGGTCGTCGTACACGCCCACCATGCCGGCGTTGACGATGCCCATGTCCATGCCCGCCTGGATGGCGTGGTACAGGAAGACCGTGTGGATGGCCTCGCGCACCGGCTCGTTGCCGCGGAAGCTGAACGACACGTTGGACACACCGCCCGACACCTTGGCGCCTGGCAGGTGCTGCTTGATCCAGCGCGTGGCCTCGATGAAGTCCACCGCGTAGTTGTCATGCTCCTCGATGCCCGTCGCGATGGCGAAGATGTTGGGATCGAAGATGATGTCCTCGGGCGGGAAGCCCACCTCGTCCACCAACACCTTGTAGGCCCGCGCGCAGATCTCGGTCTTGCGCGCAAAGGTGTCGGCCTGACCTTGCTCGTCAAACGCCATCACCACGGCCGCGGCGCCGTAGCGGCGGACCAGCCGGGCCTGGCGGCGGAACTCGTCCTCGCCCTCCTTCAGGGAGATGGAGTTGACGATGCCCTTGCCCTGGATGCACTTCAGCCCCGCCTCGATGACGCTCCACTTGGAGCTGTCGATCATGATGGGCACACGCGCGATCTCGGGCTCGCCGGCGATCAGGTTCAGGAAGCGCACCATGGCCGCCTGGCTGTCCAGCATGGCCTCGTCCATGTTGATGTCGATGACCTGGGCGCCGTTCTCCACCTGCTGGCGCGCGACGGCCAACGCCTGCTCGAACTGCCCCGCAAGGATCATGCGGGCGAAAGCTTTGGAGCCGGTGACGTTGGTGCGCTCGCCAATGTTGACGAAAAGGCTGCCCGCATCGATGGCGACGGGCTCCAGGCCGGAGAGCTTGAGGGGGGGCGGCGAGATGGTCATCGATGGCGGTCCACGCGGGAGATCGATGAGCGCCGTTGGAAAACGATCCGAGCCTGGGGAAAACCTCGCAGCGCTCCTCGGATGAGCCGGGAATTCTACGCAGCGGGCCCTTCGCCAGCGCTCAAGACTTGCTTGCCTGTGCCGAATGCACGATCAGAATGCCTGTATCCATGGCCTCTGAACTCATCCCCCTCCCCACCCGCACGCTGCGGCTGGGCATGACGCTGCCCTACGACCTGTTCGACGCCAACGGCAAGCTGCTGTTCGCGCGCGGTCAGGTGCTGCGCGACTCGCCGCTGGTACGCAGCCTCGTGGACGGCGGCGCCTGGGTGAATTCCGAGGACACGATGGAGTACCAGCGCGCGCTGGCCCACCGGCTGGACACGCTGGTCATGCAGGACGTGCCGCTGTCCGACATCGCCAAGGCCGACACCGCCTTCCGCCTGGACTCGCTGGTGGCCGCCAAGTTGGAGCAAGGCCCGCGAGAGGCCTGGTCAGACCTGCTGCTGCACACGCATGCGCTGCTGCGCGAGGCCGAGCCGGTGGACTTCAGCGCCCGGCTGGCCCAGCTGCGCGACGCCGCGCTGAAGCGCCTGCACGCCCACCCCGACGCGACACTGATGCTGCTGATCTTCGAGAGCAGCCAGGAGTTCGGCGACTACAGCGCCCGCCACGCGTTGCTGTCGCTGCTGCTGGCCGACCTGGTCGCGCAGCAGTTGCAGCTCCCGCCCGAGCTGCGCAGGGCGCTGCAAGGCGGCGCGCTGACGATGAACTACGGCGCCGGCCCGGCCCACGACCGCCTGGCCAACCAGGTCGACCCGGCAACACCGGCGCAGCGCCAGGCGCTGGCCGCACACGGCGACCGCGCCGCGGCGCGGCTGGCGCAGAGCGGCGTCATCGATGACCACTGGCTGACCGCCGTGCGCCTGCACCATGAGGCCGGTCCCGGGCCGCTGGCTACGCGCGGCGTGGGCGAGAAGCTGGCCCGCCTGCTGCGCCGCATCGACGTCTTCGGCGCTCGCCTGTCGCCGCGCCGCAGCCGCCAGGCGCTCAGCGGCGCCGCCGCGGCCCGCGCCGTCTTCCTCGACGAACTGGGCCAGCCCGACGAAGCCGGTGCAGCCCTCATCAAGACCGTGGGCCTGTACCCGCCGGGCAGCATCGTGCGCCTGGCCAACGGCGAAGTCGGCATCGTCTTCAAGCGCGGCTTCAGCGCGACAGAGCCGCTGGTGGCGGCGCTGATCGGCAAGAGCGGCAGCCCGCTGAGCAACCCCGTGCCGCGCGACACGCGGCTGGCCGCGCAGGCCATCACGGCCAGCCTGGCGCCAGCCGAGCTGAAGCTGCGCGTGAACCTGGAAGCTCTGTTGAAGCTCTAGCCCCTCGTCCAGCAGCGCCTCGCTGAACGCGGGCGCTTCTGGACGGCCGCCCGAGGGGACGGCGCTCGGCCCGGAAACACCCTTGCTCGTTGCCCGCAACCCGAGGCGCTTGCATTCGCCTGGCTGCGCATGTATTCTGTGTATACACATTATGCACAGTAGCCTTTTCATTTCGCAGACTGATGCGCGGCCGATGTACCTCCAGATCGTGGAGCAGATCCGCCAGCGCGTCGCCGCCGGGGACTGGCCGGCGGGGCTGGAGCTGCCGTCCATCCGCACGCTGGCGGCGGACCTGCGCGTCAGCGTCATCACCGTCAAGCGCGCCTACCTGGACCTGGAGTCCGAGGGCGTCATCGTCACCCGCCACGGCAAGGGCTCCTTTGTGGCCAACGCCCAGGGCCTGGCCAAGGACATGCGCTTGGCCCAGCTCGACACCCACCTCGCCGCGGCCGGCGAGATCGCCAGATCCCTCGCGATGACCGAGCCCGACCTCATTGACCGGCTGCGCAACGCACTGAACCAGGAGCCCCAGGCATGAACGCCCAAGTGATCTCGATGACCGGCGTGCGCAAGGCGTTTCGCTTCTTCACGCTGGAGGACGTGTCGTTGGCCCTAGAGCCCGGCCAGATCATGGGCCTGGTCGGACCCAACGGCGCCGGCAAGAGCACGACCATCCGGCTTCTGATGGGCCTGCTCACGCCCGACGCAGGTGAGATCCGCCTGCTGGGCCATGCGATGCCCCAGCACCAGGCGACGGCCAAGCGGGACGTGGGCTTCGTCAGCGACGACATGAAGCTGCTGCCGCAGGCGACGCTGGCCTGGCACATGGACTTCGTCGCGTCCGTCTACCCGGGCTGGGATGCGGCCTACGCCGCCACGCTGTTGAAGCGCTTCGGCCTGCACGCGGGGCAGACGGCCAGGAGCCTGTCCACCGGGGAGCAGGCCAAGGCCTTGCTGCTGCTGGCCCTGGCCCGCCGCCCGCGCCTGCTGGTGCTGGACGAGCCCACGTCGGGCATGGACCCCGTCGCCCGCCAGGAGTTGCTGACCGAGTTCATGGACGTGTTGCGCGACGACAGCCGCTCCATCCTGTTCTCGTCGCACAACACGCTGGACGTGGAGCGCATCTCCGACCGCATCAGCTTCATCGACCGCGGTCGCGTCGTCGCGTCGGACAACAAGGACGACTTCCTCGAGCGCTGGCGCACGCTGCGGCTGCGCCTGCCGGACGGCGTGCCCGACTGGCCCGCCTCGCGCTGGCCCGAAATCGTCCACCGCGATGTCGACGGCCCCAACGTCACGCTGACGGTGGACGGCTTCAGCGACGGCTTCCTCGCCCGCCTCGGCGCGCCGGTGCAGGACGTCTACCGCATGAGCCTGGAGGAAGTCTTCGTCGCCACCGTCATGCACAGCCGGCAAGCGCGTGAGGTGCGCCCGTCATGAACCTGATCACCCGAAAGCTCGTCACCAAGGAGCTGTATTTCTACCGCTGGCTGCTGGCCGGCGCCACGGCCGCCGGCTTCGCGGGCCTGTTGGCCGCCACCAGCGGCGACATCGGCTTCAACGTCGGCTTCATCGTCTGGCTGACGGCCGTCATCGCGCTGGGCGTGATGCTGGCGCTGTTTGGCGTCGCCTCCGAGCGCAAGGAACGTTCGCTGCTGTTCATCCTCAGCCTGCCGCTGTCGCCGGGCGACTACGTGCGCGCCAAGCTGCTGGGCCTGCTTGCCTGCTTCCTGCTTCCCTGGGCCTGCCTGAGCGCGGGTGCGCTGGGCCTGATCCTCGTCATGCCCGGCATCGCCGACGGGCTGCTGCCCTACGCGGTGCTGCTGTGCGTCTTCCTGCTGCTGAACTTCGCGCTGGTGCTGTGCGCAGCGCTGAACATCAGCTCCGAGGCGGGCATGGGCGGCGTCATCATCCTCACCAACATGTCGGTCTCGCTCTTCATGATGGGCGTGGGCCGCATTCCCGAGGTGGGGCAATACATGCTCGCCGCCACCCCCGTCTGGAACGCCACGTTCTGGCAGTTGCTCGCCGCCGAGGCAGCCCTGACCCTGCTGGCCCTGTCCCTGCCCCTGTTCACCGCCGCGCGGCGGCGCGACCTCCTCTAGGGAACCCCCATGACTTCACAACCCAACGGCGAAAGGCTGCACGCCCTCGACGCCGTGCGCAGCTTCGCCCTTTTGCTGGGCGTGGCCTTCCACGCAATGCTGTCATTCATCCCCGGCCTGCCGCCGGGGATATGGGCCATGACCGACCATTCGCCGAGTGCCTTCCTCGGCAACGCGAGCTTCGTCGTGCACAGCTTCCGCATGACGCTGTTCTTTTTCATCGCGGGCTACTTCGCGCGGCTGCTGCACCAGCGCTTGGGCCCGCGCGGCTTCTGGGCCAACCGCGGCAAGCGCATCGCCGTGCCTCTGGTGGTGGGTTGGATCCTGCTGTTCCCGGCCATCGCGGTGGTCTGGACCATCGGCCTGAAGAAGGTCTTCAACGGCGCGCCGCCCCCGCCGCCCGAGATGTTCAACCAAGCGGGCGCCTTCCCGCTGACGCACTTGTGGTTCCTCTATCAACTGCTGTGGCTGTACGCCGGGGCGCTGCTGGCGCGCCGCATCGTCGTGCACTTCGACAAGGACCAGGTCTTGCGCGGTCTGGTGGACCGCGCGGTGACCGGCGCCCTGCGCTGGCCCTCTGGCGCGCTGCTGCTGGGCCTGCCGCTGGCGGGCGTGCTGCTGTCCACGTCCACGTGGTTCCCGTGGGGCGGCATTCCCACGCCCGACAGGTCGCTCATCCCGCAGCTGCCCGCCACTGTTGGCTACGGCATGGCCTTCGTGTTCGGCTGGCTGGTGCACCGCGCGCCCGACGCCCTCGCCGCACTGCGGTGCCGCTGGTTGTCGCATGGCGTGCTGGCCATCGCGTCGACGGCCGTCTGCTTCTACGTCATGAAGACCCAGCCACCCTTCGGCATGCCTGAGCAACCAAAGCTGATGTTCACGTTGGCCTTCGTCGCCTCCAGCTGGGCGTGGAGCTTCGCGATCACGGGCCTGGCGCTGCGCTACCTGTCGGGCCACAACGCCGCCATCCGCTACGTGGCGGACGCGTCCTACTGGATCTACCTCGTGCACCTGCCCGTCGTCGCAGCGCTGCAGGTCTGGGTGGGCCACTGGCCTTTGCACTGGGGTGTGAAGTACCCCTTCATCGTCGCGGTCACGCTGGCGCTGCTGCTGCTGAGCTATCACGTCCTCGTACGCCCCACCCCCATCGGCAAGCTGCTCAACGGCCGCGCCTACCCGCGCCGCACGCCCCTGGCCGAAACGCCCGCACCGCGCACCGACGAAGGCACCGTGGCCTCGCTGTGCGACGTGTCCAAGCGCTATGGCCAGCTCGAAGCGCTGAGCCGTGTGGACCTGGACCTCAGGCGTGGCGAACTGCTCGCGCTGCTGGGCCCCAACGGCGCCGGCAAGTCCACCGCCATCTCGCTGTGGCTGGGCCTGCAGGACGCCGACGCCGGCACCGTGCACCTGCTGGGCGGCTCGCCGCAGGACATCGACAGGCGCCGCGGGCTGGGCGTCATGATGCAGGACGTCGAATGCCCCAAGGACCTTCAGGTGCACGAGCTGATCGCGCTGTCGGCCAGCTACTACCCGCAGCCACTGAGCGTGCAAGACGCGTTGGCGCAGGTCGGCATCACGGCGCTCGCCAACCGCCCCTACGGCAAGCTCTCCGGCGGCCAGAAGCGCCAGGTGCAGTTCGCCATCGCCATCTGCGGCCGGCCCCAAGTGCTGTTCCTGGACGAGCCCACCGCGGGCCTGGACGTGCAGGCCCGCGAGCGGATGTGGGCCAACATCCGCGCGTTGCTGCGCGGGGGCTGCTCCATCCTGCTGACGACCCACTACATCGAAGAAGCCGAGGCGCTGGCGACGCGCGTGGCCGTGCTGGCGCGGGGCCGCGTCATCGCCTCGGGCAGCGTGGCCGAGATGCGCGCGCTGGTGTCCCGCCGGCACATCCGCTGCGAGACCTCGCTGGTCCCGGGCGACGTGCGACTGTGGCCGGGCGTGGTCGACGTGAACTGTGAGCATGACCAGCTCGCCATCGTCGCCACCGATGCTGAAACCGTCGTGCGCCGGCTGCTCGCGAGCGATCCCCGGCTCTCGCGCCTGGAGGTGAAACAGGCCGGGCTCAACGATGCCTTCAACGCGCTGACCCAGGAGGCCGCATGACCACCCTGACCCACACGGCGCCCCAGCGCCCGGCATCGCCCTACGCCATCGAGATCCGCCTTGAACTCGTGCGCCTGCTGCGCGCACCGGCCTTCGCGCTGCCGATGTTCGCGCTGCCCGTGGCGCTGTACCTGCTGTTCGCCTTCGCAGTGGCCGGCGAGCAGACCGCCAGGGACCCGGACGCCGCCCGCTTCATGTTCGCCGGCTTCTCGCTGATGGCCGTGACCATGGCGGCCGTGTTCGCCACCTGCCCCTCCCTCGCGATGGAGCGCGAGCTGGGACTGCTGACGCTCAAGCGCGCCCAGCCCGCGCCACCCGGCGCCTGGCTAACGGCCAAGATCGTCGCCGGCGTCGTGACGGGCGCGATCGCCTACGCGCCCATCCTCGCCGTCACGGCCGCCAGCGGCCGGGCCGGCCTGAGTGCCGGCCAGCTCGCCGCGATGAGCGCGGTGCTGGTGGCCGGCGCCATCCCCTTTTGCGCGCTGGGGCTGATGGTGGGCGCACTGGCCAGCGGCTCGGCCGCGCCGGCCTATGCCCACCTGCTGTACCTCCCGGGGCTGTACCTGTCGGGCGTGTTCTTCCCGTTGCCCAAGTCCATGCACTTCCAGGCGCCGTTCTGGCCGCAGTTCCACCTCAACCAGCTCGTCTTCGCCGCTGGCGACGTGACCCAGTTCCGCTGGATCGCGCCGCAGATGGCGATGGCCGTGCTGCTGGGGTTCACGGTGCTGTGCGGCGGCGTGGCGATGTGGCGGCTGAGCCGCAAGGGCTGATGGAAAGGGCGGCCCACAGGCCGCCCCGGCATTAGGCGGTGACGCCGATCAGCGCTTCGCCGAGCCGTTCGCAGAAGCGTCCAACGCGACGCCGTTGTCAGTGCGCGAGGCCTTGGCTGAGGCGCTGCCCGCGGCTTGGCCGTTACGGCCGGCGGCCTGGCCGCTGGCGTTGCCGCCCACTTCCTTCTTGGTAGCGCTGCCGCTGGCGGTGCCGCCGAGTGCCAGTGGTGCGGGCTTGGTGGACGCCGAGGGCGTGGCCGGCGCCGCCGGCGTGGCTGGGCTGTTGGTTGACGGCGTGGCCGGCACAGCGGGAGTCGCCGGGGTGGCCGGCATCGCTGCAGCCGGCGTATCGCCTTGCTTCGGCGTGCCGTTCAGCATGCCGCTGCCCTGGCCCGCCAGGCTGCCGCTGACGCCGTTGGCCGTGCCGCTCAGCGCGCCGCTGACGCTGCCATCGGCGCTGCCGCCGACATTGCCGGCTGTCGAGCCCAGCGAGTCCTTCGCACCCTGGGCCGCTGTCTTCAGCTCGCCGACCTTGCCGGTGGCCGTGGACTTCACATCGCCGACGGTGCCCTTGGCCGCGTCGACCTGGCCTTGCACAGCCGTCTTGGCATCGCCGGCCTTGGCCGCAGCGGCGTCCTTCGCGCTGCCCACGGCGCCCTGGGTCTTATCGAGCGTGCTCTTGAGCAGCGAGCCGTCAGCGTTGGCCGAGCCGCTGGCACTGCCGCTGGCCTTGCCGCCGACATCCAGTTGGCGAGGCGACAAGGCGCCGTTCAGGCCACCGGTCAAGCCGCCGGTCAGGCCACCACCTGCACCACCGCCGAGCAGGCCGGCATGGGCGTTGGTGGCGAGCATGGCTGCGGCGATGGCGGCCATGCCCAGCGTGGAACGAAGAACTTGGGTGCGACGAGTTGCAAACATGATGGGATCTCCGGGGTGGTTGCTTGGGAAGAGCCAGCCTTTCCGGCCCTTTCACTGAGTACAACGACGACCGCGGAGCGTTCCTTCCCAAGCCAGGTGCAACGGTTTGTGTCAGCGTCCCTGGCGGGCCTGCAATTGCTCGGGCACGACGCGCAGGTCCTCGGCGATGAGGCCCCGGCCGTAGACCGGGTCGCGGCCCGGCGCGCCCAGGTCGATGGCCGTCGCGCCCAGGCGTTCGACCGCAGCGGCGGCCAAGGCGGCATCGGGCTCGCGCAGTGCCTCGGCCAGCAATCCAGCCACCAGCGGCGCTGCAAACGAGGTGCCGCGCGCCACGCCATAGCCCCCGCCGCTGCGCGCCACGGCCAGCTCGGCGCCCGGGGCCGCCCACATCACCTGCGGGCCCTGCGCGGCCTCTGGCAGCACGCGGCGGCTGGGGTTGACGCCCGTCACGCCCACCACGCCACCGTAGGACGCCGGGAACAGCGGTGGCGCGGCCGGGCCGTCGTTGCCGACGGCGGCGACCAGCAGATGGCCGCGCTTCACGAGCGCTGCGACGCCCTGCTCCAGCAACCGGTTTTGCGGGCCGACGAGGCTGACGTTGACGACGGCGACACGCTCGCGCGCCATCCAGGCCAGCGCGCGCACGACGGCCTCAGCCGAGCCGCCATCGGGCTTGTCGCAGTAGACGTCGGCAGCGAACAGCTCGGCCTTCGGTGCCGCACCGGCAAAGCCGCGGTCACGGCCGACCAGCAAGGACGCGACGGCCGTGCCGTGGTCGCTGGGCACGGGCTTGTCGCCGCAGCCGAAGCTGCCGCCCCCCGCATGGCGCAGCGCCGCGTGGTGGCGGTCCACGCCGCCGTCGACAAGGCCCACGCGCACCGAGCCGTGCACCGCGGGGGTCGCGCCCGCGCCGCCTGTGGCCATGTCGCCGCTGCGCGAATAGAGGTGGTTGAAATCCGCCTGCAGGTCCGGCTGCAACGCGCGCAGCCGGGCCAGTGCCTCGGCCGTGTCCAGGCCCGGCGGCACACGCAGCACGACTTCGCGCAGGTCCAGCTCGGGCCAGGCCTCGTCACGCAGCCTGACCAGGCCCAGGCCCGTGGCGGCCGCCAGCGCGGCGTCGCCGGGCGAGACCAGCACCAGCTCCTGGCGACGGATGGGTTCGCCGGCCGGATCCGCCTCGACGACGTCGGGGTGCTGGCGCAGCAGGTCGCGCACGTTCGCCACGCGCTGGTCCAGCAGCCGGGTCGTCGACGTCAGCAGCTCCGGCAAAGGCGCGGGCACCACGCGGTCCACCAGGCCGGGCAGGCGTGGCACGCCGGGCAGCGGCGGCAGGCGCAGCTGGGCCTGGGCCGGCAGGCCCAGCGTGGCGGCAATGGACAGGGCGAAGAAGGCTTTCATGGGCATTCGAGTGACGGCTTGTGAGGATAACGAGCGGGCCAGGGAAGAAAATCCATGCCTCGCCCGTTGTCCCTGTATCGATGCCCGCTTCCCTTCCCGAACTTCGCCAGGCCATCGCCGAGCTGTTGCCGCGGCTGCGCCGCTTCGGCCGCACGCTGGCGCACTCGCACGAGGACGCCGACGACCTGGTGCAGATCGCCATCGAGAAGGCGCTGACCCGCACCGACCAGTGGACGCCTGGCACGCGTCTGGACAGCTGGATGTTCAGAATCATGCAGAACGCCTGGATCGACGAGTTGCGCGCCCGCGAGCGGCGCGGCCAGACCTTCCTGCCCGAGGAGGAGGGCGACCACATTGGCGACGCGACCGCCTCGGGCTCGCAGTTGGACGCCATCCTCGTGCGCAAGGCGGTGGCCCGGTTGAGCGAGGAGCACCGCGCAGTCGTCGGCCTGGTGCTGGTCGAAGGCCTGAGCTACCAGGAAGCGGCCGAGACACTGGGGGTGCCGGTGGGCACCGTGACGAGCCGCCTGGCCCGCGCCCGCGAGGCGCTGCAGGAACTGTTGGGAGAGTGGCCATGAGCCCGGAAGACGAGATCACCCTGAAGGCCGAACGCCGCCGCATGGCCGCCGCGTTCGACGCCGTGCTGCACGAACCCGTGCCCGACCGGCTGACGGCGCTGCTGGCCGCGCCGGCGCCGCAGGTCGTGGATCTGGGCGCCGCGCGGGCGCTGCGACGCGGCATGTCCAGCTGGGCCGCCTGGGGCGGCATGGCTGCGACGCTGCTGCTGGGCACGCTGCTCGGCACGCGACTGGCGCAAACCGGTGATGACGGCCAGGGCCGCCTGGTGGCAACCGCTGCCATCGCACGGGCGCTGGACCAGCAGCTCGCCAGCGCGCCGGCCGGGCCGGTGGCGGTGCAGGTCAGCTTCAAGGCCAGGGATGGGCGCTACTGCCGCAGCTTCTCGACCGCGGCGGCAGCTGGCCTGGCCTGCCGCGAGGCCGATGGCGCCTGGGCGCTGCAGCAACTGGCCACCGTCGACGCCGGCCCGGGCGGCGGCATGCGCCAGGCCGCCAGCGCCCTGCCGCCCGCCGTGCTGGCCGCCATCGACGCCCGCATGTCCGGCGCGGCGCTGAATGCCGATCAGGAGCGCGCAGCGCGCGACGCCGGCTGGCGACCGTGAGCCGCGAAGCCCTGGGCTAGCATGGCCCACGCTTCGCCCGTAAGCCCACCCCATGCCCTGGAAACTGTCTCCCAGCCTGTCGCGCTTCAAACGCAGCCTGATCCTGGGCAATGCACTCATCCTGGCCGTGGTCGTCGGGGTCGCGGTGCGGGTCGCAGAGGACAGCCACCAGGCTCAGGAGGCCCGCGCCCGCGAGACCGCAGCCAACCTGGCCCAGACGCTGGCCCAGAGCGTCAGCGCCGGCCTGAAGCTGATAGACAACGCCCTGCAGTCCACGCTGAAGCGACTGAACGAACTGCCCGCCCGGGGGCAGCAGGACGCGCGTGAGCTGACGCGCATCGCCGAGGACCAGCGTCTGCTGGTGCCCGCGATGAACGGGCTGCGCGTGACCGACGCCGAGGGCTGGGTGCTCACCACCGGTGGCCGGCCGGCGGTGTCGGTGGGCGACCGCGGCTACTTCCAGGCGGCCCGTGCGGACGTCGAGCAGACGGTCGTGTCCGAGCCGCAGGAGGGCCGCATCGACGGCGGCTGGGGGCTGGTCCTGGCCCGGGCACGCATCGACGCGCAGGGACGGTTTCTGGGCGTGGTCTATGCCGGCATGAAGACAGCGCGCTTTCGCGAGGATTTCAAGCGCGCCGACGTCGGCCCCCAGGGCGCCGTGACCTTGCGCTCGAACTCGCTGCGGCTGGTCGCCCGTTTTTCGCCGCAGGAGCCCGGCGCCGAGGCCGGCGTGGGCACGGTCAAGGTGTCGGAGCAACTGCGCGTGGCGCTAACGGAGAACCCGGCGCGCGGCAGCTTCGTGACGCACACGGCGATGGACGGCGTTGAGCGCATCACCGCCTACGAGGCGGTGCCGGGCTACCCGATGTTGCTGCTGGTGGGCCTGTCCACTGAGGACTTCTACGCCGCGTGGCGACAGCAGATCGCCGTGCTTGCCGGGCTGCTGCTGCTACTGGAGGCGCTGCTGGTCGGCTTCTCGGTATTCGTCTACCGCGCTCAGGCCGCGCAGGTCCGCGAGCGCAGCCGCGTCGAGCAACTGGCGGCCGAGCGCGGCGCGCTGCTGGACAACGAACTGGTGCCGATGGTGAAGCTGCGTGACCGGCACGAGGTCTGGCACAACGCCGCACTGGCCCAGCTGTTCGGCTACGGCCACGGCGAGCTGAGCGGCCAGCCGGCGCGCCTGCTCTATCTCGACGAGGCGTCCTACGTGCAGGTCGGCCAGGGCTACCTGCGGCTGGCGGCGATGAGCAGCTACCGCACCCAGCTGCGCATGCGGCGCAAGGACGGCAATCCGGTCTGGATAGACCTGAGCGGCACGGCGCTGCCCAATGGCGAGTCGCTGTGGCTGATGGTCGACATCACGGCCATCAAGCACAGCGAGGAGCAGGCGCGCCACCTGGCCTTCCACGACGTGCTGACCGGCCTGCCCAACCGCCACCTGCTGTTCGAGCGGCTGGAGTTCCTGATGCGCGACGCGGCCCGCAACGAACGCTGGCTGGCGGTCTGCTACGTGGATCTGGACGGCTTCAAGGCGGTCAACGATGCACAGGGCCACGACGCCGGCGATGCGCTGCTGCGCGCCGCCGCGGAGCGCCTGAGCGCCGGCGTGCGCGACAACGACGTCGTCGCGCGCATTGGCGGCGACGAGTTCGTCCTGGTGCTGAACCAGCTCAGCGGCCTGCACGACGAGCGCCATGCACTAAACCGGCTGCTGGAGAGTTTCGCGGAGCCTTTCGTGCTGCCCGACGGGTCCGAGGTCGGTGTCGGGCTGAGCATCGGCGTCGCGATGTACCCCCGCCACGGCCGTGACGTCGGCACGCTGGTCACGCGGGCGGACGAGGCCATGCTCGCAGGCAAGCGCGCCGGCAAGGGCCGTTGGGTGATGTGCGAGGAGCCCGCCGACTTCGGCGAGTCCTGAGGCGCTGCGCCGTCAGGCCACGGCCTGGAAATGCTCCATGCTCGGCGGGCTGGCGAAGAAGCCCCCGACCAGACCGCGCCAGACCGGGAACAGCGGCCCGTTGCGAAAGCCCTGCATGTGGTCTTCCAGCGTCTGCCACTCAACCAGCAGCAGGTAGCGCTCGGGCGACTCGACGCCGTGCTGCACTTGCGCGCGGATGAAGCCGGGCGATTGCGACAACGTCGTCGCAATGCCCTCGCGCAGGGCGGCCTCGAAGGCGGCCTGCTGGCCGGGCTGGATGCGGAAGTCGGCAATTTCAAGAATCATGATCCGGACTCTGCCATGACCGACCGGTTCAGTCCGGCATGGGGCTGATCTGCACGCTGACGATCTTCCAAGCGCCGCCGCGCCGCACGTAGATGTCGATGTAGCGGTAGTGCGTGTTGAACGCTCGGCCCTGGTAGCGGCCCGTCATTCGCGTGCGGCCGCTGAGCAGGGCCGTGTCACCGTAGACGCGCACCTCGAAGTCCTCGACGGTGTACGGGTCCAGCTGTAGGTCGGGCGAAACCAGGTCGTCGACGAAGCCGGCCTTGGGCTCGACGTTGCCGCGGGCATCGATCTGGCGGAAGTCGTCCGCCATATTGGCCTCGATCGCGGCGCGGTCCTTGGCGAGGATGGCCCGGTCCCAGCGGTCGGCCTGGGCCTTGAGTTGCGCGGCGAGCCGGGGCGACGGCGGTGCAGCATGCACAAGGCCGGCCAACGCCAGCGCGGCCGCTGCCAGCAGCCGCCGTCGCGTCACGGCGCCACCGCGAGGCTGCGCCAGATCAGCCCGGTGATCAGCTCGCGCGCGGCCTCGAAGTCGGCCTCCTCTAGCCGCGGCTTGCCCATGTAGAGAGCGAACTGCGGCGCAAGGTCAGCGTAGGCCTGCGTGGACGACCACAGCAGGAACATCAGGTGCGTGAAATCCACGCGCTGGATCCGACCCTCGGCTGCCCAGCCCTCGAAGCGCGCCACGTCGGCATGCAGCAGCGGCATGACCTGGGCCTTGAGCACGTCCTGGTAGCGCGGCGCGCCGGCCATGATCTCGCGCGTGAAGACCGCGTTACCACTGGGCCGCTCGCGGCTGAAGCGCAGCTTGTCGGCCACATAGCTCTCGATGGCAGCCTTGGGCTCGTCAGCCTCGGTGATGGCGTTCATGTTGGCCATCCACTCGCCCATCACGCTGTCCAGCACGGCGCGGTAGAGCTCTTCCTTGCTGGGCCAGTGGTAGAGCAGGTTCTGGCGCGACAGATCCAGCACCGCGGCGATGCTGTCCAGGCTGACGCCCTCAAAACCGAAACGCGCGAACTGGCGCTCAGCCTCGGCAAGGATGGCCTCCTGCTTGCGCAGGGTGGCGGCGCGCGGGGTGCGCGTCACGGTCACGGTATCGCTCATGCACCGCATTTTGACGGCACGCACCAGAGCGGCTCTGCGGGTTTTTACGCTTCGGTCAAGTTTTACAGGGTAGTAATGTTTGCCTGTTACTGCCTGGGAGATTCCCGTGGACCTTGCCGATCTCAAATCGGGCCGCCTTGAGCCCGACGACTACGCCCGCAACTTTGCCGACGCCCACCCGCCGCTGAACCGCACGCAAGCGCTGATCGAGGCCGAGCGCTGCTACTACTGCTACGACGCGCCCTGCCAGACGGCCTGCCCGACCGGCATCGACATCCCCAGCTTCATTCAGCGCGTGGCGCAGGACAACGTGCGCGGCGCGGCCGAGGCCATCCTGACGGCCAACCCGCTGGGCGGCATGTGCGCCCGCGTCTGCCCGACCGAGGTGCTGTGCGAGCAGGCCTGCGTACGCAACACCCACGAGAGCAAGCCGGTGGAGATCGGCATGCTGCAGCGCTACGCGGTCGAGGGTCACCTGGCCAACCCGGGCGCCAAGCCGCTGTTCGAGCGCGCCGCGGCCACGGGCAAGCGCGTGGCCGTGATCGGCGCCGGCCCGGCGGGCCTGGCCGCGGCGCACGGCCTGGCGAGGCGCGGGCATGACGTGACGCTGTTCGACGCGGCACCCAAGCTGGGCGGACTGAACGAGTACGGCCTGGCCACCTACAAGGTTGCTGGCGGCTTCGCCCAGCGCGAGATCGACTGGCTGCTGTCCATCGGCGGCATCACGCCGAAGCTGAATAGCCGGCTGGGCCGCGACATCACGCTGGACGGCCTGCTGGCCGAGCACGATGCGGTCTTCCTGGGCCTGGGCCTGGGTGGCGTCAACGCGTTGGGCATTGCCGAGCCTCAGGTCACGGGCCTGCGCAACGCCGTCGACTTCATCGCGGAACTGCGCCAGAGCGCCCCCGAGATCGTCCCGGTGGGCCGCAAGGTGGTTGTCATCGGCGGCGGCATGACGGCCGTGGACGCAGCCGTGCAGAGCCGGCTGCTGGGCGCCGAGCAGGTCACCATGGTGTACCGCCGCGGGCCGGACGGCCTGTCGGCCTCCACGCACGAGCAGCACTGGGCGCAGACCCATGGCGTGACCCTCCGCTGCTGGGCGCGGCCCTTGGCCGTCGAAGCCGAAGGCGGCGTGCTGAGGGGCATGCGCTTCGCGGCGACGGCGCTAAAGGACGGCAAGCTTGTCGACACCGGCGAGCAGTTCTTTATCGAGGCCGACATGGTGCTGCGCGCCATCGGCCAGACCTACGCGGCGGCGCCGGCCGGCGCCGCCATCGCACTCGAAGCGGGCCGCATCAAGACCGATGCGCAGTTCCGCACCAGCCTGGCACGCGTCTGGGCCGGCGGCGACTGCCGCCACGGCGGGCGCGACCTGACGGTCGAAGCCGTCGAGCACGGCAAGCGCGCTGCGGAATCCATTCACGCTGACCTGACGGGGGTGGCCCATGGCTGACCTGAGCACCGATTTCCTGGGCATCAAGAGCCCCAACCCTTTCTGGCTTGCGTCGGCGCCGCCGACTGACAAGGAGGTCAACGTGCGCCGCGCCTTCGAGGCCGGCTGGGGTGGCGTGGTCTGGAAGACGCTTGGCGAAGACCCGCCGGTCGTCAACGTCAATGGCCCGCGCTACGCGACGCTGTGGAGCCAGGACCGCCGCGTCATCGGCTTCAACAACATCGAGCTGATCTCCGACCGGCCGCTGCAGACCAACCTGGACGAGATCCGCCGCGTGAAGCGCGACTTCCCCGACCGGGCCATGATCGTGTCGCTGATGGTGCCGGTGAACGAGGCGAGCTGGAAGGCCATCTTGGAGCGCGTGGCCGACACCGGCGCCGACGGCGTGGAGCTGAACTTCGGTTGCCCGCATGGCATGAGCGAGCGAGGCATGGGCTCGGCCGTGGGCCAGGTGCCGGAATACATCCAGCAGGTCACCGAGTGGTGCAAGAAGCACACGAAGATGCCGGTCATCGTGAAGCTCACGCCCAACATCACCGACGTGCGCTTCCCGGCCCGCGCGGCGAAGACCGGCGGCGCCGACGCGGTCAGCCTCATCAACACCATCAACTCGGTCATGGGCGTGGACCTGGACCGCATGACCATGAGCCCGGTCACCGACGGCCTGGGCTCGCACGGCGGCTACTGCGGCCAGGCGGTCAAGCCCATCGCGCTGAACATGGTGGCCGAGATCGCGCGCGACGCGGCCACGGCCGGCCTGCCCATCAGCGGCATCGGCGGCATCACCACCTGGCGCGACGCGGCCGAGTTCATCGCCATGGGCTGCGGCACGGTGCAGGTCTGCACGGCCGCCATGGTCTACGGCTTCAAGATCGTGCAGGACATGTGCTCGGGCCTGTCCAACTTCATGGACGAGAAGGGTTACGCCAACCTGAAGGCCTTCCAGGGCCTGGCAGTTCCGACGGTGAAGAACTGGAACCAGCTCAACCTGAACCACGTCGAGAAGGCGGTCATCGATCAGGAGAGCTGCATCCAGTGCGGCCGCTGCCACGTCGTCTGCGAAGACACGTCCCACCAAGCCATCTGGGCCACCAAGGACGGCAAGCGCCACTTCCACATCAACGAAGCAGAGTGTGTCGGCTGCAACTTGTGCGTGTCGATCTGCCCGGTCCCTGGCACCATCACGATGCGTGCCCTCCAGCCGGGCGAAACCGATGCCCGCACCGGTCGAGTGATCGACGGCAGCTACGCCAACTGGACCACGCATCCGAACAACCCGATGCGAGCCGCCTGCGGCTGAAGGAATTGAGATGAGCCCCTACGAAGTCGGTCACTGGATCAACGGCGCCGCAACGCGCGGCAGCGGCGAGCGCCAGCAAGACATCTATAACCCCGCCACTGGCGCCGTGCAGGGCCAGCTTCTGCTGGGCAGCGTGGCCGACCTGGATGCCGCCGTGGCCAGCGCCACCAAGGCCGCCAAGGCCTGGGGCCAGACGCCGGCCCTCGCCCGCTCGCGAGTGCTGTTCAAGTTCCTGTCCATCGTGCAGGAACGCCGTGAGATCCTCGCCGACGCCCTCGTGCGCGAGCATGGCAAAACCACGCCCGATGCCTTGGGCGAAGTGGCCCGCGGCATCGAGAACATCGAGTTCGCGACTGCGATGCCGCAGCTACTGAAAGGCGAGTACACCGAGCAGATCGCCCGCGGCCTGGACGCCTGGAGCGTGCGCCAGCCGCTGGGCGTAGTGGCCGGCATCACGCCGTTCAACTTCCCCGCCATGGTCCCGATGTGGATGTACCCGCTGGCCATCGGCTGCGGGAACGCCTTCATCCTGAAGCCCAGCGAGCGCGACCCGAGCGCGTCGCTGCTGATGGCGGCTTGGCTGAAGGAAGCCGGCCTGCCAGACGGCGTGTTCAGCGTCGTGCAGGGCGACAAGGACATCGTCGACGCCATCCTGGCCCACCCCGGCATCGCCGCGGTCAGCTTCGTCGGCTCCACGCCGGTGGCCGAGCACATCTACAAGGTCGGCTCCGCCCACGGCAAGCGCGTGCAGGCGCTGGGCGGCGCGAAGAACCACATGGTCGTCATGCCCGACGCCGACCTGGAACAGGCCGTGGACGCGCTGATGGGCGCGGCCTATGGCTCGGCCGGCGAGCGCTGCATGGCGATCTCCGTCGCCGTGGCGGTGGGCGATGCGGCAGACGCACTGGTCGCCGCGCTGGCACCCAAAGTCGCCGCGCTGAAGATCGGTGAAGGCCATGGCGCCGGCATCGAGATGGGGCCGCTGATCACGCGTGCATCGCAGCAGCGCGTAGAGAAGCTGATCGCCGAAGGCGTCGCGGCCGGCGCAAAGGCGGTGGTCGATGGCCGCGGCCACCGGGTCGCCGGTTTTGAAGACGGCTTCTTCGTCGGCGGCACGCTGCTGGACGGCGTGTCGGCCGACATGAGCTGCTACACCGAGGAGATCTTCGGCCCCGTACTGTGCGTCGTGCGCGTGCCCGACCTGGCCGGGGCCATCGCGCTCATCGAGGCCAACGAGTACGCCAACGGCGTGGCCATCTTCACCCGCGACGGCCATGTGGCGCGCGAGTTCGTGCACCACATCCAGGTCGGCATGGTGGGCGTCAACGTGCCGCTGCCGGTGCCCATGGCCTTCAACAGCTTCGGCGGCTGGAAGCGCAGCCTGTTCGGCGACCACCACGCCTACGGCCCCGAGGCGGTGCGGTTCTACACCAAGCACAAGGCGGTGATGCAGCGCTGGCCAGACTCTGCCCCGAAGGGCCCGCAATTTGCTTTCCCGCAGAACACCTGACTTCCACGGAATGGCGCCATGAGTGACCCCACGCTGAGCAACCCGGACCTGATCCCGACCACGGCTGCCCAGCGAACGTGGCGTTGGTATCACTTCGCGGCGTTGTGGGTGGGCATGGTGATGTGCATCCCGGCCTACACGCTGGCGGCCAGCCTCATCGAGTCGGGCATGAGCTGGAGCCAGGCGGTGGGCACGGTGTTCTTGGGCAACCTCATCGTGCTGGTGCCCATGCTGCTGATCGGTCACGCCGGCGCCAAGCACGGCATTCCGTATGCGGTGCTTGCGCGGGCCTCGTTCGGCACGCAGGGGGCGCGGCTGCCGGCCCTGCTGCGCGCGCTGGTGGCCTGTGGCTGGTACGGCATCCAAACCTGGTTTGGCGGGCAGATGATCTACACGCTGGCCGGCGTGCTGCTGGGTCACCCGCTGCCCGGTGACCCGCTGCCGGTCCTGGGCATCAGCGCCGCGCAGTTCGGCTGCTTCCTGCTGTTCTGGGCACTGCAGTTCTGGTTCGTCGTGCACGGCATTGACGCCATCCGCAAGCTGGAGACCTACACCGCGCCGATCAAGATCGTCATCTGCTTCGTGCTGCTGTGGTGGGCTTGGGACAAGGCCGGCGGCTTCGGGCCCATCCTCGACCAGCCCTCGGCCTTCGTCGAGGGCGGCAAGAAGGCCGGCCAGTTCTCGGCCGTGTTCTGGCCGTCGCTGACGGCGATGGTGGGCTTCTGGGCCACGCTGGCCCTGAACATCCCCGACTTCACGCGCTTTGCCAAGACGCAGCGCGACCAGCTCGTGGGCCAGGCCATCGGCCTGCCCTTACCCATGGGCCTGCTGGCGGCGCTGGCCGTGTTCGTCACCTCGGCCACCGTCGTCATCTACGGCAAAGCGCTGTGGGACCCGGTGGACCTGGCCAGCCGCATGACGGGTGCTGCCGTGCTCATCGGCCTCATCGTGCTGCTGATCGACACCGTCAGCGTCAATCTGGCGGCCAACCTCGTCGGTCCGGCCTACGACTTCTCGGCGCTGGCGCCGGGCAAGGTCAGCTACAAACTGGGCGGCATCATCACGGCGGGTCTGGCCATCGTCATGATGCCGTGGAAGATCCTGGCCTCCACTGAGGGCTACATCTTCACCTGGCTGATCGGCTACTCGGCACTGCTGGGGCCGGTGGCGGGCATCCTGATCGTCGACTACTACCTGCTGCGCAAGACAGAGCTGGTGGTGGACGACCTCTACCGCGAGCACGGCAGCTACCGTTATCACGGCGGCTGGAACCGCGCCGCCATCATTGCCTTCATCCTCGGCGTGCTGCCCAATGTGCCAGGCTTCATGAACGCCGCATTCCCCACCGCCATGCCCGACGTGGCACCGGCCTTCAAGCTGATCTACACCTACGCTTGGTTCGTCGGCCTAGGCCTGGCCGCCGTGATCTACGGTGTGCTGATGGCCGGCAAGACTCAACCCCACTCGCTCACCCGGAGCGCGACATGACCTCTTCTTCCCTGCTGATCCGCGGTGCCGTCGTCGTCAATGCCGACGCCGAATCCCGCACCGATGTGCTCTGCATCGACGGCCGCATCTCGGCCATCGGCGAACGCGCCGTGCGCGAGGCGCTGGCCGGCACGGTCACGCTGGACGGCACCGGCCAGTACCTGCTGCCCGGCGGCATCGACCCGCACACCCATATGCAGTTGCCCTTCATGGGCACGGTCACGCAGGACGACTTCTTCACCGGAACCGCGGCGGCACTGGCCGGTGGCACGACGTCCATCATCGACTTCGTCATCCCCAACCCGCAGCAGCCGTTGATGGACGCCTACCGCACCTGGCGCGGCTGGGCCGAGAAGAGCGCGGCCGACTACGCCTTCCACGTCGCCGTCACGTGGTGGGACCAGAGCGTCAGCGACGACATGGGCACCCTCGTGCGCGAGGAAGGCGTGAACAGCTTCAAGCACTTCATGGCCTACAAGAATGCCATCATGTGCGACGACGAAACGCTGGTGAACAGCTTCAAGCGCGCGCTGGAACTGGGCGCAATGCCCACCGTGCATGCCGAGAACGGCGAGCTGGTCTACCTGCTGCAGGCCGAGGTCGCCAAGATGGGCATCACCGGCCCCGAAGGCCACCCGCTGTCGCGTCCGCCGATGGTGGAGGGCGAAGCCGCCAACCGCGCCATCGCGATCGCCGACGTGCTGGGCGTACCCATCTATGTCGTGCATGTCAGCTGCATCGAAAGCGCCGAGGCCATCGCCCGGGCGCGCGCCCGGGGACAGCGCGTCTACGGCGAGGTGCTGGCCGGCCACTTGCTGATCGACGACAGCGTCTACCGCGACCCCGACTTCAACAAGGCCGCGGCCTACGTGATGAGCCCGCCCTTTCGGCCCAAGATCCACCAGGAGTTCCTGTGGCGCGGCCTACAGAGCGGCCAGCTGCACACGACCGCCACCGACCACTGCACCTTCTGCGCCGAGCAGAAGGGCATGGGCCGCGACAATTTCGCCAAGATCCCCAACGGCTGCGGCGGCGTCGAGGAGCGCATGGCCGTGTTGTGGGACGCCGGCGTCAACTCCGGGCGGCTTACGCCGAGCGAGTTCGTCGCCATCACATCGGCCAACGCGGCCAAGCTATTCAACATGTACCCGCGCAAGGGCGTCATCGCCGAGGGTGCAGACGCAGACCTCGTGCTGTGGGACCCGGCCGGCACCAAGACGCTGTCTGCCAAGACGCAGTTCTCGAAGAACGACTTCAACATCTTCGAGGGCCGCACCGTGCGCGGCATCCCCAGCCACACGATCTCGCAAGGGCGTGTCGTATTCGCCCGCGGCGAGCTGCGTGCCGAGCAGGGCACCGGCCGCTATCTGAAGCGCCCGCCGTTCGGTCCGCAGTTCGACGCCGCCGCCAAGCGCGCCCACGATCTCGCCCCCACTGCCGTCGCACGATGAACACGCAGACCGTCATCCCGCAGCTGCGCATGACGGACGCGGCACGAACGCAGGCGTTCTACATCGACCAGCTCGGCTTCAGCATCGACTGGCAGCACCAATTTGAACCCGGCCTGCCGCTGTTCCTGCAGATCACGCGCGAGGGACAGACGATCTTCCTGAGTGGCCACGCGGGCGACTGCGCGCCCGGCGGCGCCGTCTACTTCTGGGTGCCTGACGCCGACGCCTGCTACGCCGCGTTCACCGCGCGCGGCGTGCAGGCGCTCAAGCCCATTGAAGACATGCCCTGGGGCGTGCGCGAGTTCCTGCTCGTCGACCCCGACCACAACAAGCTGCGCTTCGGCACCCGCTTGCCAGACTGAGGACACCGCCATGGATACAGCCGTCACCAAGCCCGACATCTCCACCCTGCGCGTCAACGGCCAGCGCCTGTGGGACTCGCTGATGGAGCTGGCGCAGATCGGCGCCACCGAGAAGGGCGGCGTCTGCCGCCTGACGCTGACCGACCTCGACAAGCAAGGCCGCGACCTCGTCACGCGCTGGGCACGCGAGGCCGGCATGACGGTCACCATCGACCAGATCGGCAACGGCTTCATGCGCCGCGCGGGACGCAACAACAGCCTGCCGCCCATCATGACCGGCAGCCACATCGACACCCAGCCCACCGGCGGCAAGTTCGATGGCAACTACGGCGTGCTGGCCGGCATCGAGGTCGTGCGCACGTTGAACGACCACGGCATCGAGACCGAAGCCCACATCGAGGTCGCTTTCTGGACCAACGAGGAAGGCTCGCGCTTCGTTCCCGTCATGATGGGCTCGGGCGTGTTCGCCAACGCCTTCACGCTGGCGCACGCCTACGCTGCCACTGACACCGAAGGCAAGACGGTCAAGGGCGAGCTGGAGCGCATCGGCTACATCGGCGAGCAGGTGCCCGGCGACCACCCCATTGGCGCCTATTTCGAGACCCACATCGAGCAGGGCCCGGTGCTGGAAGACCACGACAAGACCATCGGCGTCGTCACTGGCGTGCTGGGCATTCGCTGGTACGACTGCGTCGTCACCGGTATGGAAGCCCACGCCGGCCCGACGCCGATGGCATTGCGCCGCGACGCCCTGCAGGTGGCGACCAAGCTGATGCAGGAGGTCGTCGCCTGCGCCCACCGCCACCCGCCGCACGGCCGCGGCACGGTGGGCATGGTGCAGGTGCACCCCAACAGCCGCAACGTCATCCCCGGCCGCGTGAAGTTCAGCATCGACCTGCGCAACGCCACCGATGCGCTGTGCGAGGCGATGGACGCCGACATCCGCGCCGTGGCCGCCAAGCTGTCCACCGAAAGTGGCCTGCCGATCGAGATCACGCCCGTCAGCGCCTACCCGGCCCAGCCCTTCCACGCCGACTGCATCGCCGCCGTGCAGAAGGCCGCCGACACGCTCGGCTACAGCAACATGCGCGCCGTCTCCGGCGCCGGCCACGACGCCGTCTACATGGCCCGCCTGGCACCGTCCGGCATGATCTTCATCCCCTGCAAGGACGGCATCAGCCACAACGAGATCGAGGACGCCAAGCCCGAGCACATCGAGGCGGGGTGCAATGTGTTGTTGCAGGCGATGCTGGAGCGGGCGGGCTGAGTCATAGGTAGCGGCATGCCCTTGCGCTACCTGACCGTGTCAATCGACCGGGCACCGGATGAGGTCTACGCCTTCGTCGGAGACCCGCGCAACCTGCCCCGGTGGGCGGCGGGCCTGGGCGCGGACATCCGCCCCGCAGGAGACCATTGGGAAGTGGTCACCGGGGACGGCACGGTAGGCCTGCGCTTCGCGCCCCGCAACGACTTCGGCGTGGCCGATCACACCGTGATCCTGGCCGATGGCAGCGAGGTCTACGTACCGATGCGGGTGATGCCCAACGGCCCTGGCAGCGAGGTCATGCTGGGGCTGTTCCGCCAGCCCGGCATGGACGATGCGGCCGTTGAGCGCGACGCGGGGCTGATGCAGGCCGACCTGCTGGCCTTGAAGGCCCTGCTCGAGCAGCGATAAGGCCGGCAGCCTCCTATAGTTCGTCACGATGGCGCCCGCCACGGGTCGCTGCCGCGAGGAGCGCTCTTGATCCGAACCCTGCTGACCGCAGCCCTGCTCGTTTTGCAGGGACCAGCCCAGGCGGCGGGGCCCGTCAAGCTGACGGCTCCCTGCGAGGCGCGGTAGGTCATGCACCCCCGCGCAATCCGCGAACAAGGCTACGTCACGCTCAACGGCATCCCGCAGTGGCTGACTATCACTGGCCAAGACTGCCGCAACCCCGTGCTGCTGTTCCTGCACGGCGGGCCCGGCAACCCACTCAGCCCGTACGCCGACGCGGTCTACGGTGCCTGGGCCAAGGATTTCACGCTGGTGCAGTGGGACCAGCGCGGCGCCGGCCGCACCTACGGCAGAAACCTTCCGGTGCGCGAACTGGAGGCCGATGAGTTCGAGCGCACGCCGCTGAACCTGGCCTTGATGGCTGCCGACGGCATCGCCGCGGTTGAGTACCTGCAGCAGCGCCTGGGCCAGCGCCAAGTCATCCTCACCGGCAGTTCCTGGGGGTCAGCGCTGGGCGTGGAGATGGTCAGCCTGCGGCCTGGCCTGTTCCACGCCTATGTCGGCCTGTCGCAGATGGTGGGCCACCGCAGCCTGGATGCCAGCTACGCGGCCATGCTGCAGCGTGCGCAGGACCTGGGCGACCAGCCCAGCCTGGCCGTGCTGAAGACCATCGGGCCGCCGCCCTGGCAGAACCCGCGCCACTTCGGCCAGATGCGCCGCATATTGCGCGGCTACGAGGCACAGCGCAGCGAGCCCGCGCCAGCCTGGCGCCCTGCCGCCGAGTACGCTGGTGCGCCAGACCGCGCGGCCGACGAGGCGGGAGAGGACTTCTCCTTCCTGAAGTTCGTCGGCCTGAACGGCGACGGCATGCTGTGGCAGCTGAAACTGGACGAGCAGCGCACACGGCTTGCCGTACCGATCTTCCTGCTGCAGGGCGCGGAAGACCTGCTGACGCCACCCGCCGCCACGCAGGCCTATTTCGACCGGCTGGAAGCACCGCGCAAGCAGCTGGTCATGGTGCCCAAGGCTGGGCATGACCCAAACGGCCCGATGCTGGCCGCGCAGCAGCGGCTGCTGCTGAACGACGTGCTGCCGCTGACGCGCAAGCGTGCGGCGCCCTGAACAGGGCCCGCACGCGCATCGGTGAACTGGCGGCCGATGTGCCGGAGACCGGCGCGAGCTGCCCGTTGCGGCCACCAACCTGCAGCGTCAAGCCACGGCGCTTCTCACCGCCTCACGCACGAGGCCGTCCAGCTTGCCGGTGATCTGCGTCAACTCGCCCGACACGACGGCGAACTCGCGGCCTGCGTCACCGGCCCGCGCCGCAACGACCTGGGCATTGAAGGACACGATGCGTGCGTGTTTGGCAATCAGCTCGATGTCACCCATCACGCTCGTCAGTTGCCGCTTGGCACTGGCCGCCTGCTGGCGGGCGAGGTCTTCGTAGATCTGGGTCAGCTTGTTCAGCGTGGACAGCAGCGGAGTGGCGCTCTCGACCAGCGCCTCCAGCAGTTCCGGCGCGCTGCGGGCCTGGGCGGAGATGGCGTCCAGCGCGCGTTGCGCCAACCCGATGAAGGCGCAGATGCGTTCGTCGGCACGGTCTGCACCGAAATATGCCTGCTTCAGCTCGCCGCCCAACGCGGCCGGGGAAAGCTCGCCTTCGAGCAAGGCGCGGTGGGCATCGCTGAAGGTGGTCAGCGCATCACGCGCGGTGGCAAGAGCCGCGTCGCGCCCCTGCGAGGCCAGCACCGCGTAGAGGACCACGCGCTGCGACGTGAAGCGGCGACGGCCGGATAGGTTGATGGTCTTGCCGAACAGCTCGCCCGCCGTCTGCCTGGGTGCAGCGGCAACTCGCTTTGGTGCATCGGTGGGGGCACGCACGTGGTGCAGCATGATGGACTCCGTGAGCTGGATCACGACCGGCGCCACTCACGCGGGCATGCCGGCCCTCCTGATCCTAGGGTTAGCACGGGGCGTGCCAGCCCCCGCCCACCGCTCAGCCCTGCAGGCCGTGCTGCAATCGCTGCGTCGCCTGTGCCAGAGTCTCGTCCCGCTTGGCGAAGCAGAACCTCACATGCCGCCGCTCCTGCGGCTGCTGGTAGAAGACCGACAGCGGGATGGCAGCGACGCCGATCTGGGTGGTCAGCCACTTGGCGAATTCAAGCTCCGACAGGTCGGACACCGCGCTGTAGTCCACGGTCTGGAAGTAGGTGCCCTCGCAGGGCAGCAGCTTCAGCCTTGTTTCAGCCAATGCGGCGCGGAAGCTGTCGCGCTTGGCCTGGTAGAAGTCGCTCAGGCCTTGCCAGGGCGCCGGGTTGGCAAGGTAGGCCGCAATCGCATGCTGCGTGGGCGTGTGCACGGTGAACACGGTGTACTGATGCAGCCGGCGAAAGGCCGCCGACAACGCCGGCGGCGCGGCGACGAAGCCGACCTTCCAGCCCGTCACATGGAAGGTCTTGCCGAAGCTGCTGACCAGGAAGCTGCGCTCGCGCAGTCCTGGCCAGGCAGCGACGCTTTCGTGGC
The DNA here is from genome assembly GCA_016195825.1 of Burkholderiales bacterium. Classification (GTDB taxonomy): domain Bacteria; phylum Pseudomonadota; class Gammaproteobacteria; order Burkholderiales; family Burkholderiaceae_C; genus Pelomonas. The sequence continues at coordinate 2,097 of JACPYV010000061.1, read as the reverse complement.
GGGCGCCGTCGAACACCATGTGCTCGTAGACCTCGTCGCTGATGACGAAGAGGTCATGCTGCTCGGCGATGCGCGCCAGCTCGCCGAGGTCATCTGCGGTGGCGACGCGGCCACTGGGGTTGTGCGGGGTGTTGATGACCAGCGCGCGCGTGCGCGGCGTGATGGCGGCGCGCACCGCCGTCCAGTCGATGCGGTAGTCCAGCGTCATCGGCACCCCCACCGGCACGGCGCCGGCAAGGCGGATGGCGGGGTCGTAGCTGTCGTAGGCCGGCTCGATGATGATGACCTCGTCGCCCGCGGCCACGCAGCTGTGCAGCGCGGTGATGAGGCCTTGCGTGCCACCGGCGGTGACGGTGATGTCGCGGTCCGCGTCGTAGGCCGAGCCGTACAGCGCGTTGAGCTTGGCGGCCACGGCCTGGCGCAGCGCGGGCACGCCGGTCATCGGCGGGTACTGGTTGTGACCCGCGGCCATCGCGTCGGTGACCGCCTGCAGCAGCGAGGGGTCGGCGCCAAAGTCCGGGAAGCCCTGGCCGAGGTTGACGGCGCCATGCTCGGCGGCCAGCGCCGACATGACGGTGAAGATGGTGGTGCCGGTGTTGGGCAGCTTGGTGGGCAGAACGGGCATGGCGGCGATTCTGCGCGAGGCGCCACCGCCCATGCACGTCCGGCGCATGAGCACATGCGTTCGCCGTCAGCGCGCGGGCGGCCCGATCAGGCAGCGCCGCGCGGCCAGCGCGATCGGCAGCCCGAACACGAAGCAATGCGCGGCGATGGCCGCCGCGTCCAGCCTGGGAGGCCAGAACGGCGTGTGCAGCGCCGACAGCGGCAGCACGATCTGGTTCATGCCGAAGTAGACGACCAGGCCAAGGGCCAGCCCAGACGCCGCGGCGTTGCGCAGCAGCGCGGGCCAGCGCAGCGCCACCCCGCAGAACAGCGCGGCCCAAATCAGCGCAAGGCCGTAATGCAGCACCACGCCGAGCGCAAATGTGGCCGGCCCGCCCCCGAACGCCGCCTCGCGCCCGATGAGCCCACCCGCGACGCCCTGGAAGACGCGCAGCTGCAGGCCGTAGTGGCCGAGCGCGAAGACCAGGTCCCCCGTGCCGGCCAGCAGGCCGCCCCAGACGACGGCGCGGGCCAGCGGCTTCATGCCACCGCCCCCGGCGGACCCTTCAGCTCGACGACATTGCCTTCCGGATCGCTGAGGTAGACGGAAGGCCCCTCGCCCTCGGCGCCGTAGCGGCTCTCGGTCGGGCCGGCGTCCACGCCGTGCGCCGCGAGATGAGCGCGGATAGTTGCGGCGTCGAACGGCTCTACGCGCAGGCAGAAGTGGTCCATGTTCCGGCCCTCGGCGCCGGGTGCGGCACCGCCCTGGCGGCCCAGCTTGCCGTCCACGGGCACGAGGTCGATCAGCGAGAGGCCAGCCCGCAGCTGCACCAGGCCGATCTCGTCCTGGCGACGCTCGATGCTGCAGCCGAGCACGCCCACGTAGAACGCCAGCATCCGGTCCAGGTTCACGACGCGCAGGACCAGGTGGTCCAGGCCGAGCAGAGGCAGTCCGGTCATGGCGGGCGCTCAGGCCTTGGGCGGCGACCGCAGCGGCGCACGCCGGGTGGCGGTGGGGCGGGTCGCCGCAGCCGCGAACGCCGCCCCCTGGGCGGCCTGGTCGCTCCAACGCTGCGAGATACGTCCGCAGACCATGTCGCACAGCGCGTAGATGGACTCATCGGCGATGCGGTAGTAAGCGCTGTTGCCGCGCGACTCGCGCAGCACAAAGCCCTCGCGGCCGAGGTGGCTGAGGTGGCGCGAGACGTTGGCGATGCTGTAGCCCGTCAGCTCGGCCAGCTCGCCGACGTTGCGCTCGCCGCCACGCAGCAGGTTGAGGATCTGCAACCGCGCCGGTTCAGCGAGGGTGCGGAAGTAGTCGGCCACCTGGGCCAGGGCTTCGGGAGGCAATCCGTCCATGGTGCATTGCCCGCCGTCAGAGCGGCGGGTGTCTGGGTCCCGGATCATGCCGCAGCGCACACAACGCCGTGGCGGACCGGGAGATTTTATTTGCATGCTTGCGTATTTGCATTATTGCGCAAATAATAAGTCCAT
>JACPYV010000060.1 GCA_016195825.1 Burkholderiales bacterium | reverse complement strand
GACCCGCATCGCCACCCCCGCCTCCATCGACGCCGCCCCCGAGGCCGCCCGCCCGCTGCTCGAAGCCGTGAACAAGCAGATCGGCTCCGTGCCCAACCTGTTCCGCCTGGTGGCCAACAGCCCGGCCGCGCTGGAGGGCTACCTCGGCATGTCCGGCGCGCTGGCCAAGGGCCGCCTGCCGGCCCAGACCCGTGAGCGCATCGCGCTGGCCGTGGCCCAGATCAACGCCTGCGGCTACTGCCTGGCGGCCCACAGCTTCATGGGCAGCAACCTGGCCAAGCTGAGCGACGCCGAGATCGCCGCCAACCGCAGCGGCCGCTCCACCGACGCCAAGGCCGACGCCGCCGTGCGCTTCGCGGCCAGCGTGGCCACGCAGCGCGGCCATGTGTCGGACGCCGAAGTGGCCGCCGTGCGGTCTGCCGGCTACGACGACGCGCAGATCGTCGAGATCGTCCAGCACGTCGCGCTGAACACCTGGACGAACTACATCAACGAGGTCGCCAAGACCGTGATCGACTTCCCCGAAGCGCTGCCGCTGGCCGCTTGAACGCCCTCCGCGCGCCGCAGCCCTGCCCGCGGCGCGCCTCGTTCCCTTCACCCAGGAGCCCTCCATGTCCCGCCCGCCCCTTCCCCCGTTCTCGCTGACCACCGCCGTGCAAAAGGTGCGCCTGGCCGAGGACGCCTGGAACAGCCGCGACCCCGTCCGCGTGGCACTGGCTTACACACCGGACAGCCGCTGGCGCAACCGCGCCACCTTCGTGACCGGCCGCGCACAGATCGAGGCCTTCCTCGCCGCCAAGTGGGTGCGCGAGCGGGACTACCGACTCATCAAGGAGATCTGGGCCCACGGCGACGACCGCATCGCGGTGCGCTTTGCCTACGAGTGGCACGACGCCGACGGCCAGTGGTGGCGCAGCTACGGCAACGAGAACTGGGCCTTCGACACGCAAGGCCTGATGCACACCCGGCACGCCAGCATCAACGACGTGGCGATCACGCAGCAGCAACGCCTGTTCCACTGGCCCCGCGAGGGGTCGGGCCGGCGGCCGGACGACCACCCCTCACTCACTGACCTGGGGCTTTGATCATGAACACCACCAGCGACATTGCCTTCACACCCACCGTGAAGGCACTGCAGACCCGCAAGGGTTCGCGCCACGCCTACGCCCGCATGGAGCAGGGCGGCGGCTGGGAGAGCCGCATCACGCCTGACCTGAAGGACGAGATCGAGGCGCAGATCAGTGTCATGCTGGCCACGGCCAACGCCGAGGGCCAGCCCTATGTGCAGCACCGCGGCGGGCCGGCGGGCTTCCTGCACGTGCTGGACGCGCACACGATCGCCTTCGCCGACTTCGCCGGCAACCGCCAGTACATCACCCAGGGCAACCTGACCGAGAACCCGCGCGCCTTCCTGTTCCTGATGGACTATGCCGAGCGGCGGCGCATCAAGATCTGGGGCCGCGCGCGCGTCGTCGAGGGCGATGCCGAGCTAATGGCGCGGCTGATGCCGGCTGGCTACGCGGCGCGGCCCGAGCAGGTCATCCTGTTCGACGTCGAGGCCTGGGACGTCAACTGCCCCAAGCACATCCCGCAGCGCTTCGAGGCAGCGGATGTGCGGGCTGCCATCCAGCAGCGCGACGACCGCATCGCCGAGCTGGAGAAGCGCGTCGCGGCCCTGAGCGCGCCAGGCTGATACGCAGAGCTCGGCCCCGTCTGCCCGCCCGTCCGGCTGCGGCGCTCAGCGCGTGGCTGAGCGCGCGCTGCGCTGCTGTTCCTGCAGCCGCGCCAGCACGCCGCGGATGGCCACGCCTTCGCTGATCTGTGGGTTGGAGTAGCCGTCGGTCTTGCCGGCCTCTTTCTCGCGCACCTCGATGACCTTGCGTGCGAACTCGTGCGCCTCGGTGAACGACCACGTCTTGCGCAGCGCCTCCTCGTACATCGCGCGACCGAAGAAGGTCAGCGGTGAGCGCCTGCCGCAGCCGTAGGAGGTGTGTTCGGCATCGGCCGCGGTCATCACCAGCGTGCCGTTGCCGGCCAGCGGCTCGATCCAGCTGCCAGAGTAGCAGGCCGACACCGAGATGACGCGCCAGCGCACGCCGGCGTCGTCCAGCCATTGCTTCAGCAGCGCCGGCGTGACGGGCTCGGTCTTCAGCGGCCAGGTGTCATTGGCGAGCTTGCCGTCACGGCCGCCGTGCGAGGTCAGGTGCAGGAACAGCACGTCGCGGTCACGGTCCATCACGGCGGCCATGCGCGCGATGGTGGCGCGCAGGTTGGCCGGCGTGCCCCAGGGCAGCGTGTCGCTGGTGGCGCGGTTGGCCACCAGTTGCACCAAGCGGCCGTCGGCGCCGAAGCGCTCGCGCATGGTCTTGGCCACCGTTGCGCTCTCGCGCATGAAAACGTCTTCCGACGCGTTGGGCGCGTAGGTCGCCGCGTAGACATTGACGCGCCCGTGTTGCGGCGGGCGCAGCCCCTTCAGGGTAGCGTCGAGCAGGCGGGCCTGCTGGGCGATGACGTCGTCGGTCAGCAGCAGGCCGATCTCGGGCTCGGACTCCACCTCGGTGCTGGCAGGCGGCGCGGGCCACCAGAACACAACGGGCGCCAGCGAGCCGCTGACGGCCAGCGCGACGGGTACGAGCAACAGCACGGCAGCGCGTGCCGAGCCAGACCCCGCCGTCCGCCACAGCAGCGTGATCTGTGCCAACCCTGCCCAGGACAGCGGTGCCAGCCAGGCGCCCCACAACAAAGCAGGCGACCAGTTTTCAGTCGTGCCGACAACGGGCCTCCACACGAGCAGCCCCATGCCGACGATCAGGTTCAAAGCCAGGGTGGTGCCGGCCGACACGGCCAACAGCGCGGCCGGCTTGACGACCGTTGCGCCGCCCGACCTCGCCGCGACCCAGCATACCCAGGCGATCACGGCGACGCCCAACCAGCCGGCGAGGATGCCGGCCCAGTTGAAATTAGGCGCGCCGCCCATCAAGGCGCGTTGCACGACGAGCGCGATCGGATAGTTGGCCAGCACCAGCGCCGCAACCGTCAACGGCCCCGCGTCCAGGCCCGCCCATCGCGGCGCGCGGAACGCCAGCACGCGTGCGCCTTCGACCAGCCAGACCATCCCGCTCCGCATTGCCGGCACTTCTGCCGCAGGCAGCGGGGGCATGTCTACGACGGCCTCCGGCGCTGCTTCTTGTGCTTCGTCCATCCGCCACTCCTCCCCGGAAGGCCCAACTATGGAGCACTTCCACGGCGGCGCCGGCGGCCGTCAGCCGGGCACCGGCTCCACCGCCTGGCGCCACTTGAAATGGCTTTGCAGCTCCTGCACGGCCGGGTGGGTGACGAGCAGCTTCAGCGGCGCATTGAGCACCAGCGGCAGCAGGCCGCAGCGGGCGTTGAAGGCGGCGTCGACGAGCCCTGCCGCGCGATCCACCTGGCCCAGCATGGCCAGCGCGGGCGCGAACATCACGTTGCTGGCCGCGTTGCCCTGCTCGCCGGCGAGCGCCGCGTCGATGAGCGCCAGCGCCCGGTCCGTCTCGCCGCAGCGTGCCAGCACGTAGGGTTGCGCGGCGCGAACGTAGGACGGCGCATCGGCCCGCGCCAGCAGCTGCAGGGCCGGCGCGACCAACTCGGGACCGGGGTGCAGGTTGGCGCGCCACAACAGGTGCTGGCCAATGGCGATGGCGCTGTCGGGATGGTCCAGCTCGGCACGCCCGGCCTCGCGCAGCGCGGCGTCGGCCTGGCCGTCGTAGCCCAGCGCGCGCGCCAGCATCACGCGCGGATAGACGGCGAAGGGCCGCTGCGCTACCGCACGCCTGAGCACCGCCACGGCCTCGCTGCTGCGACCAGTGGCCAGCAGGTGCCAGCCGAACAGCGGCAGCAGCTCGGCGTCGTCGGGCTGCTCGCGGTAGGCGGCGCGGAACAGCGCCTCGGCGTCGTCGAAGCGCCAGTCCATGTCGGCCAGCCAGGCCCGGGCCACGCGCACACCGGCGGCATGGGGGTCGTGCAGTTCGGCGGCGTCCAGCTCGGCCTGGCCGTCGGCCACGGTCACGCCCAGCTCGGCGGCCATGCCCCAGCCCGCCGCCGCACCGATGGTGACGGCCAGCGACACACGGGCGGGCGCGTAGTCGGGGTACTCGGCGACGATGGCGCGCAGCACCGTCAGCGCCCGGCCCATCGTGCGCGGCGTGCCCTGCTGGGCCAGCTCCCACGCGTGCAGGTAGGCCTCGACGACGTCGGGCGGCGCCTTCACGACGGCGAGCATGCGGGTGTGCTGGGCCGGCTCGGGCGGCACCAGCCGGTAGCCGAAGCCGTAGACGGCCTCGATCTTCACGTCCGGCAGCGCGCGGCGCAGCTGGCTGATGCAGCGCGTGAGACTGTCGTCGGACACCGCCGAGCCGCCCCAGGCGTGCTCCACGATGTCAGCCTTGCTGACGGCCAGCGGCTGGGCGCGGATCATCAGCGCCAGCACCGCGCTCTCCTTGGGCGGCAGGAACAGCGGCGAGTCCTGCCAGGTCGGCAGTCCGTCGGGCGTCAGGTCCAGGGCCATGCTTCGACTCTAGTCACTCGCCTGCGCGCCCAGCGGCGGGACTTTCCCGGCTGTCAAGCCGAGGCAGGCAGTGCGCCGGCCAATCCAAGTGCCGGGTTGTCGAGCAGGCGCGCGATGTCCATCAGGATGAGCATGCGCTGCTGCACGCTGGCGATGCCGGTCACGAAGCTGGTATCGAAGCCCGGCGCGCGCAGCCGCGGCGCGGGGCGGATGTGCTGCGGGCCCAGTTCCAGCACGTCGGACACCGAGTCCACGACGACGCCCGCCACGCGCCCGCCCAGGTTCAACACGATGACGCCGGTCTGCGCAGTGCAGGGTGCCGCCTGGCCGAACGCGAGCCGCAGGTCCAGGATGGGCGTGATGACGCCGCGCAGGTCGATGACGCCGCGCATCACAGCCGGCGCGTTGGCGATGGCCGTCGGCGCTTCGTAGGAGCGGATCTCCTGCACCTGCAGGATGCCGATGCCGTACTCCTCGTCGCCGAGGCGAAAGCTCAGGTATTCGGCCGGTTCGGCCACGGCGGAGGCCGGCGCCGGCGCAGACGCCAGGGTCAAGTCATCCATGCCTGCCTCAGGCCGTAGCCAGCGTCTGGTCGATGCGGAAGACGGAGACCGCTTCCGTGAGCAGCTGCGCCTGCTGGTTCAGGCTGTCGGCCGCGGCGGCGCTTTCCTCGACGAGGGCGGCGTTCTGCTGGGTGACCTGGTCCAGCTGCTGGACGGCGTCGCCGACCTGGCCGATGCCCTGCGACTGCTCGTGGCTGGCCGCGCCGATCTCGCCCATCAGGTCGGAGACACGGCGCACCTGGGCCTGAATCTCGGCCATCGTGCGGCCGGCGCTGTCGACGAGACCGCTGCCCTGCTCGACGGTCTCGACGCTCTGGCCGATCAGCACCTTGATCTCCTTGGCCGCGTCGGCCGAGCGGCTGGCCAGCGCGCGCACCTCGGACGCAACAACCGCGAAGCCGCGGCCCTGCTCGCCGGCACGGGCTGCCTCGACCGCCGCGTTCAGCGCCAGGATGTTGGTCTGGAAGGCGATGCCGTCGATGGTGCCGATGATGTCGGCGATCTTCTTAGAGCTGGCCGAGATGCGGCCCATCATCTCGACGACCTGACCCACCACCTCGCCGCCCTGCGACGCGACGGCTGAGGCAGAGACCGACAGCTGCGTGGCCTGGCGGGCCGTGTCGGCGTTCTGCTGCACGGTGGCGGTCAGCTCCTCCATGGATGCGGCCGTCTGCTGCAGGTTGGAGGCCTGTTCCTCGGTGCGCTGCGACAGGTCAGCGTTGCCGGTGGCGATCTGCGACGAGCCGGTGGCGATGGAGTCGGAGCTGTTGCGCACGCGGTCGATGAGGCGGGTCAGGCTGCCCGTCATGTCCTGCAGCGCCTGCATGAGCTGGCCGGTCTCGTCGCTGCTGCGCACGGTGATGCGGCGCGTCAGGTCGCCGGCAGCCACGCTGCGGGCCACGGACACGGCCGCCTGCAGCGAGCTGGAGATGAGGCGGGCCACGCCCAGCGCCAGCGCCATGCCGACGACCACACACGCCCCGACGACGGCGATGATCCAGTTGCGCGCGTTTGCATACAGCGTGTCGCCCAGGCGGTTGGCCTCGTCGGCGCCGGTCTCGTTGACCTGGATGATCTCTTCGATGCGGGCCTCCATCGCACGGAAGCTGTCCTTGCCGGTGCCACGCATCAAGGCCATGGCTTCGTCGTTCTTGTGCTCCCCGGACAGGGCCACGATCTGCTGGTGCACGTTCAGGTAGCTGGTCAGCAGTTCGGAGAACTCGGCGTAGGCCTTCTTCTCTTCAGGCTCGGACAGCACCGCCTCGTAGGCCTTGCGGTCCTTGTCCAGCTTGGCGACCAGGCCGGCCATCGTGTCCTCGTAGCCCTTCTTCAGCTCGGCGGAATCGGCCAGCACATGCTGCTGCGAAAAGGAACGCAGTCGCGCGAGGCCGTAGCGGATATCGCCGGCCGACTTGATCGCCGGCATCCAGTTGGTCGCCAGGTCGGTGGCAGTCTGATTCACGCGCGCCAGCTCGACGACGGCGAACACACCGAGCCCGGCGGTCAGCAACAGCACGGCAATGAAGGACACCACCAGCTTGGTGGCGATCTTCAGGTCATAGAACCACTTCATGAATCAGGTCTCCGATGTAGGTTTGGACTGCCGCCGACCCCGCATTCGGGGGGGTGCAGCAACGCGAACATCGTAGAAACCCTAATTCCTTGAATCCTGATGAAAAGCCGATGACCGCCTGCCGCCAACCAACCGGCCGTGACTTAATCCCGGACAGCCGGCGCAAACAGCTGTCGCGCGGGCGACGCGCTCGGCTCAGCCCACGCGGGTGAAACGGAGCTGCTCGACGCCATCGATGACGACGTTCTCCACGAACATCGAGAACGGCCGCACCCACCACCCGCTGTCGTTGTAGAGCGGCCGGTAGACGACCACCGCTTCCAGCGTCTCGCTGTGGCGGGCGACACCCATGACCTCGTAGTCCAGGCCCTTGTAGTGGCGGTAGCGGCCCGGGGCCAGATGGGGCAATGCGGGCAGGTCAGATTCGCTCATGCCCGCATTGGACACGCTCAGGGCTGCTTGAATGCCGGGTCGCTCTCGGCACCGCGGCGCGGCTGCCAGCCCAGACCGTAGTAGTCGCCACGGTCGCGCGCCCAGGGGTCAAAGGCGTTCACCACGCCGGCCAGTTCGGGCGCCAGTTCGGGCACCGTGCGCAGCAGCACGCGCTTGAACGGCGACACCTCCACACGATGGCCGTTGCTCTCCTTGGGCTCAAACTGTTTCGCCGTCGGGCCGTTGTTCATGACCCACTCCACGCCCAGACGGCCGTAGAACTCGGGCCGGAAGCTGCTGGTGAAGAAGCGGTCACTGAACAGCCGCCGCGACGCGTTCAGGATGAAGACCTGGAACTGCGTCTCTGAGATCGCATAGCCATGCGGCCGCGTGAACTCAGCCAGCCAGCCCACCACCGTGTCCACGTCCTCGACGTTGTCCACCAGACTGCCGTCGGCTTGGCCCAGGCAGTCGTTGATGGGGCTGCCATCGAGATTCTTCTGTGCGGCGGTGATGACCTTGCGCGCATCGCACCGGTGCTGGCCGTAGATGCTGCGCAGGTCGGCGATGACCCTGGCCTGGCGGGCGCGCTCGGGCGAGTCGGCCGGCAGCCGCGCGTCGATGAAGTCGTCGAAGCGGGTCAGCTGACGCAGCCCGTACTGGCGGCGGAACTCGTTGAAGCGCGGCACGCCGTGCTCGCGGTCGCGGATCAAGTCCAACGCGTTCACGTCGATCTTGCCGGTGCTGCTTTGAAGGCGCGGCAGCGGCAGGTTCTGCAGGAAGGCCGGGCTGTTGCCCAGCGTCAGCAGACCCAGGCGCTGGCGGCCCATGGACAGCGCCCAGTCCGCCGCGCCTTGGGAAGCCAGCGCGCCGGTGGCCTTGGCGCGGAACGTCTCGATGACCGGCACCTTGGCGGCGATGCGGTTGGGGTCGGCGTCCCAGTGGCGCAGCTCGATGAGGTCGGGCACCAGCGAATGCAGCCGGTAGACGCTGACGAACTCCTCCGGGAAATTGAACGGCGAGCCGAAGTGATTGACACCGCCATTCACATGCTCGGGGTTGGCCAGGCTCCAGATGTCGTCCTTCGTCGCGTCGTGGCGGGCGAAGAAGCGGTCGCTGGTGTAGACCCGCGCGCCCAGGCCGAAGATGCCCGGCCCCGAGGCCAGCGCCGAGTACCACTGACCGGCCTTCTTCGCGTCGCTGCTCTTGCCGAAGTTCTGAACGACAACGGCCTCCAGCGCGTTCTCCACCCAGGGATGGCCGTCGAACAGGCCGCCCCAGTTCGCGTTCATTGCCAGGTTCAGCGGCTCGTCGTACAGCAGCTGCGGCGTCCATTCGATGGTGTGGATCTTGGCGATCTCGGCGGCGACGACAAGGCGCGCCACCTCGAACAGCACGTCGGCCGATACGTCCCGGTAGCGGATCACTTCGGTCGGCCGGGCCGGATCGCGCAGACCCGAGTCGTCCTCGGGCGCGGCAGCGGCGCGGCGGCGGAACTCGGCCACGAAGGCGTTGTGCTCGCGCGAGAACACCGTGTGATAGAAGCCAATGCCGATGCTCCAGTTGTCCGGAAAGGCCGCCGTGCCCTGCCCTGCCCACTGCGGGTTGATGGGGTCGCCGGGGCCGAAGACGGGCAGCTGGCCCAGCGCCTCGCCGGCGCCGCCACGCGCGCCGGGCAGCAGCAGCAGCCGGGCCGGGTCGGCCGGGTCGCGCTTCACGCGCTGGCGCGAGACACCGTCATAGCCGTAGATCTGCGACGCGTCCCACCAGGCGGTCACGTTGTTCGCATGCGTGCGGAAGGCACGCGCCAGGGGCCGGGTGCCGTCCGGCGCCGCGTAGCGCGGCGGCGCGTTGCTTTCGGCCACGTAGCCGCGGTCGATGCGGTCGCCAGGACGGCAGCCCGCCTTGGCAGCGTCACCGGCGCAGCCCACCGGCATCCAGGCCGGCTCGTTGTGGCCCTCGTCCATGTGCGAGAACCAGTCGTGCGTCATGAACTGGATCCAGAACGCTGCCAGCACGTTGAAGAACGGTGCCTTCTGGTAGTCGCAGTTCGCGTCCGCTGCCGCACCCGGCAGGCCCTGCCCGTCGCGGCACTTGGCCGGGTCGCTCTGGGCGCGGGTGAAGAGTTTGCGGCTGATTAGCTGAGGGTCGGGCTGCAGCAGCGAGAGGCGGTCGCCGTGGCGATTGCGGGCGAGCTGGTCGTCGCTGATGTCGGGGTAGGTTGCCTCAAACTGCACGTTGCGCGCGAACAGCGCGCCGCTGGAGCCCATCTTCGGGTTGCGGATGTCGTTGCAGATGCCACTCAGCTGACGCCAGCGGATCAGCTCGCCCTGGCACAGCTGCGGCCCGTCGCCGCCCACGGCCGCGTAGAACGGCGAACCCGCCGGCAGCCGCATCGAGGGCCAGGTCTTGATGGCCGTGCCCGCCACGCCGTCGCGGCCCAGCGCGTAGTCGGCAAAGGAGCCCGAGTTGTCGAACAGGTTGAACTTGATCAACTCCATGCGCTGGTACTCCAGGTCCAGCAGCGCGCCGTCGACACCGCGGCCGTTGGGGCCCAGGTGGCCGCCGACGCCGGTCGTGCCCGGCAGCAGCGAAGCCGCGTCGCCGGTGGCCCAGTAGTTGGACCAGTCGACGAAGGGCGAGGGGCGGAAGGCCGCGGCCTTGTCGCCGCCACGGCAGCGCGCCACCGGTTCGCCGACCTTGCCGTTGAAGCGCTCGCTGCGCTCGTCGGCCACCTTGCGGAAACCGCCGACGACCATGGCCGTGCAGCTGGCCGTGTCGTCCAGCGTGGACTGGGGCGTGGTGCTGATGCAGCCGGCCAGCAGCAGGGCCGTGCAGCAGATAAGCCAGGTCAGGCAGCGCGTCATGTGCGTCTCCTCGTGTCGTTCTTCGCAGATTGCGCAACATAGCGAGGGCTCCACCACAGCGTCAATCCTGCGGAGGACGGAAGAAACGGCGCGGTGTCAGCCGCCCGACCCGGCCGGCGGCAACCGGCAGGCGCCATCGGCCTTGGCGGCCTGGGACTGGCGGCACAGCTCCCGCCAAAGCTTCAGCACGAAGCCGTTCTCGCTGCGCGCGAAGGCCGGCAGCGCGCCCACATGCAGGCGACGGCGCTCCACGACGGGGCCGAACCTGACCACTTCGCGAGCCAGCGCCGGCTCCTGCCGCAGCCGCTCGTCCAGGTGGTAGGTGTGCACCAGCAGCAGCGGCGTGCGCCCAGCCAGCAGCTTCTGCAGTGCGCTCTCGTGGCTGGGCGCGGGGTCCACCGGCCAGCCGCGCTCCTGGGCCAGCACCTCGGCACGGGTGCCGGCGCTGACGCCGACGCGGGCCTTGGGCGGCAGCACCGGCAGGCCGTCACCGTCCACGCGGCCGCCCACCAGGCCGCGGCGGGCATAGAAGGCATAGTCGACATGGCCCAGGCTGAAATCGAACTCGCCCTTGGGCCCGACCTGCGGCGGCAGCGTCAGCAGCGCCGCGATGGGCCCGCCCTCGCCCACGCCGGCCACCAGGTCCAGCTGCCCGGCTTCGACCATGGCGCGCACCCGTCGCGCGGGCAGACGCAGCAACTCGGCGCGCTCCAGGCAACCTGTCTCGCGCAGCGCGGCGCGCACCCAGTCGACCAGCAGGCCGGGTGGCCGGGCGAAGTCGTCGCCCTGACCGCGCAGAAAGGGCTCGGCCGGGGCGTCAGGAAAGGAGATGCGCAGCCGCTCGGGGCAGCCGTTCGCGCGAGCGGTGCCGGCGGCCAGCAGCCCTGCCGCCATCAGGACGGACACAATGCCGCGCAAGGTCGAGAAGCTCACGCGACCAAGTATGCGGTTAGCCCGTCATTTCTGACTTTGGACCAGCCAATGAACCCGTCCCGCCGTCAACTACTGCACTTCAGCGCCGCCGCCGGCAGCCTGTTGGCCGCCGCCCAACCCGCCCGCGCCGCCAACGGCGCACTGCTGGCGCCGCGCCTGCGGCCCGGCGACACGCTGGGCCTCGTCAGCCCGGCAAACGCCACCTTCGAGCGCGAACCGTTGAAGCTCGCCATCGAGTCGCTGCAGGCGCTGGGCTTCAAGGTCAAGCCAGGCGAGTTCGTCGCCGCGCGGCGCGGGCCCTTCGCCGGTACCGACGCCCAGCGCGCCAGCGACATCAACGCGATGTTTGCGGACGACTCGGTGGCCGGCATCCTGGCCATGACCGGCGGCTCCGGCTGCAACCGCATCGTCGACCAGCTGGACTACGGGCTGATCAAGCGCCGGCCCAAGTTCTTTGGCGGCTTCAGCGACCTGACCAGCCTGGTCAATGCGATACACCGCCAGACCGGCCTGGTCGCCTTTCACAGCCCGGTGGCGGCGTCAGAGTGGAACGACTACTCGGTGCAGAGCTTCAAGGCCGTAGCGATGAACGCCGAGGCCGCCGTGCTGCGGAACCCGGTCGTGAAGCCGGTGGACGACCTCGTCGCCCGCGAGGAGCGCACCATGGCCATCCGCCCCGGCCGCGCGCAGGGCCGGCTGGTGGGCGGCAACCTGACCGTGCTGGCCTCGCTGGCCGGCACGCCCTACTTCCCGGACTGCCGAGGCGCGATCCTGTTCCTGGAAGACATCAACGAATACATCTACCGCATCGACCGCTGCCTCTCCACGCTGCGCCTGGCCGGTGCGCTGGGGCAGGTCGCCGGCGTCGTGCTGGGCCGCTTCACCAAGTGCGAGCCCGGCGAGGGCTACGGCAGTCTGACGCTGGACGAGGTGTTCGATGACTACTTGCTGCCGCTGAACGTGCCCGTCTACCGCGGCGCGGCCATCGGGCACATCAAGCGCAAGCTGACGGTGCCGGTGGGGGCGGCGGCGGAGATGGATGCGGAGGCCGGCACGATCCGGCTGCTGCAGCCCGCGGTCGCCTGAGGCTGCACGTGGCGCGAGGAGCGCCGACCTGGTTTGCACTCGCCACGGTGGTGGTTTGTTGGCGGCTTCAGACTGGTTGCTGTGCTTCGCGGCAGGCCAGATGGCCGACACCCATCGTCCCGATGCAGCCTTGAAGAAACAAGCCGAGGGGGCGCCGGGAGGCAGCCATCGAGACGCTCACGCGATCAGGCGCGATACCCCGGCCGGATGTCGTTACACCCTGCCTCAGCGATCGACACCTAACATGTGGCCTGCTGTCGTCTCCTTGAATTTGCACCTGTCCATGATTTCCCGACTCCCCTGCGCATCCCTGCTTTCCATCACCGTTGCCGGCGCGCTCCTCGTCGCAGCGCCCACTGCGGCCCTCAGCGCGCAGCACGCCAAGCCGCGCGTCACAGCACAGAAACACAAGAACAAGGCTGCCGAAGCAGCCGAACCCGCCATGACAACCGACGCCAACGGGCGGTCGGTGCCGGTGCTCGCCAACAAGGCCTGGGTGCTGATGGACTTCGACACAGGACAGGTGCTGGCCTCCTCCAACCCGGATGAGCCGCTGCCGCCCGCGTCCCTCACCAAGATGATGACCAGCTACCTGGTGGAGCAGGGGCTCAAGAGCGGAAAGCTCAAGCCCACCGACCCAGTCACCATGAGCCTCAGCGCCTGGTGCCGCGGCGGCAAGGAGGGCGACAGCTGCATGTTTGTGCCCCTCAACGCGCAGGCATCCCTCATGGACATGCTGCGCGGCGTGGTCATCGCGAGCGGCAATGACGCCTCCAAGGCCCTGGCCGAGCACATCGGCGGCTCGGAGTCCGGCTTCGTGGCGATGATGAACGCCGAGGCCACGAAGTTGGGCATGACCAAGACCCAGTTCGCGAATTCGGCAGGACTGCCCGACCCCAACAACAAGGCGTCGGCGCGCGACCTGGCCGTTCTGGCTGCGGCCATCATTCGCAACAGCGCCGAGTACTACCCGCTCTACGCGGAGCGCGAGTTCACGTACAACGGTATCAAGCAAGGCAACCGCAACGCGCTGCTGTACACCGATCCCACGGTCGATGGCCTCAAGACTGGCCACACCGAAGAAGCAGGCTACTGCCTGACCGCCTCGGCCAAGCGCAACGGCATGCGCCTGATCTCGGTCATCATGAACGCCGACAGCAAGCAGGCCCGGGCGGACCAGACCCGCGTGCTGTTCAATTGGGGTTATGCCAACTTCGAGCGGGCCACGCCCGTGCAGGCCGGCGCGACGCTGGCAAGCGCCAAGGTCACCTACGGCGTGGTGCCCACGGTCAATGCCGGCATAGCCCAGGCTTGGACGTTGGTGGTGCCCAAGGGTCAGGCGGCCAACGTCCAGACATCCGTCGCGCTGAATCCTGCACTTGAGGCCCCCATCGCCAAGGGTGCCGTGATCGGCAAGATCGTCGCCACCGCCAACGGCAAGCCGTTGGGCGAGGCACCGGTCGTTGCGCTCGCCGACGTGGAACGCGCCGGGTTCTTCGAGCGCCTGCGTCAGCGCGTCGTCGGCTGGTTCTCGAAGTAATCGGAGCAGGGCCAACGCCGCTGCACGGTGCGGTCGTTGGCAACATCAGCTCGCGATTGGGACTGAGCTGGCCGCCAAGCAAGCTAGGTCAGAGCAGGGGAAAGCGATTCGCACCTCCCGTGGGCAACTTGTGCATGCAAGCAGCGAACAGCGCGTGGACGAGCCAGCCGTTCAGCCATGACCGTACCGACGGCAAATCCAATGTTGCAAACCATTCCGGGTCCACCGAGGCGAACTGACGCACGAAGGGCATCACGGCCAGATCGGTGGCGCAGGGCGTGGGGCCGCCGAGGAAGGGCTCGTTGCGCAGCCGGGCTTCCAGCGGTCGCAGAAGCACATCCAGCGCCCTGTCTCGGTGTGCGTCCGGCGTGAGGGTCTCACTCGCATGGCGCTGGGGGTACTTCCAGCGGTCCAGGTGATGCTTGAAGTCGCCGTCATTGCGATTCACCAGGTCCAGGTTCGCCGGTGACTGCGCCCGCGCCCACCAGCCCTGCGCTTCGGGCGCCGCGAGCGCCCAGCGCATGATGTCCCAACTCTCCTCGATCACGCTGCCGTCAGGTAGGTGCAGTACCGGTACCGTCGCTTTGGGAGACAAGGTCAGCAGGCTGACCGGCTTGTCGCGCAAGCTGACCTCCACCGCCTCGAAGGCCAGCCAGGCTTGCAGCAGCGCCATCCGTGCGCGCATCGCATAGGGGCAGCGGCGAAAGGTGTAGAGCCGCGGCAACTCCGGACTTGCGGGGAATGGTGCGTGCGATGTCAGCGTCGTTGCTTGCATGGGTAAGGTCTGTGCAGCGACACGATCAAGTCAATTCGGCGTGAACTTGCTTGCGGCTCAATCAACCCACAGCACCTCAAACTGCTGCCGGATTGGCGCGACCTGTAGCGACACCTCATCACCCTCGCGTTTGCCCAGCATGGCCCTGCCCAACGGGGCCTGGCTGCTGATGACCTGAACGAGCTCAGCGCCGCTGACCAACTTCATGCTGCCCCCATCCGGACCGAGAAAGAGCTGTTGCTGCTTGTCGTCGGAGTCGACCAGGCAGACCAGCGCGCCGATCTGTATGCCGACGCTCGCGTCGTAGGCGCGTGGGCGGAATTGGCGCCAATTGACGATCGCCTGGCGGATGGCTTCGGCGCGACGCGCCTGGCCGGTGGCCAGGTAGGCGGCTTCGAGACCCAATGTGTCGTATTTGTTTTCGGCGATGTTCTCTTCGTGAGTCGCCGTTTCATGCGCCACTCGCGCTGCCTCTTCGGCTTGTCGCAGGTCTTCGGCGAGCCGTTCCAGCACCTGCTGTTGCAGCAAGAATTTATCCATGATGAAAGGTACGCTTCTCGCGTTGATCAGTCGGCCGGTCCGTCTGTTGGCCGGGCCGGCTGCGCCAGCAGGCGCTTGCGCACCGCATAGATGTTGTTGCGCAGCGCGTAAAGCTCTTCGGCATAGGACAACGGCACCGCAATGCGGTGTGTGACACGGTCCAGCTCGTCCAGCTCGTCCAGCAAAGCGTCGCGCTCGCCTGTGCCGGTCTCCAGCCTTGCTTCCACCTCGCGCAGCCGCGCATACCAGCGGAACACGCGCGAGCGCACCCGGAAGGTGTAGAGCGGCGGCACCACGCGCGACAGCGGCAGCATCAGCACCAGCAGGCCGCCGACCACCAGCCACATCCGTTCCAGCAGATTGCCGGCCCAGAAGGGCAGGAAGCGCGCCCAGGCCGGTGACGTGCCGTTGATCGCACGGTCACCCTCGGCGCTGACCGGCAGCTCGCTGGTGCGGGTGTTGGGGAAGTCGCGCGCGCCATTGAACCAGCCGGCCTCGCTGTGCTGGCCCAGGGCCGCCTGCGCGAACAGCTGGCGCAGCGCGGGGTGCGTCTGCTCGCGCGCCAGCAGTGCGGTCGTGGTGGCCAGCAACGGCACGTCGTGAGGCGGCAAATCGGCCGCCAGGTCCACCACACCGCGCGGCAGCCTCACGGTGGACAGGAAGGGCAGGAGGCGCGAATAGGCCTCGTCCTGCTCGAAGGCCATCAGCGCAATGGCCGGGTCGCGCAGCAACGCGCGGATCAGGCCGGCCTGCGGCGCCGAGATCAGCACCGCGGCGTCCAGCCTGCCCTGGCGCAGGGCCGCACCAGCGGCGTCGGGCGCCAGATTGGACAGCCGCAGATCGGTCGGCTTCAGCTGGTTCAGCGCCAGCAGCTTTTCGACAATCTGCGGTACGCCGCTGCCGTCCTGATCCACATTGACTCGCAGGCCGCGCAACTGGGCCAGGCGCTGCAGTTCGCCGCCGGGCTGGCGGCGCGCGATGCCGAGATCGCGGCGATAGAAGATCCAGATCGGCTCGTAGAACAGGCTGCCCAGCGAGACGATGCCAGCCTCGGTATCGGCCACCGGATCGGCCATGCCCCCGCGGACAAAACCCACATCGGCCGTGCCCGCGCGCAGATGGGCCAGATCGTCCTGCGCGCCTTCAGTGGCAATCAGCTCCACCTGGATGCGCTCGCGCGCCAGCACCTTCGCATAGCCCTCACCGAAGCCGGCGTAGGCACTTCCGGCCGGGCCGGTGGCCAGCCTCACCTGGCGCGGCGGCTGCGGATCCAGCCACCAGTAGGCCGCTACCAGCAGGCCTCCGCCGAGCAGCAGCAGAGGGCCCATCGAGACCATCATGTCGCGCAGCGTCTGCAGCAGCAGGCGCAGGCTGCGGGTGGCATGCCATTGCTGAATCGGGGTCATCGCCTGCCGTGCTGAGCGGGTAAGGTGTGGGGCTGCGTGTCGCAGAGTCGCTCGCAGGCCAGGGCGCCCGCACGAGTAGTGGCCACAACGGTGAGCATGATCGTGATGCCGAGGCATCGCATGGGCTGGGTCTTTGCCGATGGAGGAGCGACCCATCGTATTCGAGGCGTTCTGGCCGGACTGTTGCGCCCGCTTTCACCGCAAAGCCGCCAGCCCTCCCAACCCTCAGCACTGACCTCGAATCCCAACCTCAGCGTTGCGTCGCCACCCAGTTCACGAGAGCGTCCAGCACCGGCCGGCCCTTTGCCGCGGCCTGCGGGTGGTTGAGCAGCGCGACGAAGACCCAGGGCTTGCCGTTGGCGTCAAGCACCAGGCCGCCCAGGCCCACCGCGTCGCGCAGCGTGCCGGTCTTGAGTCGAGCCAGGCCCGTGGCCGGGCCGTCCTTGAGCCGACGCGACAGGGTGCCGTCCACGCCCGCGATCGGCAGCGTCGACAGCAGCTCGGGCGCCTGTGCACCGGCCTGGCCGGCGCGCAAAAGGCCGGCCAGTTGGGCGGGACTGATGCGCTCGCCGCGCGACAGGCCCGAGCCGTTGTCGAGCACCAGGCCGCGGTCGTCCAGACCGTGGGCCGCGAACCAGGCGCGCACGACGCGATCGGCAGCGGCCCGCGTTGGCTCGCCACCCTGCGCGGCCTGGGCGCCGAGCTGCAGGTAGATCAACCGGGTCAGCGCGTTGTCGCTGCTCTTCATGACGCCCCGCAACACCTCGGCCAGCGGCCTGCCGCGGTGGGTCGCCAGCACGACGGCGCCGGCCGGTGCGGCCGCTTCGACGTCACCCGGACCCAGCGTGCCGCCGAGTTCCGCCCACAGCTGGCGCACGGCATGCGTCACCAGCCACTGACGGTCGACGATCTGCAGCGGCGCGCGCTGGCGGCAGCCGGCAGGGAAGGCGCCCTGGAGCTTCAGCGCCCAGCCGTCGGCGGCAGGCTGCACGGCGGCGGTCTTCCAGTCCTCGTCCCAGTCCTTGCAGGGCCGCGCGGACAGGGTCATCGCGCTGGCATCGACGCCCAGGCCCGGCAGTGCCGGCAACGTCCGCGCCGCGACGCCGGTGGGCGTGGCCTGCAGCTCGAATTCCAGCAGGCTGCCGTTGAAGTGCAGCGCGTCGGGGATGACGTTGTAGTCAAACTCGGGCGCGTCGTCGAAGGGCGGCAGGCCGACGTCCAGGCGGGTGGGGTTGAACAGCGTGCGGTCCACGACCAGGCCGCCGCGGATGTCGCGCACGCCGCTCTCGCGCAGCTGGCGCAGCAGCCACCACAACGCCGGCCAGTCGAGGTCAGGGTCGGCGCCGCCTCGCAGAATCAGCGGGCCGTCGATGACGCCGTCGACGACGGGTGCTGCCGCCAGCAGCTCGGTGCGGCCGCGGTGGTTGATGCCCAGCCTGTCCAGCGCGACCGTGGCCGTGACCAGCTTCATCGTCGACCCCGGCGACATGGGGACGTCGGCGCGGCGGCTCAACGCGGCGCGGGAGCCGTCCAGCGGCTGCAGTACATAGCCCAGCGAGTCGGCGGGCAGTCCGGCCTTGGCCAGCGCCGCCTGCACGGGGTCGGGCACGGTCGTGGTGGCGCAGCCGGCCAGCAACAGCGCGGCGGCAAACGGTGCGAGGCGCATCAACACACCCCCAGGCGGTGGGCGACAAGGCGGGCCAGCGCCACGTCCTCCAGGCCGATGCCGACGCTCTTGTAGACGACGATGTCCTGCGGTGCACGCACGCGCGGCCGCACGATGAGTTCGCCCAGCTCGACCAACCGATCGGGCGAGATGACGCCGGGCGCGGCCAGCACGATGTCGCCTGCCTCTTGCCGCGCAGCCTCGTGCCACTCGACGGCCACCAGCGCGGCGCGGGCCAGCAGCGTGTCGTCCAGCTCGCGGGCCGTCTTGGTGCTGGAACCGACCGCCGCCACGAAGGCACCGGGCCTGACCAGGCCGCCGTCGAACAGCGGCACGGCCGAGCGCGTGGCGGTCACGATCACGTCGGCCCCGGCGGCGGCCGTTGGCGCATCGACGGCGGCCACCGGCAGGCCGAGCGCAGCCGCCAGCTCGGCCGCGAAGGCCTCGGCGCCGCTGCGCGCGCAGACCAGCACCCGCTCGAAGCGGCGCACGCGGCTCAGCGCCTCGGCATGCGCGCGGGCTTGGATGCCGGCGCCGAAGACGGCCAAGGTCTTCGCCTCGGGCAGTGCCAGCGAGTCCGCCGCGACAGCCGTGGCCGCGGCTGTGCGCAGCCGCGTGAATTCGTTGGCTTCGAGCGTGGCCAGTGCCGCGCCGGTGTCCGCCGAGAACAGGCTGACGAGGAAGTTGTATCGGCCGTTGCGCGCCGAATAGACCTTGGTACCCAGCACGGCCGGCAGTTCGCCGTCGACGTCCAGGATTGCGCCCATCGCGCTGATGGCCAGCGCAGCGCCTTCACGCGTGGCGGTGGCGCGGTGACGGGCCAGCACCTGGGCCTGGCCGCGGCCCAGTTGGGCAAAGGCGGCGCGCAGCGCAGCAACGGCGCTGGCGGGGTCGAGCTGGGCCGCGACGTCGGCCTCGGAGATCAGTCGCATCACATGTCCTCGGGAATGCACCGCGCGCAATGTATGCCGCCCCGCGAGGGTGCCAGTGGCGCTTCTTTTCGGGGCCGCATTCCCGCAGGTTATGCAGCGCCGACAAGCATTCATTGAAAAGCGCGCAACAACTGGGGTGCCGCCCCCTGGCGCGGGCACGTGCCGCCAAGCCAACATGCCGACCAATCGTGTATCTCGTCAAGGAGTCGTTGAGATGAAGCTCATTCGTTTGGCAGCACAACTGGCCGTCGTCGGCCTGGGCGCCCATCTCGGCACGGCCGTTGCGCAAAGCGACGCCAGCAAGCTGGAGCGGGTGGAAGTGACCGGCTCCAGCATCAAGCGCGTACAGGACGAGGGAGCGCTGCCGGTGCAGACCATCCGGGCGGCCGACCTGGCCAAGCTCGGCGTCACGACGGCCGAGCAACTGCTGCAGCAGCTCAGCGCCAACGGCAACGGCATCGACAACCTGGCCAGCAACCAGGGGGGCGACTTCACCGCGGCGACCTCAGGCACCAAGCCGCACAACAACGGCAGCTCGGCGGCGTCGCTGCGCGGCCTGGGCTCGCAGTACACGCTGGTGCTGCTGAACGGCCGACGCCTGTCCACCCACGGGCTCAACGGGCAGTCGGTCGACCTCAACGGCATCCCGCTGGCCGCGCTGGACCGGGTCGAGATACTGAAGGACGGCGCCTCGGCCATCTACGGCACGGATGCCATCGGCGGCGTCATCAACTTCATCACCAAGAAGGACTACCAGGGTCTGGAAGCCAGCGTGTCGACCGACCAGACCCAGCACGGTGGCGGCGACATCTCGCGCGGCTCGGTGCTGTTCGGTGCCGGCAACCTGGCCACCGACCGGTTCAACATCATGGCGGCGCTGACCTACGACGACAGCCAGCGCCTGCGCGGCAGCCAGCGCAGCTTCCACAACGGCATCCAGCCCGACCGCGGCCTGTTTCCCGACACCACCGGCACGCCCTACGCCAACATCGGCGCCGCCAGCGGCACGGCGCTGGGCGCCAGCTACAAGCTGCCCGGTGACCCACTGAGCTACAGCCGCGCCAGCTACCTGGGGCTCACGGGCAAGTGCGACACCGTCCCCAACATGTACGCCTACCGCGGCGACGTGACCGGCAGCAACGCCTTCAACAAGGCCTGCTCCTACGACTACGGCAAGAGCTGGAGCCTGATGCAGCCGGTCAAGAACACCAACTTCGTCGGCCGCGGCAGCGTCGCGCTGGACGCCGACACGACGGCCTTCGTCGAGGCTGTGGCCTCGCGCAGCAAGTCGATGGTGGAGTACACCGAGATCCAGCTCACCTCGGGGTCCTACAACTACCCTGCCGGGAAGCCCTACTACCAGAACCTCGCGGCGCTGCTGCCGCAGTACTTCCGGCTGCCGACCGATGCGAACGACGGCCGCGCCGTGTTCGACCCGACCAAGCCCGAGCGCATCCGCTGGCGCTGCATGGCCTGCGGCCCGCGCCAGCAGGAGACGACGACCGACGCGTCGCGCATCCTGGCCGGCGTGGACGGCATCTTCGCGGGCTGGGACTACAAGCTCGGCGTGTCAGCCGCGTCCAGCAAGGCCAACACGGTCTACGGCAGCGGCAACATGTTCACGCAAAAGCTCGTGGACGCGATGGCCACCGGGCTGATCAACCCCTTCCTGCTGCCCGGCCAGAGCCAGACGGCCGAAGCCATGGCCTTGATCGACGGTGCCAGCGCACGCGGCTACAACCTGTACGGTGGCAAGGCCACGGTCACCCAGATCGACGGCGTGATGTCTAAGGACATCTTCGCACTGCCGGCCGGCAACGTGGCGGCGGCCTTCGGCTTCGACGTGCGCCGAGAGACCTACCGCTTCACCAACGGCCAGCCCAGCGCGCCAGCCGTCAACGGCGTGACCTCGGTGCCGTCGCTGGACCGCATCACGCGCAACATCAAGGCGCTGTACACCGAGCTGCAGATCCCCCTCGTCAAGAACCTGGACCTGCAGCTGGCCGCCCGCTACGACCGCTACAACGACTTCGGCAGCACCACCAACCCCAAGGCAGCGCTGCGCTGGCAGCCGGCCAAGGAAGTACTGCTGCGCGGCTCCTACAGCAAGGGCTTCCACGCGCCGGACTACGACCCGCTGTACGGCGGCGACACGACCGGCCAGTTCAACTCCGACATCAACGACCCGGTGCTCTGCCCCACCGGCAAGGAAGCCACCGGCTGCGGCATCCGCCCCGAGATCACGACCCGCTCCAACCCCAACCTCAAGCCAGAGAAGAGCAAGCAGTACTCGCTGGGCATCGTGGTTTCACCGATGGAAGGCTTCACGGCGAGCCTCGACTACTGGAACATCGAGATCAACGACCGCATCTCGGCGCTCTCCGGCCTGGCGCTCATCAACAACTACGAGCGCTACAAGCAGTACGTGGTGCGTGATGCCGTCACCAACGAGATCACCCAAGTGGTCGCGCCCTACTTCAATCTGGCCGGCGACAAGACCAACGGCTTCGACGTCAACCTGACCTTCACGACCAAGAACGACTGGGGCCGCTGGACTGCCTCGCTGGATGGCACCTACACGCACAGCTACAAGAGCCGCTTCAGCCCGAGCGACCCGTGGGTGGAGCGCGTGAACGACTTCGGCGGGCCGGACTTCGGCTACGACCTCAAGCTGCGCTGGAAGCACAGCGCCACCATCAACTGGAGCAGCGGCGTCTGGGGCAGCACCTTCCAGCAGGTCTACAGCAGCGGCTACAACGAGGAAGTGGGCGGCTTCGTCGGCTTCACGCCGCCGCAGCTGCCGTCCAAGATCTCCAGCTACGCGCTCTACAACCTGACGGCCAGCTACACCGGCATCAAGAACCTGACGCTGACCGCCGGCATCAAGAACCTGTTCGACACCAAGCCGCCGTTCTCGGGCCACAACGTCGACAACGTGGCTGGTGCCGGCTGGGATGCCCGCGTGGGCGATCCGCGGTTGCGCAGCTTCCTGCTGCGGGCCAGCTACAAGTTCTGGTGATGCGCGCCTGCATTGCCATGGCACGGAAGGGACGCTGGGCGTCCCTTTTTTTGTGCCTGATCACCAGTCAGGTTCACGCCGCGGAGCCCCGGCTGGACGCGGCCGTGCGCACGGTGCTGCACGACACCGGCGTGCCCGCCGCCGCCGTGGCGCTGATGCGCGACGGCCAGCCCGTGCTGGCGCGCGGCTACGGCCAGCGTGACCTGCTGGCGCCCGGCGCCGCAGCCGGGCCGGACACGCTCTTCAAGCTGGGGTCCCTCTCCAAGTCGGTCACCGCACTGGCCGTGGCCCTGCTGGTGGACGAGGGCAAGCTCGCCTGGGACGTGCCCGTGTCGCGCTGGTTGCCGGAGCTCGCAGAGGCCGACCCGAGCGTGGCCGCGCTCAGCCTGCGCCAGTTGCTCACGCACCGCAGCGGACTCGACCTGGACCGCCTCGAAGCCCTGCTGTGGCCGCAGCCGAATGCCTACACCTGGGCGGACTTCCTGGCCGGCCTGGCCGTGCTGCGCAGCGACCCGCGGCCCGTCACGGGCTTTCACTACAGCAACGTCAACTACGCGCTGGTCGGCCAGCTCATTCAGCGCACCAGCGGTCAGGGCTATGCCCGCTTCGTGGCCACCCGCGTGTTCCAGCCCCTGGGCATGGACTGCACCGCGGGCGGCTTCACACGCGCCGGGCGACCTGACCTGGCCCAGCCTCATCGCATGGCCACGGGCCGGCCCGTGCCGGTGCGCACCGATCCACCCGAGGTGGAAGAAGGCCTGGATGCGCCCGCCGGCGGCGTGCGTTGCAGCGCCAAAGGCCTGGGCCGCTGGCTGACGTTTCACCAGGCGCCGCAGGCCGACTCGCTGGCCGCGCTGGGCCTGAGCGCGGCCGGCTGGCACGAACTGCACCGCGCCGATGCGCTGGTGGCGCAGCGCTTTGAACCCGACGGCAGGCCGCTCGCGGTCGAGGCCTACGGCCTGGGCCTGCAATTCGTCGGCGACGACCGCGGTCTGCGGCTGGATCACTACGGCGGCCTGGCCGGCATCAGCGCCTATTTCGCGGTCTACCCAGCCCGCGGCCTGGGGCTGGCGGTGGCGCTGAACGGCGACGCGCCCGCGGCCCGCGCCCGCATCGTGGCCGCGCTGCAGCAGGCGCTGGGCCTGCCGGCCGCACGGGCGCCGGCGCCACGCCCGCCCAGCCCCACCCCGCCGCCGCCCATGCACACGGCCCGCCTTGACGCCGCGCAGGTGCAGGCCTGGCAAGGCCGCTACCGCGATGCCTGGTTCGGCACGGTGACCCTCTGCCCGGACGGCCAGGGCGGCCTCACCTGGCGCAGCCTCGCGTCGCCGCGCCTGGTGGGCCAACTCGCGCGGGACGACGCGGGCCACGTTCTGCTGCAATGGGACGATCCGTCGGTGCAGTCGGATGCGTGGCTGGATGCGGCCTCAGGCGATGGCGCTGTCACGGCCTTCCAGCTGCGCGCCGTCAGCACGCCGGACTTCGACTTCTCGGCGCTGCGGTTGCAGCGCGTGGGTGAATGCCTAGCCGAGCGTTAGCTGCCCAGCCTCCACGTCCATCCGCGCCATGACGCCCAGCGGCAGCGGCCGGTTGGGCTGGCCATGGCCGGCAGGCCAGCCGGCCAGCACCGGGCATCGCAGCCTGGACAGGTGGTCAGCCAGCACCGCCTGCACTGCATCTTGGCTCTCGACGCCGCTGAAGCTGCCCACCAGCAGGCCGGCGATGTGGTCGAGCACACCGGCCAAGCGCAGCTGGCTGAGCATGCGATCGACACGATAGGGCTCCTCGCTGATGTCCTCGATGAAGAGCAGCGCGCCATCGACGTCAGGCATGAACGGCGTTCCCAGCAGCGCGCAGAACATCGCCAGGTTGCCGCCGATGAGCCGACCTTGCGCAGAGCCACCCTGGCCACTGTGGCTTAGCGGATGTGGCTCGGCGTGGCCGACGACGTCGCTGGTGCGCCAGCCGCGGGCCAGCGCATCGAACAGCGCTTCGGTGTCAGGCTCTGAACCCGGGAGGCCCCAGTCACTTGCCGGCATGGGCGCATGCAGCGACGCGATACCGGCGTTGGTGCGCAGCGCGTGCAGCACGGTCAGGTCGCTATAGCCGATCAGTAGCTTGCGCGTGCAGGCCAGCCGCGCGACGTTGAGCCTGTCCAGCAGCCGGATGCACCCCGAGCCGCCACGCAGCGCGAGCACGGCGTCGACGCT
This sequence comes from Burkholderiales bacterium, assembly GCA_016195825.1. Taxonomy (GTDB): domain Bacteria; phylum Pseudomonadota; class Gammaproteobacteria; order Burkholderiales; family Burkholderiaceae_C; genus Pelomonas. The sequence continues at coordinate 22,594 of JACPYV010000060.1, read as the reverse complement.
GTCATCGCCAAAGGCAGCGTGCAGGTCGGCCGCGCGCACGGCGTCAGGCGCGGCGAGGAAGTCCAGCGGGGGCGGGCCAAAGCAGCTGGGCAGCAGGCGCGGCACATAGCCGCGCTCGCGCAGCCAGCCTTCGACGGGCTCCAGCCGCCCCGGCTTGGGCGGGCCCGCGGGCGCGACGACGGCGATAGTGGCGCCGCGCCGCAGTGGCGGAATCAGGATGTGGCGGTCTTCAGCCATGCATGCACCGCGCCACCCAGGCCCGGCAGCTCCCAGGTCGTCGCCGCGTCGGGGTGTGGCGCGTAGCGGCTGCCGAGGCTGGTCGTCACGGCGATTAGGTAGTGCAGCTCGCCATCATGCACGATGCCGGCGTCGCTGCTGTAGTTCTGCGTGTTGCCGGTCTTGTGCGCGAAGCGCGCCGGGATGCCGGGCACCCAGCCGGGCAGCGCGCGCAGCGACTCGCTCGACAGGATCTCGTGCAGTTTCTGCGCATCCAGCGCGCGGCGGATGACGGCGCGGCTGGCGTCGCTGACGATCGGCGGCACGGCCGGCGCTTCCGCGTCCAGCCGCCACATCAGCCGCAGCGCATCCCAGGCCGTCATCTGGATCTGGCCGACGCCAGCCCCGGCGCCATTGCCCCAGCCGCCGTCGGCCTGGGTGTTGGCGATCCTCAGCCCCGGCAGGCCTTCGGCGATGAACAGCGCATGAAGTTCGTTGTGCACCTCGGTGCCGCCTTCGCGCCGGATGGCGCCGCGTTCATGCAGATGTGCCACCAGCGCGGACGTCGCCTCGTTGCTGCTGACGGTGATCATGTCGAACAGCCAGTCGGCCATCGCGCGGGTCTGGCCGTCGTAGGCCAGCGGCAGGGTCCAGTCGCTGCGGCCTTGGTCGACCAGGCGGCCGACGCCAACGGCGACCATGGTCTTCAGCAGCGAGGCCGGATAGGGCGCGACAAAGCGCGGGCCGCTACCGAACCAGGCCGGGAAGTCGATCCGTTGCCAATCCGCGCCGGGCAGCCAGGCGTACGAGTCGCCGGCCGCGTTGCGCACGTCGGCCTTGAAGGCGATGTTGTCGACAGCGCCGGCCTGACCGGCGAAGTGCGCGACCAGACCTTGCGGATGCTCGCGCGAGAAAAGCACGTTGGCGCAGACCGGCGCCGCACCGCGCGGGAACACGACAACCGCCAGATCGATGCTCGGGTGGACGCCCAGCGGCGCGCCGGCCTGCAGGCCATCGGCCGTGGCCTCGAAGTGTTGCGCCAGCACGGCGGCGCGCAGCGCCTGGGCAAGGTCGTCGGCGGTCACAGGCTCAGTCCTTCAAGAGGCAAGGGGCTGGCACGCCCGGACACTAGCTCGGCCACGATGTTGGCCGTCGCGAACGAGAACGTGAAACCCAGCGCACCGTGGCCGACGTTCAGCCATAGCCCCGGGATGCCGCTCTCGCCGACGATGGGCGCGCCGGTGGGCGTGGCCGGGCGCAGGCCGGCCCAGGGCTTGGCGCGATCGTAGTCCGCCGCGTTGGGGAAGGTGGCGCGCACGGAGCGCTGCAGCGACGCCAACCGCCCAGTGTCCAGGCCGAGGTCGTCGCCGACGAGGTCGGCCATGGCGGCCACGCGCAGGTCCTGGCCAATGCGGGCGTAGAGGATCTTGCGCTCAAAGTCCGTCACGCTCACCTCCGGCGGACGGTGCTGGCCCGGCGTGATCGGCGCCGTCAAGCTGTAGCCCTTCAGCGGGTAGAGCGGCAGCTTCAGCCCCAGCGACGCCGCCAGCGCCCGGCTGTGCAGGCCGGCGGCCAGGATGGTGGCGTCGGCCGTGACGTCGCCCGCATCGGTGCACACGCCGGACACGCAGCCGCGCAGGTCGGTCAGGAAGCCGTCGACCCGGGCGCCCAGCTGGCCGCGGAAGCGCTCGTGCTGGCGCAGCCGCGCGTGCAGCTCGGTGCAGAAGGCATGGCAGTCGGCCACTGCCTCGCCGGGCGTGAAGATGCCACCGGCCAGCGTGGCCTGGCTGTCGGCCAGCGCGGGCTCCAGGGCCACGCAGTCGTCGTGCGACAGCGCGGCCTCGGCCCCGCTGCCGTTCACGCGTGCGGCCGCCCGAGCGAATTCCGCCGGCTTGCGGTAGACGACCAGCTTGCCCGGCGAGCGCAGCGCAATCGTGTCACCCAGCTGGGCCTCGGCCTGCAGCCGCGCGAACGAGGCCTGGCTATAGGCGCCCAGCGCCAGCAGCCGCTCGGTCGTGCGACGGTTCACCGGGCCGCGGCAGGCACGCAGGAAGGCGACGAGCCAGGCCCATTGCGCCCAGCTCGCCTCGGGCTTGAAGCGCAGCGGGCCGTCGGGGTCCAGCAGCCAGCGCAACGCCTTCAGCGGCACGCCGGCATCGGCCAGCGGCGACACGTAGCGGTAGCTGAGCTGGCCGCCGTTGGCCCGGCTGGCACCCTGGGCCACCTCGCCGTCGCGCTCGACCAGGGTCACCGCATGACCGCGCTCCAGCAGTGCCCAGGCGGTGGTCAAGCCCACCACGCCGCCACCGATCACCACGCAATGCTTCATCCTGTCCCTGGGCCTCAGTCCTGGCCGGCAGGGTAAAGAGGGCGGGCGACCGCAGCCAATGAAAGCGGCGGCTGCGGCCATCACCGGGCGTTATGGCGCCCCAGGGCTTCAGAGCCCCGGTGTGGGCCTGGCGCGGCGCTGGAAGTGGGCGTCGAAGGCCTCGCGGTAGGTGCGCTGGGTGTCCGCCGGCAACGAGACACTCAATGCCTCACGCAGCATGGCCGCGCCTTCCGGCGTGCCCAGGGTGCGGTCGATGAGGCGGATGGCCGCGTGCCCCCAAGGCGTGCGCGGGCAGGCCACGCCGCTGGGCACCGGCTCGCTGGCGCCCTTGACGGGCAGGGCGTCCAGCGCCGGCTCGTCGTCGCGCTGGCTGGCCAGCGCGACGAGCACATTGGGGTATTCGACCGTGAAGTCGGCTCGGTCCTGCAACAGCATGGGCAGCAGGTTGCTGCCGAAGTCAGCAGCCGTCACGCGACTCAGCCCGGTGGCGCCGGCGAGCTGGGCGTCCAGCGCCGCGCCGTAGCTGCGGGTGCGCGCGATGACGCCGCGCATCGCACCGCCAGCAAGCAGCGCCGGCAGGTCGACGGCGCCGCGTGCGTCCAGCGGCACGGCGGCGCGCCGCTCGCGCCGAACGATCAGTTGGGGCGGCGGCATCAGCCAGATCGTGCTGAAGTAGGCCAGCCGTTCGCGGTCCGGCAGCCGCACGGCGTTGGCCAGGCAGGCCTCGTCGCCCTGGCGGATCAGGGCCCAGCCGCGGTCGGCGTTCGCGACCTCGGGCCGGAGCTCGACGTCGTCGGGCAGATGCCGCTGTAGCCACTCGGCGATCAGGGCGGCCGGGCGCACGATCCGGTCACCGCTGCGCACGGCCAGCGTGTCGCCGTTCACCCAGACGATGTGGCGCACGGCTTGCGGTTCGGCGGGCACGCCGCCGGTCAGGCAGAGCCCGGCAGCGGCCACCACAAGACGGCGCATCGAACGCTGCCTCAGTTGGCCAGCACGGCCGCCATGGCCTCGGCCGTGGCCTCGACGTTGCGGGTGTTGAGGCCCGCCACGCACATGCGGCCCGAGCGCAGGATGTAGACGCCGAACTCGGTCTTCAGCCGCTCAGCCTGCTCAGCGGTGAGGCCGGTGTAGCTGAACATGCCGCGCTGGGTCAGGAAGTAGCTGAAGTCGCGGCCGGGCAGCTTGGCGGCCAGCACGTCGTGCAGCTGGCGGCGCATGGCCTGGATGCGCTCGCGCATCTCGGCCACCTCGGCCTCCCACATCGCGCGCAGCTTCGGGTCCGTCAGCACCTTGGCCACGATCTGGCCGCCGTGCATGGGCGGGTTGGAGTAGTTGCGGCGGATCATGAACTTCATCTGACCCAGCACGCGCGCAGCCTGGTCGGCGTCGGGACAGACGACGCTCAGGCCCCCACAGCGCTCACCGTACAGGCTCATGCTCTTGGAAAAGCTGTTGGCGATCAGGAATGACAAGCCCTCGTCGGCCAGAAGGCGCGGCGCGAAGGCGTCCTGCTCAATGCCATCGCCATAGCCCTGGTAAGCCAGGTCCAGGAAGGGCAGCAGCTGACGCTCGCGGATAACGGGCACCAGGGCGCGCCACTGGTCCTGCGTCAGGTCCACGCCAGTGGGGTTGTGGCAGCAAGCGTGCATCAGCACGACGCTGCGCTGGGGCAGCGCCTTGAACGCGGCCAGCAGCGCATCGAAGCGCACGCCGCCGGTGGCCGCGTCGTAGTAGGGGTAGGTCTCACAGACATGCCCCGAGCCCTCGAAGACAGCGCGGTGGTTGTCCCAGGTCGGGTCGGACAGGTAGATCTTGCTGTCCGGGAAGTAGCGCTTGAGCAGGTCCGCGCCCACCTTGAGGCCGCCGCTGGAGCCTACGCCTTGGATGGTGGCGATGCGGCCGGCCTGGATGGCGGGGTGATCGGCACCGAACAGCAGGGCCTGCACGGCGCTGCGGAAGTTGGCGGCGCCTTCCATGGGCAGGTAGGGCCTGGGGCCGGCAGCCTCCACGACGGCCAGCTCGGCGGCGCGCACCGACGGCAGCATGGGGATGCGACCGTCGTTGTCGAAGTAGATGCCGATGGACAGGTTGATCTTGCCGGCGCGCGGATCCTTCTGGAAGGCCTCGTTGAGGCTCAGGATGGGGTCGCCGGCGTAGGCATCGACATGCTCGAACATGGGTGGGCTCCGTTGGGGGAGACCGGATTATCCGGGCGCGGGGCTAGGGCTTACGCAGCGCGGGCACCGGCGGCACCGGGATGCGCGGACCCCGGTAGCCGCCCACGACGCCGAAGCGCCCGCCGTCCTCGCGCGCCCAGTCCTCTGCCCAGACCTGCATCTCGGCCGGCTCGCGGCCGACGAAGTTCCACCAAAGCAGCGGCGGCTGGGCCCAGGGTTGGCCGCCCAGCAGCAGCAGGCGTGTGGACGCGGCGCAGCGCAGCTCGACCGCGCCGCAGCCTGCGCCGAGGTAAAGCAGCGTGCCGGGCGTGACTGTCTCGACCGCGTCGTGGCCGGCGGGGCTGACGTCGACCTCGCCCTCCAGCAGCATCAGCCCATGCTCGAAGGCGGCGTCCAGCGCCAGCGTCGCGCAGGCCGGGCCGGCGGCGGCCAGGTCCACGCCAAGCAGCGGCGTGAAGCTGGGCACCGGCGAGCGCTGGCCGGCGAAGTTGCCGACCAGCACGGTCGCGTCCCAGCCCTGGTCCAGCGCGGCGTGCGGCAGGTCGGGGAAGTGCTGGAAGCTGGGTGGGCGCTCGCGCTCGGCGTCCGGCAGCGCGATCCACAGCTGCGCCAGGTGGATGCGGTCGGACAGCGACTCCTCGCTGTGCGAAATGCCATGCCCAGCCGTCATCAAGTTGACCTGGCCTGCGCGCAGCACTTGCTGGGAGCCCAGGCTGTCGCGGTGCAGGATTTCGCCCTCGATCATCCAGCTGAAGGTGGCCAGCCCGGTGTGCGGGTGCGGGCCGACATTCATGCGCTGTTCAGGAAGCAGTGTGGCGGGGCCGGCGTGGTCGGCGAAACACCAGGCGGCGATGTTGCGGCGGCCCTTGTTGGGCAGCGCACGCTGGATGGGCAGGCCGCCCACGTCGCCGACGTGGCTTGTGATGCGCTCGACGTGGGTCATGCCTGTCTCCGCGCCACATGGGCCGCAAAGCCGGCGACGAAGGCGCGCAGTTGCTCGGCGATCTTGTCGTCCACCAGCCGGCCGTCGGCGTCGAACACCGAGCCGGCGTGCGACACCATCAACCGGCCACCCATCCAAAAGTCGCAGCCGAAGGTGCGGAACACGCTCAACATGGCGTCCTGCGCCTGGATGGTGCCGAAGCCGCCCGGCGTCGCACCGACCAGCGCGGTGGGCTTGCCGCCGAACAACTTGGCGCCCTCGCCGCTGGGGCGTGACAGCCAGTCCAGCCCGTTCTTCAGAACGCCGGGGATGGCATTGTTGTATTCGGGGGTGGAGATCAGCAGCCCGTCGGCCGCGGCGATGGCCTCGCGCAGCATCGTCACAGCCTCGGGGATGCCCTGGGCCTCCAGGTCGCCGTCATACAGTGGAATGCCGTGCAGCGTGCGCAGCTCCAGTGTGACGCCTTCCGGCGCCAGGCCGGCCGCGGCACGCAGCAAGGCGGTGTTGAAGGAGGCGCGGCGCAGCGCGCCGCTCAGGGCAATGATTTTCATGGTGACCGGCTCCAGCGGGTGGAGCCGGGATCATGCCAGCGCGGGCGGGGCGGCGCCTCCCGACGCACGCCCCGCCAGACCGCTCAGGACCGGGTGCAGTACACCGGCGTCGCCGACGGCGGGCTGGCCGGCGTGGCCGTGTAGGCCTCGGTGCGGGTCAGCGTGATGTTGCACTGGGCATCCACCGTGAGGTCGAACAGCGTCCAGTAGTCGGTCGACGCCGTCTCGCCGCTGGCCGGCGGCACGAAGAGCTCGGTGCGGCCGCCCGGCAGGATCAGCTCCACCCGCGCACCGCTGACGGCGATGGGACCACTGCCGTAGCCGCTGTAGTTGTGCACTGCGTATTTGTAAGTGCCCACCATCAGCTTGGTCAGCGTCACCACTTCGGGGCCGAAGCTGCTGGTGTCGTCCACGTCCAGGTTGGCGAACGGCGCAGCCGTCAGCTGACCCTTGTTGCTGAAGTAGACGTGGCTGCCGCTGGGCGTCCACAGGTGGCTGTCCAGGTCGCGCGGGTTGGCGCCCCAGGTCAGCTTGATGGACACACCGTTGGCGTTGGCCGCCAGCACCAGGCAGTCGGTCAGCGTGAGGTCGCTGCCGGTGCTGGAGACGCGCACGGTGTTGCTGAGCAGCAGGCTCTTGAAGCCGATCAGCGTCGCCAGGCTGTTGGCGCGCACCGCGATGCGGAAGGCCCCTGTGGCATCGGTCAGCGCACCGCTGGTGCCGCTGTAGTCGATGCCGTCGCTGGACACGGTGGCGCCTGCCACGCGCGCGCCAGTGGAATCGGCAACGCAGCCGTTGACCCAGACGGTCTCGCTGATGCGGTCCGCGTTCCAGGTGCTGAAGTGCGAGACCGTGCCTTCGTAGTAGCGCGCGGCACCGCTGCCCTGCAGCGTGGCCGTGCCCTCCTGCGTCCAGCGGCCGGCGGCGGTGTCGAAGTGGAACAGCGGGATGGTGGCAGGCGGGTTCTCGTCGCGCGTGCCCAGCGGGATGCGGATGGTTGCCGTCTGACCGGTGCGCAGGTTGGCCGGCTGGCCCGCGGCGTCGGCGATCTGCACGCCCAGCGCGCCGTAGCTCTCGATGGACACCGCATTGCCGCCGCTGACGGTGGTGTAGTCGCCCGGCATCAGGCTGGAGTCCAGCGACGGGTTGATGGCGGTCACACTGACCGTGGCGTTGCCGGTCAGCGTGCTGCCGTCTGCCCTGGCCAGGCTGGCGGCCGCCAGCACGACGCGAGCGGTGCCGGCCGTGTTGGTGACGGTGCCGCCGGTGCCGGCGTCCAGCACGGCCGAAGCCGTCACCGGCACCAGGCGCGCCAGCACGCCGGTCGCTCCGGTGTCGGTCACGGTCACGATGCGGGCGCCTTCGCCGTAGCCCGCACCGGTGAACTTGACGGTGGCCCGGGCGCTGGGCGACACGCCGGTCACGCTGAACTGGCCTTGAGCGTCCGTCGCGGCGGTGCGTGCACCCACGGCCACGGCGATGCCGGCCAGCGGCACGCCGGTGAGGCCGTCGACGACACGACCGCTGACGGCCACGCGCGCCACGACGCTCAAGGTCACGCTGCCATCCGCGCAGTTGGTGGCGGCCGCCGCCTGGCAGATGCGATAGCCCAGCGTGCTCGCGCCCACCGGCGCACCGGCGCCGGCCGTGAGCACGCCGTCGGCGCCCAGGGTGACACCGGTGGGCCAGGTGCCCGTGGTGGTGACCACAACGGTGGCGGCTGTCGCGGCCACGCCGTCGAGCTGGTCATTGGCCAGCAGCGACGAGGTTTCGCCGGCCCCCAGGCTGACGGTGTCCGCCGCCGCACTGATGGGCGGCTTAGGTACCGTGAGTGCCACCGAGGCGGTCGTGCAGTTGCTGCCGGCCGCGGCCTCGCAGAGCTGGTAGTTCAGCGTGTAGCTGCCCGGCACGGCGCCGCGTGCGGCGGTCAGCACGCCGTCGGCGGCGCTGATGCCCTGCGGCAGCGTGCCGCTGAAGCTCACGCTGGCATTGCCACCCGCCCCCACGCGGGCGGGGGCACCGCCCACGGTGTCGTTGCTCAGCACCGAGGCCGTCTGGCCGGTGCCCAGCGACAAGGTGTCGGCCGCCGCGACCACCGGCGTCGGGCCGTCGCTGCCACCACCGCAGGCGCTCAGCGCGGCCAGCAAGGCCACGGCTGCCGCCAGACGGCAGCGCTTGTTCATCGTCATCATTCTGGGTACTCCCTTCTGGACCACACACCCGCGGCCCGAAGGCCCCGAGAAAGGCGCGGATCCTAGGGTTGGCCCGGATCGGGTTGACGCCAGTGGCGTTGCAAACAGGCGCGGGCGTCCCAGGTCCGGGGGACGGCGCCCCCGCAGTCAGGGCGGCGGCTCCATCGCTTCAACGATGGCTTTGTGTACGAGGCGGTAACAAGGCGTTGCCGGCCCGGCTCGGCGCACGGAAATCTGGGGCGCGCCATCGGCACTAGGATTTCCGTCCAATTCCGAAGACAGGAGATCCGCGATGCATCAGTTCACTCTGCCCGACATGAGCTGCGGCCATTGCGTGGCCGCTATCACAGAGGCGCTGCAGGCCGCCGACGCCCAGGCCCGCATCGACATCGACCGCGACGCGAAAACGGCCCGGGTCGACAGCGCCCTGCCCCGCGAGACCCTGGCCGCTGCACTGGCTGAAGCCGGCTACCCGCCGGCGCCTGCCGAGGGCTGAGCCAACACCCGCATTTGAGGGGGTAGCCCCCGAAGGCCGGGACACACAAGCAGGACGCCGACCCCTAGCATCGCGTCCAAATCGTTCTGGAGCTTCCATGCCCAACTTCAAAAAACTCTGCGTGATCACCGCACTGACGGCACTGACCTTGCCGGCATGGGCTGAACTGACCTACACCGGCGTCGGCGCCTACAACCTGGGCAGTTCCTCCGGACCTGGCGGCACGGTGGCCGCAATCACGGATTGCGGCAGCCCTGCGGGCGGCCTCTCCGGCCATGACACGCTGGAGTTCACCGGCTCGGGCATCAACAACATCGGCATCCACGCCTATTCCTGCAACGACAGCGTCACCAATTTCGGTAGCCGCGCCTCCGGCGAGAACACCTACTACGCCCAAGGCATCGCATCGGTCATCGGCACCCTCGGCGGCACCGACGCGCTCGACTTCTCCTTCTTCATTAACCCGGGCGAGGTGGGCGCCTTCGGCAGCACGGCGTTCTCGGCCGGAGAGTTCCAGAAATCCAAGCTGACGATCCAGCTGGTCATCGACGGCACCACCTACCTGGACGAAGCCTGGAGTGCCGAGGTCGGAACCGGCGGCGCCATCACGAACAGCTACGAGCACCACGGCACCGAATCGGTCGGCTGGACGAGCGCGACAGGCGCCGGCTACTTCAGCTATGGCATTTCCGGCGGCGCCTATTCGATCTCGCTGCTGCCGACGACCGATGGCTCCGACCACACGATCTCCTACGTGATGACGTCTGAGGCCGCTGGCAACGTCCTCACGACCGGCATCTGCACGGCGTACCTCCAGAGCAACAAGAACCAGGAAGGCGTCGCGGCTCGTGTTGCAGCCGAGGTCGTGGCACCGGACGGTCCGGTGACCGGCGAAGCCTTCACGTCCTACTGCGGTGCTGGCGCACGTTCGGGCGACCCGTTCCCCGGCAGCGACCCCATCGCCCGGGCACAGGCGGTGGATCTGCCCGAACCCATGACCGCCGGCCTGGCGCTGACGGCCCTGCTGGCTGCGGCCGGCGCACGCCGCCGCAACGACAAGCGCTAAGCGCAGCACCCCACAAGTGCAAGGCGGGCCCGAGGGCCCGCCTTTTTCATGCCTGCGCGCCGAGGCTCAGGCAAAGCGGAACGGCAGCTCGCGCTGACGCTGGCCGGTCAATCTGGCCACGGCATTCGCCAGCGCCGGGGCCAGCGCCGGCAGGCCGGGCTCGCCCATGCCCTTGGGCGGGTCGTTGCTGGGCACGATACTGACCGTCATGACCTTGGGCGCGTCCGGCATGCGCGGCATGGCCACGTCGTAGAAGTTGCCCTGCTCGACCACGCCGTCCTTGAAGGTGATGCGGTGGGTGGGCAAGGTCGTGGCCAAAGCCATGATGGCGGCACCCTGCACCTGCGTCTCCACCGCCTTGGGGTTCACGCAGAGATTGCAGTGCACGCCTGCATGCACTTCCTGCAGCACCGGCTGGCGGTCCTTGCCCTTGCCCTTCATGCTGGCCACCACGACGTAGGCGACGACGGACTCGAAGCTCTCATGCACCGCCACGCCCCACGCCTGGCCGGTCTTCAGCTTGCGCTTGCCGTAGCCGCTCTTGTCCACCGCGGCCTGCAGCGCCAGGCGGTGGCGCTCGGCCTTGGCGTTGCCCTCCATCAGCTTCATGCGGTAGGCGACCGGGTCCTGCTTGGTGGCGAACGCGATCTCGTCGACCAGCGTCTCCATCACGTAGGCCGTGTGGGTGGAGCCAACCGAGCGCCACCACAGCACCGGCACGTTGACGTCTGGGTGGTGGACGCTGAGGTTCATCGGGAATTCGTAGGGCTCGCGCATGCCCTCGGTGGTCGTGCCGTCCACGCCCTTCTGATAGCCGAAGCCCTCCAGCGGCGAGCCCTTCAGGATGCTCTGGCTGACGATGCGGTGCTGCCAGCCGGCGATCTTGCCCGTCGCATCGAAGCCGATCTCGGCGCGATGCACGGTCATGGGCCGGTAGTAGCCGGACTTCATGTCGTCCTCACGGCTCCAGATCACCTTGACCGGCATGCGCTGCCCGGCCTGGGCCAGCGCAACGGCCACGGCCGCGGCCTCGCGCGGCCATTCGCTGCCGGGCGTGGCGCGCCGGCCGAAGCCGCCGCCGGCCATCTGTACGTTGACCTGGACCTGCTCCGGCTTCAGCCCCACGGTGCGCGCAATGTTCATCGCGTCGATGCCCGGCATCTGGGCGGCGTAGTAGACATCGCAGCGGTCGGCCTTCAGGTCCACGGTGCAGGCCAGCGGCTCCATCTGCGCATGGTTCAGGTAGGGGAACACGAAGTCGGCCGTGATTTTCTTCGGTGCCTTGCTCCACGCGCTGGCGTCGGCCTGGAACTCGGGCTTGGGCGCTGGCGTGCCGGGCGTCTTGGCCAGGGCCAGATATTGCGCCGTCAGTGCCTTCGTGTCGGGCTTGGCAACGCCACCCAGGTCCCAGTCGACCTTGAGCGCGTCGCGGCCCTTCTTGGCCGCCCAGTAGCCGCTGGCGACCACGGCCACGCCCTGGCCGCCGCGGTCCAGCGTCACCGGCAGCACGGCCTTGACGCCCTTGACCTTGAGCGCCTCCGTAGAGTCCAGCTTGGCGACCTTGCCGTTGAAGACCGGCGGGCGCTGGATGACAGCCACCGCCATGCCGGGCAGTTGCACGTCCATGCCGTAGGCCTGGGTACCGGTGGACTTGGCCTTGCTGACGGTCAGTGTGGTCGGCTGGCCGATGAGCTTGAAGGCCTTGGGGTCCTTCAGCGTGACGGCCTCGGGCACGGGCAGCTTCATCGCGGCGTCGAAGAACTCGCCGTAGCCGGCGCTCTTGCCGGCGCCGGAGATGACGCCGTTCTCGGCCTTCAGCGACGCGACCGGCACGCCCCAGCTCTGCGCGGCGGCCGCCACCAGCATGGCCTTGGTGCGCGCACCCAGCTCGCGGTACTGCTGATAGCTGTTCTTGACCGAGTTGGAGCCGCCGGTCAGGTGGATGCCGAACAGCGGGTCGACGTATTCGCCCTTCTGGTCACCGAAGCCGGTGCGCACGCGTGCCCAGTCGGCGTCCAGTTCTTCGGCGCAAATCATGGCCAGACCGGTCTCGATGCCCTGGCCCATGTCCATGCGGTTGCACAGGATGGTGGTGGTGCCGTCCTTGGCGATGGTGACGAAGGCCAGCGGCTGCTCGGTCGGCTTGGCGCCGGGCTTGGTACCGGCCTGCGCAGCTGCCAGGCCTGGCAGCAAGGCCAGGCCGACGGCACCGCCGACGGTGGTGGTCACGAAGGCGCGGCGGCTCAGAGCGCCACTGAGCATGCGGTCGATGCGTTGGGGGTTCAACATGGCGGCCTCCTCAGGCAAGCTTGGCCGCAGCCGCGTGGATGGCGGCGCGGATGCGGGTGTAGGTGCCGCAGCGGCACAGGTTGCCGGCCATGGCCTCGTCGATCTGGGCGTCGGTCGGCTTCTTGTTGCCCTTGAGCAAGGCCACGGCGCTCATGACCTGGCCGCTCTGACAGTAGCCGCACTGCGCGACGTCGTGCTCGACCCAGGCGGCCTGCACGGCGCTTCCGACCTTGTCAGTGGCCATGCCTTCGATGGTGGTGACCTGGGCGCCGGCGACGGACGAGATCGGCGTCATGCAGCTGCGCACCGGCGCACCGGCGACGTGCATGGTGCAGGCGCCGCACTGGGCCGCGCCGCAGCCGAATTTGCTGCCGGTCAGCTGCAGCTCCTCGCGCACCGCCCAGAGCAGCGGCATGTCGGGGTCGGCGTCCAGCGCGACGGCGCGACCGTTGACGGTCATGTTGATCATGGAATCCTCCGGGGGTGGGAAGCCAGCGACTCTAGCCAGAAGCAGCGCCCCAGTACATCAGTCAGGCATTGCCGCTCCAGGGGAAAAAAAAGAGGCCTGAGCCCGGTGCATTACCGAACTCAGGCCTTGGGCCGCCAACTTCCGACCGTCCAACTTATGGGAGTCAGTTCATGGGGCCTCTTGGCTGTGACGCCAGCGGCTTACTTGAACTGGTAGTTCGCGCTGACGTACCAGAAGCGGCCACGCGGGTCGACAAAGGAGCCGGCATAGCCCGTCACATGCGAGCCGTAGCTGGACACGGCCGTGAACGGCGGGTCCTGGTTCAGCAAGTTGCGCGCACCCAGGCGCAACGCCAGCGTGGGCATGGGCTTCCAGCCGATGCCCATGTTCCAGCGGCTGCTGTCCTTGACCTTGTGCTCCACGGACGGGCCGACGTTGGCCTCCACCAGGCCGGCCGACTCGGTCCAGCCCTTGATGAAGACGTTCTCCAGCGTCAAGTTCCAGTTGCCCAGGTTCCAGTCCAGGCCCAGCGTGTGCTGCCACTTGGGCACCGGCTGCACGCCCGCGCCGTCGCCGGCCGTGCCCTCGTAAGACACGAACGGCGTGCCCTTGCCGTTCTGCTGCTTCCAGGCGTTGATGTAGCTGCCGGCAAAGCTGGCGCCCAGGCGGCCCATGCTGCCCAGCGGCCAACTCGCCTTCACATCGACGTCGATGCCGTTGGTCTTCAGGTCACCCAGGTTCTCGACCGGCGTCTCGATGTAGCTGACGAAGCTGTTGGGCGCCGGCAGGCGGTGGATGCGCGCGCTGTAGCGCTGGTAGAGCGTGGGGTCGGCCATGATGGCGTCGCCGCCGATGACACCGATCTGGTCCTTCTTCTGGATGTGCCAGTAGTCCAGCGCGATCGAGAGGTCGCGCAGCGGCTCGAAGACGACGCCGACAGAGTACTGGCGCGACTTCTCGGGCTTGAGGCTGGGGTCGCTGGACAGGCGCACGTTGAACTGCGTCTCGCAGCGCGGGTCACCCGCCTGGCCAGCCGGGCAGTTCGGGTCAACCAGTGAATTGGCCGTGTTCGTGAAGGCGGTCGGGCTGTTGACGTCCCACAGCGTCGGTGCGCGAAAGCCCGTGCCAATGCTGCTGCGCAGCAGCACTTCCTTGCTGGGCTGGAAGCGCAGCGTCAAGCCCGGGTTGAAGGTGCTGCCGAAGTCGCTGTAGTGGTCGTAGCGCGCCTTGACGGTTGCTTCCCAGCCCTGGGCAAAGGGCATGGACAACTCACTGAACAGCGCGTAGATCGTGCGCGACGCGGTGGTGTTGGGCACGGTGCCCTCGCCGCCGATGTGCAGGCCCAGCTCGTAGTCCGGGTTGACGGCACGGTCGTTGGCCTTTTCCTTGCGCAGGTCGGTACCCAGCGCCAGGATCATCGGGCCGCCGGCCATGGCCATCAGCTCCTTGCTGGCATGGGCGTCGAACGCGTAGGTGGTGCTCTTGGAGCGGCGCATCGGGCCTTCCATGCGCGCGCGGTTCAGCGCGGCCAGGCCGGCGTCGTCCTGCGGGCCGAAGGGGTTGATGGCGCCCGAGGCCAGCTCTGTGATGAAGCGGCCCTCATGCAGGTAATTGAAGTAGTCCAGCGCGCCCTTGGCCTGGGACAGCGTCAGCCCGGCGTCGTAGTCCCACCCCGCGAAGACCCCGGTGGCACCGGCGACGAAGCGGGTCTGCTCATTGGTGGTGTCGTTGGTGCGTGGGCCCACCGGCACGGCGCGCATCGCGATCTCGGTAAAGCCGCCGCCCAGCGTGTCGAACTGCGCCGGCGTGTAGCCCAGGCTGGTCAGCAGCGCGGCCGGGAAGAACTTGCTGGAGATGGGGAAGGCGAAAGACGGGTAGGTGCCATCGGGCTTTACGTGGCCGGCCGTGGAGTCGATGGGCACGGGCGCCACGCGGCCGATGGAGTGGTTACGCGCATAGCTGGCCTCGAAGAACAGCGTCGACTCCCCGCCCATGTCCACCGTCAGGCGGCCGAAGGCATCGGCCTTGGTCGAGTCGGGCAGGTTCTCCTGCACGGCCGGGTAGATGAAGCGGCAGCGCTTCTTGGCCGTACCGTTGGGCGTGGTGGCCGACAGCGTCTGGATGGTGTTGTAGTTGGGATCGCAGGGGCTGAAGGCTGCGCCCGCGTTGGCGTAGGCACCGGGGGTGATGTTGAAGTCCACCAGGCGGCCGGGGAAGGAACGACCCGAGGTCGGTGGGTCGGAACCGGGGATCTCTTCGGCGCCGCGCAGGTACCACTTCTGGTCGATGGCGCTGAGCTTGGTCTGCTTCTTGATGTTGCCGGTGACCAGCAGGTTATAGCCATCGGTCTTCAGGCCACCCAGGCCAAAGGCGACGGAGGCACCGGTCTCCTTGCCACCGATGCCTTTCTCGGTGTCGCCGTACTTCAGCGTGATCTCGCCCTTGTCGTAGTCCTTGCGGGTGATGAAGTTGATGACGCCACCGACGGCGTCCTTGCCGTACACGGCCGAGGCGCCGTCACGCAGCACCTCGATGCGGTCGATGGCCGCGAACGGGATGCTGTTCAGGTCCACCGACGAGTTGCCGCCGATGGAGCCGAAGGCGAAGTTGGCCATGCGCCGGCCGTTCAGCAGCACCAGCGTGGAGTTGGGCCCCAGGCCGCGCAGGTTGGCGAAGCTCTGCGCGTAGCCGGCGCCCTGGGTGCTGTCCGACTGCAGCGCGGTGTTGGCACCCACGCGGCGCAGGATGTCCTCGATGTTGGTGGCGCCGGACTTCAGGATCTGGTCGCGCGTGATGACGCTGACGGGCAGCGCCGTCTCGGACTCGACGCGCTTGATGGACGAGCCCGTGATGGTGATGCGCTCGAGCTGCTGGCCAGGCTGCGCTTGCGCCCAGGCCGAGCCGGCGATGCCGGTGGCCAGCAAGGCCAGCGCCAGGCGGGTATGGCGATGTTGCATGAAAACTCCTGTGGTCGTTAGGGCTCTGATCAGGGTCGCCCCGACCCTCGCCGCGACGCGGCTGGTTGCCCTTGTGCAAAGAAGTTTTGAGCAGCGCCCCGCCCGACCTCCCCTGCGGGAAGTCAGGCTGTGGCGCAATCGCAGCACCAAGAACTAGGGCCTGACTTCCCGCACAGGGAGGTGCTGCGCCCACGCGCTCAAGATCGCGCGTATTTCGCCAGCGCCTGCAGCAGCGCAGCCAGGCTCAGCGGCTTGGTCAGGTGGGCGTCGCAGCCGGCGGCCAGCGACTGCTGCACGTCGGTGTCGAAGGCGTTGGCCGTCAGCGCGACGATGGGCGTGCGCGCGCGGCCTTCGGCGGCCTCGACGGCGCGCCACTGCCGCGTGGCCGTGAGCCCGTCGACGCCCGGCATCAGCATGTCCATCAGCACCAGGTCGAAGGCCTGCTCTCGCAGCGCGGCCAGCGCCTCGGCGCCATCGTGCACCCGCCTAATGCGGTGGCCCAGCGGCGCCAGCATGCCCTCGATGACCAGCACGTTGACGTCGTTGTCCTCGGCCAGCAGCAGCACCAGCGGCCGGCTGGGCGCGACGCGCTCGGCGCGCACGTCGACCAGCTCGTCGCGCGGCGGGCGGGCATCGGGCAGGTCCAGACTGACCGTGAAGCGGCTGCCCTCGCCGGGACGGCTCTGCACACTGACGTCGCCACCCATCAGCCTGGACAGGCTGCGCGTGATGGCCAGGCCCAGGCCGGTGCCGCCGAACTCCTGCGCGATGGCCGCGTCGGCCTGCGCGAAGGGCTGGAAGATGCGCTCCAGCCGCTCCGCCGCGATGCCGATGCCGGTGTCCTGAACGCTGATGAGCACCAGGCCTTGGTCGGTGCGCGACAGCTCCACAGTGACGCCGCCGGTCTTGGTGAACTTGATGGCGTTGCCGACCAGGTTGGTGACGATCTGCGCGACACGCTGCTGGTCGCCCAGCACCCAGCCGGTAGCCTCGGTGCGCGCGAACACACGCAGCCACAGGCCCTGGCCCTGCGCCCGCTCGCGCAGCAGTTCCAGTTGCAGCTCGACCAGGTCCACGAGGTTGAAGGGGTGCGAGGCCAGCTCCAGCCGGCCGCTCTCGATGCGCGCGTTGTCCAGCAGGTCGTTGATGAGCGCGAACACCTGGCGGCCGGCGTGGCCCAGTACCTCGACGTAGTGCGCCTGGTCGGGCTTGAGCGGCGAACGGGCCAGGATGTCGGAGAAGCCCAGCACCGCGTTCATGGGCGTGCGCATCTCGTGACTGACCTGGGCCAGCAGCTCGGTCTTGGCACGGCTGCGCGCGTCGGCCAGCTCGCGCTCGCGCGTCAGCTCGCGTTCGCGCGCGCGGTGCTGGCGCTCGCGGTCGATGGCCACCAGCAGCAGGGCCAGGACCAGTAGGTAGAGCGCCGGCGCAGCCGTGGGCAACAGGCCTGCAACCACCGCGACCCAGGCCGCCAGCGTGATCGTCGCCAGCGCAAGACCAGCCGCCAGGGCCTGGTGGCGCAGCAGCAGCGGCAGCGCACCGAAGCCCAGCAGCAGCGCGGTCAGCAGCCACACCGCGGCACCACGCTGGCGCAGCAGCGGCGGCGGCTCGGCGCCCAGCGCCTCGAAGACGGCCGCGTTCAGCGTCGTGCCGCTGAGCCGCCCCTGCGGCGTCATGACCTCGTCGGCAAAAAAAGCGCTGCTGCCGACGAAGACGCTGCGACCGGCCAGCTGTCGCGCCAGCTCGGCGTCCTCCACCTCGCCCAGCGCGGCGCGCATCAGCCGCTGCCAGGACACGCGCGGCAGGTCGCCGCCGTCCAGCGGCAGGCGCAGCCGTAGCCGTGCCTGTTCGTCCACCGGCCAGCGGCGCGCACCAGCGATCAGCTCGCCGCCCTCGATGCGCCAGCCGGTCGCGCCGTCCGCACGCAAGCGCGCGGCCAGGGCCAGGCTGGGCAGCGCGCGGCCCTGCACCTGGTGCAGCAGCGGCAGCTCGCGCAGCAGGCCGTCGTCATCCAGCGCTACAGATATCAGCCCCAAGCTGCCGCGCACGGCCAACGCTTCCAATAGCGTGTCGGACGGCATGGTCAGCCCGGCCCAGGGGATGCCGGCAGGGCCGGCACCGACACGCTGCAGCGCCGCCTCCTCGACGGGTGTGGCCGGCGCCATTTCCACGGCGGCACGCTGGCGGGGCAACAGCCCGGCAGCGGCCAGCACTACGGGCGGCGGACCGGCCAGTGCCTTGGCGAGGCGAGCGTCGCCATCGCGCGGGCCAGCGAAGACGATGTCCATGACCACGAGGCGGGCGCCGGCGTGGCGCAAGTAGTCCAGCATCAGCGCGTAGACCTCGCGCGGGTAGGGCCACTCGCCCAGCGGCTCGCGCAGCGCGCGCAGCGAAGCATCGTCGATGTCGACGATGACGCTGCTGCCCGCCACCGGCACGGGTGCCGCAGCGCGCACCAGCAGGTCGCCGAGGGCACGGTCCACCCGCGACTGCGCGCCGACCAGGCTCAGCAGCGCCCAGAGCAGCAACGCTGCGGGCAGGGCGAGCCAGGGCCAGCGCCTGAACACGGATCCGGCGGTTGACCGCTCGCTAGTCATCGAAATTCTCGACACCCCAACACCTGATCCAGTTTGCGCGGTTCAACACTTCGCGCGACAGCGCTGCACGTCTGCTGGCCTGGCGCTTCGTGCCGCTGCCGCCGTTGCTCGTGCTTGCGGGCGAGGAGCCCGCCGCGCGCTCGCGCCTTGCCAGCGCCCCGCCTCGCCAAGCCCTCGGGGGCGCCCAACTGCCAGATCCGGGTTCAAAGCAACGGGATGGCGAGCAGGGGCAGCAACCAGATCCAGCGCGGATACGGCTGCTCGATCATCTGGGTCTGGCCCCAGGGGCTGGCCGCACCGGCTGCGTTGAAGGCGCGGGCGCGCAGGAAGTACTTGCCCGCCGACGGCTTCGGCATCGCCAGCTCAGGCTTGTCCGTGGCGAAGCGCTGCACGTCGGCGCCCTCGAAAGCTTCAGACTTGGCCCATTCCAGCTCGTACCGCGTGACGCCGGGATCGGCGCGCCAGCGCAGCTTCAACTGGTCGCCATCGACCTGCGGCTCGGCCGGCGGCGGCGCGGGCGGCGGGGGCTTGATCTCGAAGCTCTGCACGTCGCCGAAGGGCCCGGCACGGCCGCTGGCCTCGACCGACGCAATGCGCCAGTGGTAGACGCCGTCCGGCAATTTCACGTCGTCGCTGGCCGCGTCGAGGGGCGGCGGCTGCAGCGCCAGGTCCTTGAAGCCGGCATCGCGTGCGATCTGCAGGCGCACCCGCGGGGCGGCCGTGTTGCGGCTCCAGGCCAGCGCCATGCCGCCGTTGTAGCTGACGGCGCCCTCGGCAGGCGACTGGATGAAGGGCGGCTCGGGCCGCGCCTGCAGGTGGATGTCGGCGTCGGCGGCGGCGCCCTCCTGGCCGCGCGCGTCGATGCCTCGCAGGCGCAGCGTGTAGTCGCCATCGGGCAGCTCGCGCGCCTCGGCCCAGGCTGCCACGGGCTGGGCCACGCGGGCGTCCAGCAGCAGGCGGTCGAAATCGCCCTTGGCATAGAGCTGCGCGCGCCAGGCCACGGCACCGGCGGGGCTGACCTGCCAGCCCAAGCTCAACGGCAGGCGCTCGGCCGTGCGCGGCAGCGCGGCCAGGTCGGGTGCGGGCAGCAGCGGCGCGACGCTGCGGGCCGAGCCCTCGGCCAGCAGGCCCTGGCCACCGGCCACGTCGGGACCTAAGCCATCGGCATGCACCGCGCCGGACAGCACCTGCATGCGGCTGGCACCACCAGCTGTCTGCACGCGGAACTCGGTGCCGCGCACGCCCAGGTTGACGTGCGGCGTGCGCAGCTCGTACAGCGGCACGCGCTGGGCGTTGGGCACGACACGGTTGTCCACTCCCCCCTTGGCCAGGTTCAGCCGCACGGCCGGGATGGCACCGCGGCCCAGCACCAGCAACTGCTCCAGCGTGACCTCGCTCTCCGGCGGGATCAGCAGCCGCGAGCCGTCGGCAAAGCGCAGGCTGGCACTGGCCTGGGCACCGGTCTTGATGCGGTCGCCGCTCAGCAGCGTGGCACCGGCCGCCAGCGCCTCGGCGGCCGTGCCGCGCTGGCGGCTGACCTCGCCCTTGACGAACACCGCCTCGGCCACGCTGGCCTCGCGCCTCAGCCAACCGACGGGCATGCGCAGCGTCGAGCCGGGCTTGAGCCGCAGCGGGTCCGGCACGCGGTTGAGCTTTTGCAGGTCTCGCCAGCCCTTGGGCGGCGCGAGCCAGGCCTCGGTCAACGTGATCAGCGTGTCACCGGGCTGGATGCGGTAGCGCCAGTCGGCATCGGCCGACTCGGTTTGCGCTCGCGCCCAGCCGCCCAGCATCAGCAGGCCCGCAGCCAGCCAGACTCTCATCGCATTCATCGGAGCCTCCCTTCCCTCGCAGGAAGACGCATCCTAGGGCTTGTTCAACACCGGGCAATGGGGCGCTGCCCGCCTTGCGATGCTGCGTCCGATGTGGCTCAGAATGCCCCCAGGAGGGCGCGCAATGCTCACGATCTCGGTCTTCACTGGCTGGCTGCGCCGCCATCGCGTGGCCTGCTTCGGCCTGATGGTGCTGAGCTTCATCGGCTTCGGGCTGCTGACGCTGGACCTGGTGCGGGTGGTGAGCGCTAACGCAGCCCTGCTGTCAACCTATGGCTGGCAGGCGCTGGAAGATGGCGGCCTGCGCCAGTTGCTGGAACTGGTCGGGTCGGCCATTGCGGCGATGGCGGCCTGGCTGCTGTTCAAGGTCTGCGAGACGGTGCTGGTGCAGTCGCTCACGCGTTGACCAACGCGTCCTGGAGCCGGGTGCGCAGCCGGCGCAACCGCTGCAGCTCCTGGTCGGGCGCCTGCAGCGCCGGCCACAGCAACGCGACCAGATCGCGCGCGCTGGCCTCCACGTCCAGCTGCCGGCCGGTGATGACCACCTCCCACAGCATGTGCTCCATGGGCCCGAAGACCAGCGAGCGCAGCAACCGCAGCGGGACGTCTTTTCTGACCTCCCCCGCCTCCTGGCCGCGCGCCAGCAAGTCCATCAGCGGGGCCGTATATCGGCGCTGCAGCTCGACGAAGCCTTCGCCCAGGTCCTGCCCCCCATTGCCGGCATCCTTGCGGCCCTCCGACAGGACCAGCGCGCACAGCCCGGTGCCCTGGATCAGGAACAGGCGCAGGTGCGTCAGCACGACGAACTCCAACTGCTCGCGCACCGTTGCCGCGCGCGGCAAGCCCGCCTCGATGGCCGCGATGATCTCGTCGTACCAGTCTTGGATGACGCGCATGCACAGCTCGCGCTTGCCGCGGAAGTAGGTGAAGACGGTCGCCTCGGAGATGGCCAGGCGCTGGGCGATCTCTGTCGTCGTCGCGCGCTCGTAGCCGCGCTCGGCGAACACCTCGCGGCCGACGCGCAGGATGTCGCGCACGCGCTGCTCGGCCTTGGGGCCGGCGGGAGAGCGGCGTTGCGGCGGAGCGGTGGCGACGGTCATCAGCGCTGCATTCTGCGCAATTATTGAGTAATACTCAAGTCGGCATTGCATCCGGGTTCGCCCTGAATTATTCTGACGCCCCTCACGCGGCTCACGAGGCCGCTCAACGATCAAGTTGAGTCCCGCTTAATCTCTATTGAGGCGGGCTTCGCAGGAGACTCCATGCCGGTCCTGAACACGCAGCTCAACCCTCGCTCGGCCGACTTCAAGGCCAATGCGGACGCGATGCGCGGCCACATCGACGACTTGAACGCCCGGCTCGCCAAGATCGCGCAGGGTGGCGGCGACGCGGCGCGCGCCAAGCACACGGCACGCGGCAAGCTGCTGCCGCGCGACCGCGTTGAGATGCTGCTGGACCCGGGCACGCCCTTCCTGGAACTGGCCCCACTGGCTGGCCTGAACCTGTACGACAACGCGGCGCCCGGCGGCGGCGTCATCGCCGGCATCGGCCGCGTGGCGGGCGTGGAGTGCGTCATCGTCTGCAACGACGCCACCGTGAAGGGCGGCACCTACTACCCCATCACGGTAAAGAAGCACCTGCGCGCGCAGGAGATCGCCCAGCAGAACCGCCTGCCCTGCATCTACCTCGTGGACAGCGGCGGCGCCAACCTGCCGAATCAAGACGAAGTCTTCCCCGACCGAGACCACTTCGGCCGCATCTTCTTCAACCAAGCCAACCTGTCGGCCGAGGGCATCCCGCAGATCGCCGTCGTCATGGGCTCGTGCACGGCCGGCGGCGCCTACGTGCCGGCGATGAGCGACGAGACCATCATCGTCAAGAACCAGGGCACCATCTTCCTGGGCGGACCGCCGCTGGTGAAGGCCGCCACTGGCGAGGTCGTCACGGCCGAGGACCTGGGCGGCGGCGACGTGCACACGCGCCTGTCTGGCGTGGCCGACCACCTGGCCAACAATGACACGCATGCGCTGGCCATCGCGCGCCAGTCGGTCGCGCGGCTGAACTGGCGCAAGGCCAATCCGCTGGCGATGCAGGCACCGCGCGCGCCGCTGTTCGACGCCAGCGAGCTGCACGGCGTGATCCCCACCGACACCCGCAAGCCCTTCGACATCCGCGAGATCATTGCCCGCATCGTCGACGGCTCGGAGTTCGACGAGTTCAAGGCCCGCTACGGCGCCACGCTGGTCTGCGGCTTCGCCCACGTCGAGGGCATGCCGGTGGGCATCGTCGCCAACAACGGCATCCTGTTCGCCGAGAGCGCCAACAAGGGTGCGCACTTCATCGAGCTGTGCTGCCAGCGCAAGATCCCGCTGGTGTTCCTGCAGAACATCACCGGCTTCATGGTGGGCCGCAAGTATGAGAACGAAGGCATTGCCCGCAACGGCGCCAAGATGGTCACCGCCGTGGCCACGGCCAACGTG
>JACPYV010000059.1 GCA_016195825.1 Burkholderiales bacterium | reverse complement strand
GCCCGCATCTGCAGTACGAGACGCCCGGCGGTTTCGTGTTCATTGACGAACCCTTCGCCCACCTGGACGTGCGCAACATCCAGTTGGTCGGCCACTTCCTGCGCAGCACCCGCGCGCAATACCTGCTAACGACGCCGATCACGCACAACGTCGAGGTCTTCGAGCCCAGCGAAATCACGCTGGTGACCAGCAAGAAGCCGCGCGGCGAACGCTGGGCGCCGCCCATCGCGGTGCTGGCGCGGCGGCCCGAAGTCTCCGTGTATGAATGACTGGGACTACCCGTCGCCGTTCACGCTGGCGCTGACGCCAGCGGCTGCGGACATCGACGGGCTGGGTCATACGAACAACGCCGTTTATGTGCAGTGGTGCGAGCAGGCAGGCTGGGCGCACTCGGAGGCGCTAGGGCTGTCGCTGGCCGACTACCGCCGGCTGGACCGCGCCATGGCGATCCGCGAGGGGCACTACGACTACCTGCTGCCGTCGTTCGAAGGCGAGGCGCTGGTGCTGGGCACCTGGCTGACGGCCAACGACGGCAGGTTGACGATGGAGCGGCGTTTCCAGTTGCGCCGCGCGAGCGACGGTGTCACGCTGGTGCGGGGGCGCTGGGTGCTGGTGTGCATCGCGATCAGCGACGGCAGGCCCAAGCGCATGCCGGCTGAGTTCCTGACCATCTACGACGCTGCGGTGGTGCCCAAAGCCTAGCAATATACGTTTCGTATACGAATCGTATATAGTGACGCCATGGGAATCGTCAAAATCTCCGATCCGATGCACGAGAGCCTGCGCGTTGCGAGCCAGGCCTTGTCGCGTTCCATCAATGCCCAGGCCGAGCACTGGATGCGCATCGGCATGCTGGCCGAACTGCACCCGCAGCTGTCGCACAGCGACATCTGCCAGTTGCTGATCCGCGCCGAGCAGGAGGGCGGGCTGGACCTGGCGCGCCTGGCCGGCTGGGCTCAGCAACCGGCCGCCAAGGGAGCTCGGGCATGAAGAGCATCAAGCTGCGCAGCCCCGCCGAGGTGGCCAAGGCGCGTGAGGCCGGGCATCTGATCGCCGAGGTACTTGCCATGCTCAAGCCCCACGTGGTGCCTGGCGTGACCACCGGGGAGCTGGACGACCTTTGCCATGACTACATCGTGGGCACGCTCAAGTGCATCCCGTCCAACGTTGGCTACCACGGCTATCCGAAGACGGCCTGCATCTCGCCGAATCACGTCGTCTGCCACGGCATTCCGAGCAAGGACAAAAAGCTGAAGAAGGGCGACATCGTCAACGTGGACGTGACGCTGACCAAGGACGGCTGGTTCGGCGACAGCAGCCGCATGTTCATCGTCGGCGAGGCCAATGTGCTGGCGCGCCGGCTGGTCAATACGACCTACGAGGCCCTGCGTGCCGGCATCCGCCAGGTGCGCCCAGGGGCGACGCTGGGCGACGTTGGCCACGCCATCCAGCAGGTGGCGCACGCGGCCGGCTTCAGCATCGTGCGCGAGTACGGCGGCCACGGCATCGGCGACATCTATCACGACGATCCGCACGTCAACCACTTCGGCCGGCCTGGTGAGGGGCTGAAGCTGCAGGAGGGCATGATCTTCACGATCGAGCCCATGGTGAACGCCGGTCAGCCTGGCATCCGCGAGCTGAATGATGGCTGGACGGTGGTCACGCGCGACCACTCGCTGTCGGCTCAGTGGGAGCACATGGTGGCCGTGACGGCCGACGGCTTCGAGATTCTCACGCCGTGGCCGGACGGGCTCGGGGACTATCCGGCCATTGCCTGAACCTCGGGGCCGGCTGGGCTACTTGAACGCGTCGTTCAGCAGCTTGGCCAGGCGAACGGAGGCCTTGGCCAGGGCTTCCTTGGCCACCGGCAGCGCGCGTGCCTCGTACTTCGCGTCGAGCAGTTCACCGGCGCTGCCGTGGTCGTCGACGAAGCTCTTTTCGCCGTTGAAGTTGTAGGCCGTGGTCTTGGCCTTCTCGTTGGACTCCTGTGCCCAGTCCTCGACGGAGCCCGTCGACCAGAGCGCGGCGTTCTGCGGCGTGATCAGCTTGCCGACGGCCGCCGATGCAGTGGTGGGGTTGCTGCCCAGCCTTTTGACCAGTTGCGTGTCCCAGTACGAATGCAGGTTGCTCTGCCAGGTGGACGGCACGACCTCGATGGCCAGCGCATTGCCGCCACCGTCATGGTGGTCCGCCGCATGCAGCGGTTGGTGGACGTCGCCGACGAAATGCATGATGAACTTCAGCGCGAGCGTCTTCTCGCCCGTCGGTGTCGCCGGGTCGGCCAGCTCTTTCATGAACTGCTCCAGCTTGTCGACGACGCAGGCCTTGGCCGGCCCCTGGCTGGCCGGCGTCCCGGCGGGCAGCGGCGGGCGGTCGAAGCAGGCTTGCTGCAGGGAGCCGCCCTCGATCTCGATGTCCACAAAATGCCATTGATGCGTGGCCTTGTAGTGCAGCTGGGTGGTCGTCCGGTCGGAATCCCGGTACTTGTCGGCCCAGGTGGCGCGGCTGACGAAGTCGGGCTTGGTCAGCGGGTCCTTGTCCTTGGCGAGCAAGGCATCGACCGCCT
The DNA here is from genome assembly GCA_016195825.1 of Burkholderiales bacterium. Taxonomy (GTDB): domain Bacteria; phylum Pseudomonadota; class Gammaproteobacteria; order Burkholderiales; family Burkholderiaceae_C; genus Pelomonas. The sequence goes on along the minus strand of JACPYV010000059.1, from coordinate 5,121 downwards.
TCCTGGCCTTGGGCGTCAGGCGCGCATAGGCCAGCGTGCCGACGATTTCATGCCCCATGTCGCCCCAGGCCCACGAGGCCGTCGGGATGGCAAGCGCGGTGGCCAGCACGCTGCAAATGAGGCTCGGACGAAAACCCATGCTGCTCTCCCGTGCGGATCTGCAACCCGCCCATCCACGCGAGAGCGGCTGCATAGCCCAATGATGACCGCGCGGGCGCCTGCCGGGGCGTCTGTTGCCCGGCCGGTCAGCAACTTTGAGGATGGCGAGGGATGGCTGGGTCAGCCCGGCGCCTTCATCTGTTCAACCGGCGCATAGCGCACGCTTGCGCCCCGGCGGCGCCAAAGCAGGCCGGACAGCGCGAGGCCGACCAAGGCCAGGCTAGGGGGCTCCGGCAACGGCGTGCTGGCTTGCCAGCCCACCCCTTCGCCGCTGGCCAGGCTGGCGGCGCCGACATAGGGCCCCGAGCCGCCGTTCTCCGACTCCAGGATGCTGCCGTCCACCAGCAGCCAATGGTTGGCACGCAATGTGGGCGACACGCACCCGTCGAAGCCACCGCTGGTGCTGCTGCCCGGCGTGACCAGCGGGTTGGGTGGGTGGCCGTCGCAGGTGAAGATGGTGATGGTGTTGGCGCCGCCGAAGTTCAGGTCGGCGATGAATTCATTCAGGTCGTAGCTGACCGCCGTGGGCACGTCGGCACCGCCCAGGTAGCGCCGGTCCAGCCAGTCGTAGCCGACGAGCTTATCGTTGACGTACAGCGAGAAGTAGTCGTCGGCAAGTATCTGGATCGACCCGATCCGCTGCGGGTGGGAAAGCAGTGGCAGGTCGAACTGCCGCTGGAACACGGCGCGTATCGGCCCGTCCGTCACTGCGCAACTCACCTGGGCCCCGCAGTACCACATGCGGGCAGCGCTGTTGCTGAACCCCATCTCCTCGGGCGTGTCGGCCAAAGGGTCGGGATCGATCGCCTCACTGGCGCCGACCCAGGGCTGAAGCTGCGGACCGGCCTCGGCGAGCACCGGCATCCACAACGCCGCCGCGATGGCGGCGAACACGAGGGATCGCCGAGCCGACCCGGAGGATTCGATTGCCTTCAAGCGCGTCATGGATGCTCCTGCTGTGTGAATCATCACGCTCGGTTTGAGCGCAATTCATTCCAGCAGATCCATGGGTGCGCGAATTGCGCTGGATCAATACGAGGCGCTTTCCGCGCCGCCTGGCCGGCGCCAGGTGGCGCGCGCGGCGGCCGCGCTCAAGCCAGCGCCGTCATCCTCTCCACCAGCACGCAGCGCACCCATTGGCGGGCGGTGATCTGCGCCGTCTGCGCGAGCAGGAATTCCTCGGCCTGGGAGTTGGCCGACTCGAACTCGAAGCCGCTGAGCTGCACCAGCTGGCTGAGCGGGCGGCTCCACACGCGGCGCACGGCGGCGCTGAACAGCGGCACGCCCTCATCCTCGCCCAGCAGCAAACGCAGCTCGTAATGCTGTGCGTCCAGCGCGGGCTCGGCCTCGGCCAGGATCTGCAGGCCGGCTTCACTGAGGTTGACGACCACGCCGCCGCGCGCGTCGGCCAGCCCCTCGGGTTTGATGACCCAGACCGGCAACTGCTCGTGCTCGGCTGGCAGCAGGAAGAACTCGACGCGAGGGAAACGGCGTTGGTCGGACCCGGACATGCGATGCGCTCCTGACAAGTGGCGGGCAGATGATGCAAACGCCACGGAGAAGACCAGCGTCGCATGACACCGTGGTGAAGTCGATCGTTACGATGCGTCGCACGAGGGACCCGTACGGAAGAATGCGCTTTCATGACGCACGCTGAAGGGATTTGGGATCGATTGCGGCGGACGTTCGAGCTTTACGCGGACGGCGATGCCGAGTCTGCGCGCATCCGTGGTGAGCATCTGGGCCAGTTGGTGCGGCTGACACCGCTGCTGATGGCGGCCAACCTGGTCGCGGGCGGCCTGGTCTGGCTGGCCGTGGGCCGTGCCGGTGGCTTCTGGCTGGCCGGCTGGCTGGGCCTGCTGTCACTGCTGGCGGTGCTGGGCATTGCCGGCTGGTGGGCACGGCGGCACCGGCCTGTCGGCCAGGTGTCGAGCAAGGGTTACCGGCGCGGCACCTGGCATGCCGCGCTGCTCGGGCTGTGCTGGGGGCTGGCGGCGGCCTGGTGGTTTGCGCCGGCGTCGCCGGCGGAGCGAGTGCTGATTGCCACGCTGGTCACCGGCATGCTGAGCGCGGGGGCTTTTGCGTTGGCCATGCTGCCCTGGGCCAGCCTTGCGTACGCCTGGCTCATCGTCGCCGGCGCGCTGCTCGCGTTGTGGCGGGCGGGAGACTCCATCTTCCTGGCGGTGGCGGTCCTGCTGCTGAGCTATGCGAGCGTGGTCTCACTCGCCGCCATGGCATTGGCGCGCCAGTCCACGGCCTTGTTGAGGGCGCGCCTCTCGCACGCGCGCCAGCAGCAAGTGGTGTCGCTGCTGCTGCGGGATTTTGAGGAGAACGCCAGCGACGCGTTGTGGGAGACCGATGCAGCCGGCCATCTGGTGCACCGCTCGGCGCGGCTGGCCGGCCTGCTGGGCGTACCGCAGGACCGTCTGGGCGAGGTGAGGCTGCCGCAGTGGTTTGCCGCGCGCTCGAAGGAGGCCGGGCCGCTGCTGGCAGCCTGGGCGCTGGGGCGGCCGTTCCGTGACCTCAAGCTGCAGCTGGGCCGGGGTGAGCAGGCGCGCTGGTGGGCCCTGAGCGCAAAGCCCATCGCCGCGGCCGACGCGGCGTCCGGTGGCGGCGGCTGGCGCGGTGTCATCGCCGACATCACCGAGGCCCAGCGCTTCGAGAACCAGTTGCGCCTGCAGGCCGAGCAGGACGCATTGACCGGGCTGGCGAACCGGCGCAGCCTGATGAACGCCGCGCAGGCCGCAATGTCGCTGGGCCGGCCGGGCTGGCTGCTGTCCATTGACCTGGACCACTTCAAGGTCGTCAACGACAGCTCGGGCCACTCGACCGGTGACGAAGTGCTGCGCGTCGTCGCCGGGCGGCTGCTGGCGCTGGTGGAGGAGGGCGACCTGGTCGGCCGGCTGGGCGGCGACGAGTTCGCGATGCTGCGCCTCGGGGCGTCGCCATCGCGGGCGCCCCAGGCCATGGCGGCCCTCATCATCGACAAGCTCAGCGAACCCATCGACGTGGGCCCGAAGCGGCTGCATGTGGGTGCCAGCGTGGGCCTGGCGCGGCTGGACCCGGGCATCGCCAATGTCGAGGACCTGATGGTCAACGCCGACCTGGCCTTGTACGACGCCAAGCGCTCCGGCCGGGGGCGCAGCGTCGTCTACGCCTCCTCGCTGGGTGCCGCGAGCCGGCGCATGCACACGGTGGAGCAGGCGCTGCGCGAGGGGCTGGAGCATGGCCAGTTCGAGCTGCATTTCCAGCCCAAGGTCGATTCGCACAGCCTGCAGGCCCTGGGCGTCGAGGCGCTGATGCGCTGGGAGCACCCGGTGCTGGGCTCGATCTCGCCCGGCGAGTTCATCCCAGCAGCCGAGCGCTGCGGGCTCATCCATGAACTGGGTGCGCTGGCGCTGCAGCAGGCCTGCCTGGCAGCGCGCGAGCTGCCGGGCCTGAGCGTGGCGGTGAATGTGTCGCCGCTGCAGCTGATGGAGCCCGGCTTCGTTGAGAGCGTGGAGCGTGTCCTCGTGCGCGCCAGCGTGGGTCCGTCGCGGCTGCACCTGGAAGTCACCGAGTCGCTGATGCTTGAGGACGCGCAGGCGGCGTTGCGCCGGCTGCATGCGCTGCGCGAGCTGGGAGTGCAGGTGGCGCTGGACGACTTCGGCACCGGCTTCTCGTCGCTGGCCTATCTGCGCGCCTTCCCCTTCCACACGCTGAAGATCGACCGCTCCTTCGTGCGCTCGCTCACAGAGCACGCCGATGCGCGCGCCATCGTCAACACCATCGTGCAGATGGCGGGCGTGCTGGGCATGCGCACAGTGGCCGAGGGCGTGGAGACCGAGCGTGAGCTGGCGGTCATCCGCGCCATCCGCTGCGACGAGGTGCAGGGCTATCTCGTCGCGCGGCCCATGCCGCTGGCCAAGCTCAGGGACTGGCTGGCCGGCCGCCCCATCACCGGGCCGGTCGACGACGTGGATTCGCGCGTCCTGCCGTGGCGGCTGACCCAGCTGACGTCACCGCCGACCACGATGTTCGGCGGCGACGTCTAGGGCGTGTGCGTCAGACGGACAGCAGGTCCACCTCGAACAGCAGCGTCGCGTTCGGCGGGATGACGCCACCGGCGCCATGCGCGCCATAGCCCAGCTCCGGCGGCAGCACCAGCAGGCGCGTGCCACCCACCTTCATGCCTTGCACGCCTTCGTCCCAGCCCTGGATGACCTCGCCGCCACCGAGGCGAAACTTGAACGGCTGGCCGCGGTCCTTGCTGGAGTCGAATTTCTTGCCCTTCATGCCGTCCTTGTAGAGCCAGCCGGTGTAGTGCACCGATACGCGCTGGCCCTTGGCGGCCTCCGCACCGTCGCCGGCCACGCGGTCCTCGTATTGGAGGCCGCTGGCGGTCGTCTGCAGGTTCAGCTCGATCGCTTCGGGGCCGCCGGCCAGGCCCAGCAGTTCCACCTCGAAGCACAGCGTCGCGTTCGGCGGGATCACGCCGCCCGCGCCGCGGGCGCCGTAGCCCAGGGCGGCCGGGATGATCAGCGTGCGCTTGCCGCCGATGGCCATGCCCTGCACGCCTTCGTCCCAGCCCCTGATGACCATGCCGGCCCCCAGCTCGAACTCGAACGGGTCGCCGCGGTCCAGGCTGGAGTCGAACTTGGTGGTCTTGGCGCCGTCGACCCACAGCCAACCGGTGTAGTGGACGGTCACGTCGTGGCCGGCTTGGGCTTGCTTGCCGTCGCCGGCGACGCTGTCCTCGAATTGCAGGCCGCTGGGCGTGGTGTTCATGGGTGATCCTTGCGTTGGGAAAAGCCGGGGATTGTCGCCGGGTGACGCCGGCCTCCCGAGTTCGACAGTTAAACGCGTCCGAGCGACTGGGTTTGCAATGGAATCAACGGCTTGCGAGCCGAAATCCTGAACTCGTGTAGTGGCACGTTTTCGGTCAAATGCCTCCGATTTGAAATGGAGAACTGATCGACTAAG
>JACPYV010000057.1 GCA_016195825.1 Burkholderiales bacterium | reverse complement strand
GGGATCGTCATGCATTTCGGCGCGGGACGTCTTGATCCAAAGCCGCGACAGCCAATAGATCAGCGCCAACGCCACAAACCACAGCAGCGTCGGCGTCGCATATTGATGCTGGGTTTCGGGTGCACTGATGAAGAGGCCAAACACGACCACCGCCGACAGCGCGGCGCCCATGCCCAGGGGCCACAGAATCACGAGGTCGGTGACACGGTAGTCGCGGCCACGGGTCATCTTCTGCCCCCCTTCGCCGAGGGACACCAGCTCTGAACAACGCTTGACCAGGGCGAGGCTCAGGAAGACGAATACCGAAAAGGCCAGCAGCCACGAACTGGTCGAGACCTGGATTGCCACCGCGCCGGCAAATATGCGCAGCGTGTAGAGCAAGGCCAGCATCAGCACGTCGACCAACACGTATTCCTTCAGCACCCAGCTGTAGGTGGTCGTCAGGATCACGTACAAGACCAATATCAGCACGAACGCCTTGGAAACCGCCAGCGCCAGCGCGAACCCCATGCACATGAAAACGAGCGCCATGGCCACGCCGTGCAGGAGAGGAATCAGCGCGCTGGCGAACGGACGCATTCTCTTGCGGGGATGTGCCCTGTCACTGTCCAGGTCCCACAGGTCGTTCATCAGGTAGGTGGCCGATGCGCAAAATGAAAATGCGAAGAAGGCCAGAACCATTCTGAAAACACTGCCGACATCAAGAAATGAATAGGCGGTCAGCAGGGGCACGAACAGCAGCAGGTTTTTCACCCACTGATGCACCCGCAGCGCGCGCAGCCAGGTTCCTATCCCGGCGCTGCCATGTTGAAATGTTTTTTCGACAGAGATACCTGGCCCGATAGCCTCGGCCAGCGCCGGGGAAACCCCGACCAGCACGGCAGCCTGCGCACTTTGCCAGATGGGAATATCCGCCCGACTGTCACCGGCGTAAACAAATCTACCATCGATCTGCGTCCGAATCGCCTGTAGCTTGGCACTCCCTTTCAGGTTCACGCCTTCATCACTGGCGAGCACGCCATCGAACAGATCAAGGTGCGCTGCCACGGCCTGCGCGATGGACTCGTGGGCGGCGGTGGCGAGGAATATCTTGCGCCCTGCCTGCTTTTCAGCACGCAGGTAGGCCAGCAACTCAGGGTTGTAAGGCAGCCCAGCCGCCGACAATTTGACTTTGGCCGCAATGTTGCGCTTCAACGCGGCACGCCCCTGGAGCAGCCAGAACGGCAGCAGGAAGATATTCAGGAAGGATTGCTTCAACAACCTGAAGACCGATTCCACCAGCGTGTCTGTCGGCGTCAAGGTGCCATCCAGATCGACCACGAGTGGATGCCTTGCAGGGAATTTCACTTCAGTTTCCGGCATACCAGCCACTCCAATATCCATGCAACGACCCCCCCGGAAACCACCGCGCCGGCGCCCATCGTCAAGCCTTGCGCAGTGCGCCTGGTCGGCCCGCGGCGTACAGGGCGGCATACGCCGACACCATGCCATGCAGGCTGAATTCCTCCCGCGCGCGCGTCAGCGAGGCGCTGGCCATCCGCTGGCGCTGCGCTGATGACAAGACGAGGCGGGCCAGCGCCACAGCCAGCGCCGCACTGTCACAGGGCGGTACCAGCATCCCGTTGACACCATCGTCAACCAGCTCCGGATTGCCGCCGACAGCCGTGGCCACGGGCGCACAGCCACAGGCCATGGCCTCTAGCAAGGTGTTGCTGATGCCCTCGGCCTGCGAGGGCAACGCGAAAATGTCGAACTGCGGCAGCAACTGCGCCACATCGCTGCGGTCACCCGGCAGCCAGGCCTGGTCGAGCGCCGCACCTTGGGCCAGGCGTTCGCGCACGGCCTCCAGCAGCGGGCCGGCACCCAGCATCGCCAGGCGCAACCGCGGCCAGTCGGCCGGGCAGAGCTCGCGCAGGCGCAGAAAGGCGTCGACGAGATTGAGCGGGTCCTTCACGGCCTGCAAGCGCCCGACCGCGCCGATGACGATGTGCTCGCTGCGGCGGTAGGGCCAGGCCTCGGGAACGGCGGTCGACGGTGCGAAGCGTTGCGTGTCCACGCCGTTGCAAATGCGCAGCACGCGCTCGCAGGCAAAGCCGACCGGCCCGGTCAGGTAGGTCTCGATAGCCTTGGACAAGGCCACGAAGCGATGCGTGCCTGCGCCGTAGACGCGGCGCAGACGCTGGTTGGTGCGGCTGACTCCACCCAGGTCGTTGACATCCCAGCCATGCTCGCTGTGGATGCGCAGCGGCACGCGCGCAGCCCAGGCCGGCAACTGGAACTCCATCGCACCGAGATTGCGCGTGTGCACGACGGCCGGGCGCAGTTCGCGCAACAACCGGTAGACGCGCGGATAGAGCCAGAAACCCTGGCCCGGGGGCTTGTTCAGCGCGATGAACTGTGTGCCTGGCGCCTTGACGCGCAGCTTGAAATCCGTGATCTCGGTCACCGCCATCACCGCATGCCGGAAGGCCGGCAGGTGGTTGATGAGGTTGACGACACCGTTCTCCAGCCCACCGGTGTCGAAGCGGTGCAGCAGGTGGACGACCAGTGGCCGCGGGTCGGTGCCGCCTGCGGCGCTCACAGCCGCCAGAGGCGGAAGCCCGCGCCGAGCAAGGCCTTGGGATCGAAAGCCGCCTTCACGTCGATGAAGGCGCCGCCCTTGACCAGCTTCCTGCCGATGTCTTCCATCGACAGCGCCGCGTACTCGCGGTGCGACACGGCGGCGACGATGGCGTCCGCACGCGGCAGGTCGTCGAAGGGCATCAGCCGCACGCCGTACTCGTGCATGGCCTCCTGGGCTTCAGCCTGCGCATCGGTTACGAAGACCTCGACGCCGTAGCTCTTCAGCTCGTTGATGATGTCGATGACCTTGGAGTTGCGCAGGTCGCCGCAGTTCTCCTTGAAGGTCAGGCCCAGCACGTTGACACGCGCGCCCTTGATGTAGCTGCCGCTGGCGATCATCTGCTTGATGGTCTGCTCGGCGATGAACTTGCCCATGCCGTCGTTGATTCGCCGCCCCGCCAGGATGACCTGCGGGTGGTAGCCCAGCATGTCGGCCTTGTGGGTCAGGTAGTAGGGGTCCACGCCGATGCAGTGGCCGCCCACCAGGCCCGGCTTGAACTTCAGGAAGTTCCACTTGGTACCCGCGGCTTCCAGGACTTCAGAGGTGTCGATGCCGAGCTTGTCGAAGATGATGGACAGCTCGTTCATAAGTGCGATGTTCAGGTCGCGCTGGGTGTTCTCGATGACCTTAGCCGCCTCGGCGGCCTTGATGCTAGACGCACGGTGCACACCGGGTTCGACGATCAGCTCGTAGACCTTGGCGACCGTGTCGAGTGTCTCGGGTGTGTCGCCGGAGACGATCTTCAGAATCTTGGTGAGCGTGTGTTCCTTGTCGCCCGGGTTGATGCGCTCGGGGCTGTAGCCGACGAAGAAGTCCTGCTTCCATTTCAAGCCGGACTCGCGCTCCAGCACCGGGATACAGACCTCTTCAGTCGCGCCGGGATAGACGGTGCTCTCGTACACGACGATCGCGCCCTTCTTCATGTGGCGGCCGACGCTTGTGGAGGAGCCGATCAGCGGGCGGAAGTCGGGGATGTGGGCCTCGTCCACGGGCGTGGGCACGGCGACGATGATGACGTCGGCCTCGGCCAGCATCTTGGGGTCGTCGGTGTAGACGGCCAGCTTGGCGGCCTGCACTTCCTCATCTGTCAGCTCACGGCTGGGGTCGGTGCCGCGCTGGCAGGCCTCCACCTTGTTCCTGGCGATGTCGAAGCCGATGGTGCGGACCTGCTTGCCGAACTCCACCACCAGGGGCAGGCCCACGTAGCCGAGGCCGATGACTGCGAGCGTATTCATGGATCGTTTCTCGTTGCTTTGAGCGCGCGAAGGGCGCGTGATTGTCACTGCTTGCGAGCGGCGTCGCGGTCCCGCACCGCCTGCAAGGCCTTGTCCAAAGCGGCCCAGTGCGCGCGCAGGAAGTCGCGCAGCGCGGCGTCGTCGGGGCCCGCGACGGCCTTGTCCGCGTAGACCAGGACGACCGCAGCGTCATCGCCCTGCCCCAGCAGATTCAGCCAGGCGCCGTAGAGCTTGGCCCGCCAGTCGCTGATGAAGGGCCGGCCATTGATCCAGTAGATCTGCCAGACGCGCAGCCTTGGCGCGAGGCTGCCGCCGCCACTGACGGCGCTGAGCGCCTGGCCACGCAGCTCGGCGCGGCGCCAGGGCAGTTCGCCCTCGAGCGACGCCAGCGTTGTCTGGTCACGCAAGGTGACGGCCCAGCCCTTGTCTTCCTCGTCGCTGCCCAAGTGGTTGACCGAGGTGATGAGCTGGCGGCCGTACCGCTGATCACGGTAGTAGCCGATGTAGAGGCCCACCGGGCTGCCACCGGCCGCAGCCTCGAAACGGCCGTGCAGCACGGCTGCCGGTTTCTCGAAATGCGGCGACCAACTGCCGATGGGCTCGGCCGACCAGGTCCAGCCGGGCAAAGCTGGGGCGTCGAGCACCGGCGTGCCATGATGCCCGACGCGCTGGACCTGCGTGCGCAGCTGCAGCGGCATGACCACCAGCAGCATCGCAGCCAACACAGAGACAGCCCAGCGCTGCGGCGAGGCGCCGGCAGCTACGGCGTCGGCCGGCGCAGGCTCGGGCGCCGGGTCGGGATCGGACCAGCGCGCGCCGATCATGAACATCGCCAGCATGATGATGCCGAAGAAGACCCAGCCATAGATGATGTGGTCCACCCCGACGGCGAGCTTATTGCCCGACAGGTGGCCCAGCATGACGATCATGTAGGCGCGCAGCCAGTTGGCGACCAGCGGCGTGACGATGGCGACGCCGACGAACGCCCAACGCTTGGCCGACGTGCGGTAGTTCAGGTAGGCGAACAAGGTGCCGACCATGACCGAGGCCATCAGGTAGCGAATGCCGCTGCAGGCCTGCACGACCGACCACGAGCCCGTCGGGATGACGAACTGCAGCGCCTCGCGGAAGACTGGGATGCCGCTGGCGCGCAGCGCCACGACCGTGAAGTCGGCCGTGCGCTCCATCAGCCAAGGCGTCATGAAGTCGCCGAACGGCACAGCGAAGAACAGGAAGCCCAGCGGGAAGGCGATGCGCCGCGCGACCTCGGTTCCGAGCAAGACCGGCACCATCACGACCAGCATGCCCATCAGCGCAAACTGCGTCGCGGCGTTGGCCGAGGCCAGCTCACCCAGCAGCCACAGCAGGCCCAGCAGCGGCATCAGCCACAGCCAGCGCAGGGCCGGCCGGGGCACCAGCACGGCGAGGTCGGCGCGCAGGCGCCAGATCAGCCACGCAGACAGCGGCGGCACCACCCAGGCGTGGGCAAAGGTCTCGGAGCGGTTCCAGATCTCGACCATGGCCGCACCGGTGTCGTAGTACAACACCACGAGCAGCGCCCAGGCCAGGACTAGGCCTAGTAAGGGCAGCCGCCAGGGCCGGGGCAGGTTCAGCATGCAGCCTCCAGATGACGATCCAGGCCGGACAGATGGGCGTCCCAGCTGTAGGCGTCCAGCACGAAATCGCGCGCGCTGCTGCCGGCGGCGTTGGCCGCCACAGGGTCGGCCAGCAGCGCGGCCAGTTGCTCGACATAGTCGCCCGCGCCGTCGGCCGGCTGCAGGCCGGCTTGCACGCCGGGCGTGATCGCCTTCACGCAGCTGCCCGCGGCGACGACGGGGCGGGACATGGACATGGCCTCCAGCACCTTGTTCTGGATGCCGCGCGCCAGCCGCAGCGGTGCGACGACAGCGGCCGCATGCTGCAGATAGGGGCGCACATCGGCAACGGTGCCGGTCACATTGACGGCCCCACCCGCCAGCGCCTGGACGGCCGGCGCCGGGCTGCGGCCGACGATGTGGAAGCGCAACGACGGGAAGCGTTCCCGTAGCGCGGGCAGGATGTCGCCGACGAACCAGGTCACCGCGTCCACGTTGGGCCAGTAGTCCATCGCACCCGTGAACACCAGAGGCAGCTCACCCGCCGCGAAAGGGCTGGCGCGCCCCGGGTCGGGTGCGAAGAAGTCGGCGTCCACGCCGTTGCCCAACGCGGCCAGCTTCAGCGGTTGGCCGGGGCTGAGTTCACGAAACAGCGCCACCTCGTTGTCGGTCACGAAGAAGCTGCACGCGGCGTCGCGCGCGACACGCTGCTCGAAGCCCAGCAGCTTGGCGAACTCGCGGCGGTACAGCCACGACATCGGCCAGGCGTGCTCGGGCGCGTAGTCGCGCCACTTAGCCGAGTCGACGTCGACGAAGTCCACCAGCGTCTTCACGCCCTTCAGGCCCTGGGTGTACTGCGCCATCACGCCGCTGAAGACGACCACGGCGTCGAAACCGATGCGGGCCGCCGTCTCGTCCACCCAGGCCTGCAGACCGGCATGGCGGTAGTAGGGCAGGCTCAGCGCCTCGCCGCCCAGCAGGCCGCGCAGGCTCAGCAGCTTGGCGGTGCGCGGGTTCAGGCGCGCAACGTGCAGGCCCGCACACAGCTCGCGCACTGTGGCCAGGTGCGGCTCGTCCTCGGGGTCGTCGAGGAAGGTGCCGAGATGGACCTCGTGCCGCGCCGCCAGATGCTTGAGCAGGTGGTAGGAGCGCACCTTGTCGCCCTTGTTGGGCGGAAAAGGCAGGCGGTGCACGAGGTAGAGAATCTTCATGTCAGCGCCACACGGCAGCACGAAGGCGCTGGCGCAGCCCCTCTGGAGCCTGCGAACGAAGTGGGAATGCGGCAGTCACTCACCGCCTCACCCGAGGTTCTTCACGATGAAAGGCCCGAGCCAGTTGGCTACGCCGATGGGCAGCTTGCGCCACGCCTTGATCATCAGCTGGTACTTCGGGTTGTTCGGGTTGTTCTGGGGAATGGCATCGCGCTTGAACAGCCGGTACTCGTAGCTCAGCGGCTGCGGCTCGAAGCCCCAGTTCTTCTTGAAGGCGTAGGGGCCCGTGCCCTGCTTGCTACGACCGTAGTCGAAGACCTTGAGCCCGCGCGCGCATGCACGGCGCATCAGCTCCCAGTACTTGAAGTCGTTGGCCGCGAGATCGCGCGCCGCGACATCGTCGCCGGCGTAGTAGGGCAGCACCTCGTCGCGGAAGTAGAAGCTCAGCACGGACGACAGCGGCTGACCATCCGGCGCGGTGACGGTGAGCACCTCCGCGTCGGCGCCGAACTCGTCGAGCAGCGCCTGAAAATACTTCTTCGGCATGGCCGGCGTTCCGTGGCGGTGCACGTTGTCGGCGTAGAGATCGAAGAAGCGGTCGACGCTGGCGTCGATCTCGGCCTTTAACTCGTTCTTGATGCCCTTGCGCACCATGGCCCGCTGCTTGCGGGGGATGGCCAGCATGTTGGCCTCCTCGTCAGGCAGGATTTCCTTGCGGAAGGTGACGTAGAGGTCCTGGCGCGGCCAGTCGGTGTGGCGGATGGGGCCTAGGTTGCGGTATTCGAGGTGGTCGGCGCCCTGCCCTCGGGCAATCTTCTCGGCTTCGGCTTCCAGTGCGGCGCCGGCCTCGTCGTTCAGCGCGGCCACGCCGCCATAGACACCGAACGGCAGGCTGGTGACCGAATGGCCGAACAGGCGGCTCTTGACCTCGGCCAGCGGCAGCACGCCTTCGATGACGCCGTCACGCTCCGCGTAAAGGAAGAAGCCGCGGTGGCCGAAGACGCGCTCGATGACGCGCAGCCAGCCGCTGCGGTGGAAGAAGGTGGCCTGCGGGTGCGCGAAGACGAAGGTGTCCCAGCGCGCGGACAAGACTTGATCCTGCGCGGACAACCGCGCAATGCGAACAAGGGATGACATTCAGGCCGGGCTCAGCGAAGGCGCAGGGGCTTGCGGGCTGGCCTGCCGGCCAAGGAAGATCTCGTCCATGCGGCCCCAGCGGAAGTCGCCCAGCAGGCGCGCGATGCGGTCGTGCGTGCGCGGGATATTGACGTAGTGGCGAAAGCGCGTCTTGGCGTCGATGCCCGCCACCCGAGGCTGCTCGCTGTCGATCTCCCAGGGGTGGAAGTAGAAGACTGCCGGCTCGCCATCGATCTCGTTGACGCGGCGGATCATCCAGCGCGACAGCATGTAGGGCAGCAGCCGGAAGTAGCCACCACCGCTGGACGGCAGGTTGCGCGAACCCACGCGCAGCGTCGTCACGGGGATCTCCAGCAGTCCTTCGCGAACCGGGTAGGCGAAGCGCGGCGAGTCGGGCATGCCGTAGTGGTCGTGGGCGATGGGATAGACGCTGCTGGAGTAGCGGTAGCCGGCATCGCGCAGCACGTCGAAGGCCCAGAGGTTGGACTTGCCGATGGAAAAGCTCGGCGCGCGGTAGCCGACGACGGGAACGCCACCGAGGTCTTCCAGCAGTTTCTTGGCGCTGACGATGTCTTCAAGAAAGGCGGCGGGGCTCAGGTCGCTGGCGCGCTCGTGGCCGTAGCCGTGGCTGGCCAGCTCATGGCCACCGGCGACGATGGCCTTGACCACCTGCGGGTAGCGCTCGGCGATCCAGCCCAGCGTGAAGAAGGTGGCATGCACCTTCTTTTCGGCCAGCAATTCAAGGATGCGGCCGATGTTGCGTTCGACGCGGCACTCCAGGCCGTTCCAGTCCTCGCGGCGGATGTAGGGCGCGAAGGCCGAGACCTGGAAATAGTCCTCCACGTCAATGCTCATCGCATTGCGCAGGGCCGGGGTCGGGGTGGGCATCAGCATGGCGTCTCGCTCGATTCAGTGCTGCTTGACCGCGTCGACCAGCTTCTGCAGCAGGGCCAACGTCTGCAGGTTGATGCGCTCCAGCCGCATCATGCTGCGCTCCAGGCGCTGCAGGCGGTCGGTGTGGTGGTCGGCATTCAGCGCGGCAATCTCGCTGGATAGGCCCTCAACCTCGGCCACGCTCATCTTCAGCCGGCTGACGTCCAGCGCGCCGGGCGCACTCGATGCGCCATCCAGTGCCGCCGGCCGGCTGTCGGGCAGCCGGGCGGGCACGCTGTCCAGCGGGCTGGCGTCGCTGTGGCGCGGCGTCTCGCTTTCCTGGGCGATGTCGCGCAGCACCTCCTTCACGTCGGCCAGCGTCAGGTGGGTGCGCCCCTGCATGAAACCCAGCAGCAGCAGCCGGTCGCACAGCCGGTTGATGCGGCGCGGGATGCCGTTGCTGGCCTTGTGGATGGCGGGGAAGGTGTCGTGCTCGAAGGTGGGCTTGCCGCTGGAGCCGGCGCATTTGAGGCGGTGCTCCATGTAGCGCTGGGTCTCGTCCTCATCCAGCGGGCCGATGTGGCAGGTGGCCGCGACGCGCTGGCGGAACTGCTCCATCTCGGGCTTTTGCAGGATGCCGCGGAACTCCGGCTGGCCGACCAGGAAGGTCTGCAGCAGCGACTGGTTGCTGAACTGGAAGTTAGACAGCATGCGCAGCTCCTCGACCGCGCGCGCGGTCAGGTTCTGCGCCTCGTCGACGATGAGCAGGCAGCGCTTGCCCTGCGTGACCTGGTTAACGAAAAAAGCCTCCAGCGTCATCAGCAGCTCGGACTTGGGCGCGTCCTTGACGCGCACGCCGAAGGCCGCGCCCACCATGCGGAGCGTGTCCTCGGCGTCGAGCTGGGTGGTCACGACGTTGCCGATGACCACGTTGCTGCGGTTCAGGCTGTCCAGCAAGCCGCGCAGCAGCGTGGTCTTGCCGGCGCCGATCTCGCCGGTGATGACGATGAAGCCGTCGTTGCGCAGCACGCCGTAGTCCAGATACGCCTTCGCCCGGCGATGCTGCTTGCTGCCGTAGTAGAAGTTCGGATCGGGGCTGAGCTGGAAGGGCTTGCTGCTCAGACCGTAGAAGGCTTCGTACATGTCAGTAACTCCACCGCGCTGGGCCACCGGCGGCGACGGCCTGTGGGGGCGCGCGAAGCGAGTCGGGGGTGGGCTTCATTTCAGAACTGTTGGGTCAGGTTGGCGTAGACCGAATTCTCGGTGTACGGCGTGACACCGTCGAAGTGGCTGCGACGCGCGCCGAGCTGCGCGCTGAGCCGTGGTCCGAGGCGGGCATTCCAGTTGGCGATCAGGCTGGTCAGTTGCGTGGACTGATTGACGGAATCGCCCGTCGTCTCCTGGCGCGACGCAATCAGCGCGACGCCGGACAGCGGCGTCAACTGGTGACTGACGGTGAGCGAATAGGAGCGCTGCTCGATGCGGGCCGTGTTGGCGAGGTCGCCCTGGTTCTGATTGCTGCCCAGGCGGCTCGTGATCGTGCGGCTGACCTGGGCCGACAGGCTGCTGCGCTGGCCCTGCAGCGTGAGGCTGAGCAACTGGTTGCGCAGTCGGCTGGGCCCGGTCGACAGGAAGCCGCTGGCCGACGGCGCGTCCGGCGACAAGCCCTGCGACTGCAGATAGGCTCGCACCAGCGCGTCGCGCTTGACCGGGTCGGGCTCAAGCGACGCGAACAGCAGGAAGAACTGGTCGTAGTTGCTGCGCACGCCGCCGCTGGCACCGGTGTTGCCGACCTGCACGCTCTGCGTGTCGGCAAAACGCCAGACCGAGCGCGACATGCGGTGATCGAACGTCAGGCCATGGCTGTTGCCGTAGTTGTGATGCTGCCAGCTACTGCCGAGGCGGGTGCGCGGTGTCGGCGTCCAGTCCGCGGTGACGCCGGCCGTGGCGCCGCTCTGGGTGCCGCCGCCCAGGTAATCACTGCGCTCGCGGCCCGCATTGGCCGAGAACGTCCAGTCCGGGTCAGGCCTGTAGTTCAGCCCGGCCTTGAGCGAGTCGTTGCGGTTGGACGATGCCGAAGCCGATTGCGCCCGCTGGACGTTGGCCTGAAGCCACCAGCCCATCACGCCGGCATTCATCTCGCTGATGTTGAGCGACCCGCCGCTGCTGTGCCCATCGCCCAGGCTGGTCCCGCGCGCCTCAGTGCGTGCGAAATCGCCCCGCAGCTCATAGCTGGCCAGCCCGCCCAGCGCGCCCCGCAGCGAGGGCGACACGGACAGCGTGCCGGTCTCGTGCTGGTTGGCATTGGCCAAGTTGGCCACAGCGCCCTGCGACCCCAGCGTCGGCGCGCTCTGCTGGCCGAAGGCTGACGCATTCTGCTGGCCGATGCTGGCTCGCACGTCGACGTACAGCGTGCGGCTGATCAACTCGGCCTGGGCATTGGCTGACAACGCGTTCTGCACGCGGGAGGGCTGGTCGGACTTCACATAGGCGATGCCGTTCAGCGAGTAGTCCAGACTGCCGCGCAAAGCGCCGCTGTTGCTCGTCACGACGAAGCCCGGCGACATCGTCGTGATGAGGGCCGCATCTTTGTTGTGATCGTCCAGCCGCAGGTTGTCCGTCCAGGTCTGCATCACGCCGAAGCGGGGCAGGAAGGTCAAACCACCGGCGTTGCCTTGTTGGGCCTGCGCTGCCGCCACGGCACAGGCGGCGAGTGCAAACGCAAGGCAGCGCGGCTCAGCTCTGCGCCGAGTCATTGCTGCCATATCCATAGCCGTAGCCGTACCCGTAGCCATACCCGTAGCCATAGCCGTAGCCGCCGGCGGCATTGGGACTGGCCTGGTTCAGCAGCATCATCTTCACGGGGCAGGTCTCGATGGCGGCGAGCGCCTGCTGGACGGCGCTCTGCGCCGTCTTCTCGGCATGGACAACGATGATGATCTGGCCCATGTGGTTGGCCAGCACGCGGGACTCGGTCGTCAGCAGCAGCGGCGGCGAGTCGAAGATGATGATGCGGTCGGGGTAGCGCTTGGCCATCGCGTCCAGCAGATTGCTCATCGCGTCGCTGGCCAGCAATTCGGTCGCACGAGGATGCGGCGTGCCGCTGGGCAGGATGGTCAGCTTCTCGACATTGGTGCGCAGCAGCACCTCGGACATGTCGACCCGCTCCTCCAGCACGTCCAGCAGGCCCGGCCCCTGGGGCAGGCCAAGCATGCGCAGCACCGACGGCCGCGCCACGTCCGCATCCACCAGCATGACGGTGTTGTCCAACTCCGCCGCGATGCTCAACGCGAGGTTGACCGACGTGAAGCTCTTGCCCTCGCCGGCCAGCGCGCTGGTCACCATCAACAGGTTGGCGTGATTGATGGTCGCAGCGCCCTTGCCCATGGCGTTCTTGATCAGCGGACGCTTGATGACGCGGTACTGGTCGCCGGTCTGCGAGCGCGGCGTGTGAGGCATCAGGAAACCCTGGGCGGCCAGCGCCACAACGTCCAGCTCCACGCGCTTGGATGAGGGGTGGTGGCCGTCGTCCAGCACGGAAATGCCGACTGGGCGCGGCGGCTCCTGCGCAACCGGTGCAGCCACCGGGGCCTGAGGCATGGCCTGGGCCGGCGCTAAAGCGACCGGAGGCGGCCCCACAGGGGGCTGGGCGGCGGGCGCGACCTGCTCGTCTCCGGGCAGCACCACGCCGGCCTGGCGCAGTTGCTCGAGCCGCTGGGCGGCCTGTTCGATCAAGCTCGTCATGTCAAACCACCTGCCGGCTCAGTTGCACCGCCAAGACCGTCAATGCGACGGCAAACATCGCCAGCAAGCCTCCGGCACCCGCCGAGAACCGGATCAGGTCCACACGCTGACGCGCGCGGTCGGCGTCCGTGACGAGGCGGGTCACGACCCCCAGGATGGGCAACTCGACGCGCGCACGCAGGTCGTTGGCGTCATGGAAGACCGGGCGCAGTTGGCTGGCGGCAAAGGTCGTGAAGAAGCCGACCCCAAGCGCCGCAGCCATGGCACCAGCCAGCAGCAGCAGGCGGTTGGGCGCAACCGGCTTGGGATTGGCGCGCGGCGGGTCGATGACGCGGAAGTCGGCAACGCCGGAAGCCACATCCAGTTCGCCCGACAGCGAGGCCTGTTCGCGGCGCTGCACCAGTTCCTCGTAATTGCGCTTCTGGATGGCGTAGTCGCGGTTCAGCTGGGCTGCCTCGGCCTCCATCTGCGGCGCCGTCTTCAGCGCGGCCATTGCCTGGGCATAGCGCCCCGAATACTCGTCGACGCGCGCGCGCAACGAGGCCACCTGCACCTCGGTCGTCGCCACGATGCGCACCAGCTCCTGCATCGCCCCACTGCCCGCTGACGTCTGCCCGACCGATGCCGACGGCACGTTCATCGCTGCCTTGCGCAATTCGGCCATCTCGCGCTTCTTCTGCTCCTCAAGATCCTTGATGAGCTTGCGCGTGGCGATGATGTCGGGGTGCTGGTCCGTGTAGCGCTGCAGCAATGCATCCAGGTTGCGGCGCTGGTCGGCCAAGCGAGCGTCAGTCTCGGGCGTGCTGATGTTGGTGTTGGCTTCCTGTATCAGGCTTTGCACCGTCGTCTGCGCGCCACCGCGGGCCTTTTCGGCCTCCATCTGGGCCTTGGCCGCATCCCGTGCATTCACCGCCTCGCGGTATTCCAGCCGCGCGCGTTCCATCTGGGCGCTCAACTCGGCGAGGTGGGCTGCGGCATCCTTGCCATCGCCGGACATGTTGGCCAGGTTCTTCAGCCGGAATTCCTTGAGCCGAGTCTCCGCCTCCTCCAGCTTGGTCTCGTAGGCCTTGATCTGCTCGTTGATGAAGGTCGTCGCCGTCGACGTGCCCTGACGCGTCGCACCCAGGCTGGATTCGACGAAGATCGACACCAGCGACTGCACGACCCGCTTGGCCGTGTCAGGGTCGTTGTCCCGGTAGCCCAGGATGTAGAGGTTGTCGCGGCCGCTGCTCTGGATGGACAGGTTGGTGGTCACCGTCTCGATGGTGGCTTCCTGCTGCGCCTTGGACTGGTTCTTCAGATCGAGGTCGGCCATGCGCACCAGCTTCTCGACATTGGGACGGCTGATCAGCGTGCGGCTCAGCATCGTCACCTGCTGCTCCACGTTGGGCTGCACGGCCAAGCCGGACATCAGCGGCTTCAGGATGGACTGAGTGTCCACGTAGATGCGGGCGCTGGCCTCATAGCGATCCGGCAACACGAACACCACCACGGCACCGACCAGCCCGGTCACCCAGGCCACGATCAGGCCCACCCAGCGGTACTTCCACATCCGCCTGACGATGATCAGCAGCTGGGCAATCAGCAATTCCATCAGGAACAGTCTCGGTTAATTCAATCAGCGGGAAGGCGCGACCACGCGCCCGCCCCGGTTAGAACAGGCTTTGCGGGATGATCAGGATGTCGCCTGGGCGCATCTCGACGTTGGCCGACACATCGCCACGCTTGATCAAGTCCTTCAGGCGCACCGAATACTGCTTGTTGCCTTCGGCCGTGCGCAGGATGGTCGCGCTGTTGCCAGCCGCAAAATCGGTCAGGCCGCCCACGGCGATCATCACGTCCAGCACCGTCATCTTCTGCTTGTAGGGCAGGAACTGCGGCTTGGCCGCTTCGCCCACCACACGGATCTGCTCGCTGTACGGGCCGATGAAGCTAGTGACGATGACGGTCACCACGGGGTCGCGCACGTACTTGCCGAGTGCCTTCTCGACCTCGCGCGCCACCTGCACCGAGGTCTTGCCCTGCACGACGATCTCGTCGACCAGCGGCGCGGCGATCTTGCCATCGGGGCGCACCGGCACCGCCATGGACAGCTCCGGATTGCGCCACACCTGGATGCTCAGGCTATCGCCGGCGCCGATGATGTAGCTGTAGTCGTCGCTCGCCACGCTGGCGGGCGCCGGCGGCAGGCTCGCACCTCCGATGCTCGCGCAGGCACCCAGCGCGGCCACCGAGCCGATGACCAGCAATCGCTGCAAGGCGATACGAGCCAGACTAAGGACTTGATCCACGGGCGACTCCTTGTTCTATTGATGTTCCAGCACGGTCGTCAGCAGGCGTGACCCGTCTGGGGCGGGCAGCCATTTGCCCGGATGAAGAAAGCAGCCACGAAGTCAGCCAGCACCGACCCAGTAGCGAAGCTTCGGGATGATGCCATAGCCCACCACACCCCCAGCCCTGGGGCACCCCCCAACTGAACGAGAATACTGAGTCAGATTGCGCAACCCCTGAGTACCCCATGACGCCTACTCTGCAGGCCGCGCACGACGCGTGGCGAGCGCTGCTCGGAAAGTCCGCCGTGCTGGTGGGCACGGATATTCCAGGTCGGCTCGGCGCCGATACCAGCTCCGCGTCGCGGCGAATTTCCGCGGTGCTGCAGGTCACTTCGGCAGATCAGTTGCCCGAGTTGATGCGCATCGCGCAAGCCCACCAGGCCAAGGTGCACCCCGTCAGCACCGCGAGCAACTGGGGATACGGCGGCGCGCTACCGGTCGACCAGGACGCCACACTGATCGACCTGAGCCGACTGAACCGCATCATCGATTTCGACGCGCGGCTTGGCGTCGTCACGGTCGAACCCGGCGTCACCCAGGGCATGCTGGCCGACTTCCTGGACGCCGGCGGCCACCCCTACATGGTTCCAGTGACCGGCGCAGGCCCGAATGTCGGCTTGTTGTCCAACGCACTGGAACGCGGCTACGGCATCACGCCCTACACCGACCACTTCGGCGCCATCACCGACCTGGAGGCCGTCCTGGCCGACGGCAGCCTGTACCAAAGCGCCTTGCGCGAGGCCGGCTCGGACGAGCTGGCGCGACTGTTCAAATGGGGCATAGGCCCCTACGTCAACGGTCTGTTCACCCAGAGCGGTTTCGGCATCGTCACGCGTGCGAGCATCCTGCTTGCCAGGCGCCCTGAAATGATCAAAGTCTGCCTGTTTAACCTGGCAGACGACGCCCTGCTGGAACCCGCTATCGAACGCATCCAGGAACTGCTGCGGACCCTGCCCGCCACCGTGGGCGGGCTGAACCTGATGAACCGCCACCGCGTGCTTGCGATGACTGCGCCATATCCGGCGGCAGAACACTTGGACAGCGACGGCCTGATCCTCCCAGAAATGATTGCCACGCTGGGTCGCCAGTATCAGATTCCACCCTGGACTGGATTTGCCACGCTTTATGGCCGGGCCAGCGTCGTCAAGGCGGCGCAAAAGGAAATACGCAACCTGTTGCGTGGCGTCGCGAGTCGGCTTCTTTTTCTGTCACCACAACACGCCGGCTGGATCAGCAATATTGCGCAGCGCCTGCCCGGCGCACCGGGCGAGAAACTCAAACGCACCGCCAACACCTTGAACGGCGCAATGGAACTGGTTCAAGGGCGCCCCAACGAAACCGCCCTTCCACTGGTGTATTGGCGCAATCGGATCGCCCAACCCGACAAAGGCCGCGACCCTTCGCGCGATCGCTGCGGCCTGCTTTGGTACGCACCATTGGTGCCGATGCGGCCCGAGGACATCCGCCGCTTCGTCGACTTCGCCCGGCCCATCATGCGCGAGCACGGGCTGGAACCCCTCTTCACCCTGACCAGCCAGGGCGATCGCCTGTTCGACTCCACCATCCCCCTGCTCTTCGATCTGCAAGACACCCACGCGAGCCAGGCCGCCCACCGCTGCCTGGCGCGATTGACCGAACAAGGCCAGACCCTGGGTTTTTACCCATATCGCCTGCACGTGGACTCTATGCGGGCCCATGCGGAACGCCACCCCACCTCTTCGCAGTTCATCCGCCGGCTGCGCGCCGCGATCGACCCGGACGACTTGCTCGCGCCGGGCCGCTACACCTGAACAAGCCCGTTGCGGGTGTCGGCCTTCTTTACACCACCCACGCACCCGGCCCGCCAGGCCGCCGGCAACACCAAAGAAAACCCATGCGGGACAACAACTTACCCGCAATCCGGCACACCTGGCACGCTAGGTGCTTTAGTTGCTCCGTCTAGCCGAACTTCTTCCTGGAGATTTCTATGCAACTCAAGCACACCAAGCTGATCGCCGCCATCGGCTTCGCTCTGGCCTCGATCGCTTCCGCACCGGTGCATGCCGGCGCCCTGGCCATGTCCGACCTGAACATCAGCTCGCTGTTCCTGGCGAGCACGTCCACCGGCACGCCGTTCACCCCCGGCCCCACTGACCCGAACAGCAGCATCGTGATCGCCAACGAACTGCGTCGTGGCGCAGCCGGTGCTGACTACAACGGCGTCTCGGTCAGCAGCTCTGACCTGAAGACCGGCGTTGGCGTGACGCTGGACGCAACCGCTGTCTGCGCTGGCCCCAGCTGCGGCACCGTGGCAGGCTCCCTGTACGGCGGCAACTACGAAAACAACACGGTCACTCACGTTGCGCCCCCGCCTTCGGCTAACTACGCCCTCGGCGACGTTTACATTCAGGGCACGGCCATCGGTGGCGCCATCAAGGGCATCACCCGTTCGGACGCAGCTGCTGTGAACCCGACGAACACCGGCGGCTCCAGCGCCACGCTGCTGAACACCGCGACGCTGACGTCCAATTTCACGGTGGGCACGAGCTTTGCCGGCTACCTGTCGGCCATCGGTGACGCTTACTTCCGCCTGCAAGTTGCTTCCGGCGCGCAAGAGTCCGCTACCGCCACTGGCGGCATGGGTTGGAACGTGACCATCCGTTGCACGAACGGTGCAGCCTCTGCTTGCTCGGGCCTGACCGGCACCGCCAGCTCGTACACGTACCAGCCGGATGAGTTCAATCTGTCGGACTCGATCAACTCGTCGAATGGTTCGGGCACCGTCAACGTCGACAAGTCCTTCCTGGGCCAAGTGACGTCCCTGCAGAAGCTGAACTTCGTCGCTGGCAACACGTACAGCCTGACGATCAACCAGTCCAGCAACGTGATCGTTACCAGCCTGCCCGAGCCGGGTTCGCTGGCCCTGGTCGGCATCTCGATGCTGGGCCTGGGTTTCGCCGGCTACCGCCGCGTGAAGAAGGGCTGATCAGCCTGATGCCAGGAAACTGGCAACAAAACAGAGAGCCCTTCGGGGCTCTTTTTTTTTGGACCTTTGCACGCTGACCATCCAGGGGCAACACACGGATAAGCGACGCAGATGATGGCTTGGCCCGCGGGGAATTGGATTGACCGTCCGGCGTGCCTATCACGCATGACTTGACCGCCCCGCCCCTGCAAGGCGTCGCATCAAACTGCCAGAGCTGCCGCAGCCGCTGTCCGCGCGCGGCAGCGCTCGGCACAAGCCCGGCCCGGCGCGCTTAACTAAGACGATGCCGGACTGGCGAGCAACGCTGCGACATCCCGTACCGGGATGGCGTAACTGATGCCGCTGGGCGCACTCAACGCCGACTCGCGGGTGCCCTTGACCAGCACCATGCTGACCACGCCAACAACGTCGCCGGAGTCCACATCCAGCACCGGGCCGCCGCTGTTGCCGGGATACGCTGTCGCGTCGAGCTGGATGACCTCAAAGGCACCCTGGCGCAGTTGCCGCACCGCCCTCTCACTCAATCCCTGGGGGCCATTGGCGGGCGGCACGATGGCCGTGCGCGCTGACACGATCCCCCGGTGCGTCACGTGGGAATAGCCCAATGAACCACCGATCGGAAAGCCGATCAGCGCGATGGCAGTGCCTTCACGCGCCTCCTCGGCCGCGAGTCGCAGCGCAGGAACCGCAGGGCCGTCAAAGCTCAGCAGCGCCAGATCGCGCGGCGTGTCAATGGACACCAGTTTGGCTTCTCGCACCAGCCACTGGGACTCGGGCGTCCAGACCTGGATGGCAATGCCCCGGTCGACGCGACCCGGCACCTCCGGTGGGATCACGTGGGCGTTGGTGATGACGTGGCGCCCGTCGCCGACGACGAAGCCGGTGCCGCGGAAGCCGAAGCGCGGGCTATCCATCAATCCATAGCTGCCGACCAGAACCACTGAACGCTTGGCGCGCGCAACGAGGTCAGGCAGCGAGTCGGCTGAAGCACCGACACAGGGCAGCAGGGCCGCCGCGGCCAACAAGCACCGGCGATCAAGCTTCACAGATCGCCTGCGACATGTTCAGTCTCAAGTGCGCCGACGCAGCGACGCCAGGCATCGTCCACCTCGGTGAGTCGAAAGCCATAGAACTCGCCCGTGTCGCTGTGATGCTGGCGAACGACCGTGGCTTCCAGCGTCGTGCGCTCATGCGTGCCCAGTTCAACATGCACCAGACCCTTGGTGCCGACCGGGATTCCCAGCGCAGATTGCGCCTGGAAGCCGGACAGCGAGATTTCGATGACCGTCATGACGATGGAACGGCCCCCGTCCCCCGCGGGGAAACGCAACTCGGCCGGGCAGCGCAGTGAAAACCGCTGATGGCGCCGGGTCGGATGGAAGCGTGTGTCGGTCCCGCTCAACAGCGGCAGCACAGCGCGGAACTCTGGCTGGTCGTAGATGGACCAGAGCAACGCCTTGCCGCGATCGTCCAGCTCGGCGAAGACGCTGCTGCGCTGGTTGAAGAAATAGTCCAGGATGGGCGGCGTCAGCACCGGGTCATTGGTCGTGAAATAGCGCCGCTTGGGCAGCTTGATGTGGGGCAGCTGCAGCGTCACGAAGTATTTGTGGAGGTTCTTGCGATCCTTGCGCTGGCCGTACACGCGGCGGAAGAGCTCCTTGGCCACCGGTAGATCCAGCGTCGCTCCTACTGCGGGGGCACCGTTGGCAAAGTCGTAGCTGTCCACGACCGTCTCCTGCAACCGCTCGAAAAAGAGCAGCGATTCGTAGAGCTCGATCTTGTCCGGATTGACCGCGATGACGAGGTGGCGCGTATCGAAGTACTCCGTGCAGTACTGATACATGAACTTCATCAACGGAAAGAGGATGGCGCCGCCAGTCTTGCGAAAGTCCGGGTGGACGGCCAGCGCCGAGATCTCAGCGATCTGCCCCTGCTTCGCGCGAACGTCGCTGAGATCGAAGACCGACTGCAGCGGAAAGCCGAACACGCCCTCACGGATCATCGACATGGTGCCAACAACCCGACCGTCGTACTTGGCGCACAGCGTCGTCGTTGACGGCAACGCGTGGTACATGGTGACGCGCAGGCCAGACGGGGACGGCTTCATGAAGCCGCTGGCCACGTAGGCGTCGTGAAGGATGCGAAAGCAATCCTCGAGCTCCTGCTGGGTCGCCGCGACCTTGAGCTCCAGGCGCGGGTCAGGCTCGGGGTCGCAGTCGATCATCGACCGGTAGACGCGAAAGCGCGTCTCTCGCGGCATCGCCGCGAGCACGCGGCGCACAGTTTGATGAAGCTTCTTTCTCCAATGGGACGGCCGGAATCGACTCATCGTTAGCTTCCGTGAAGGGATCTGAGACCGTGGCTACCTGGAAGCGTCAACCCTAACATGCCGACCGAGCTGGAAGACATGCAGCATTCACGCGCCCTCAGAGCGACGCCTGCATGCGCCGGACTTCGGCCTGCAGGGGGTTGTCACCACCCAACTGCGCGAGTCGCGTCAGCTCCTCCTTGGCTTCGTCCTTCTTGCCTGCCTTCAGGAGGAAGGCGGCCAGATGAAGGCGATGAACGTGGACGTCGGGCGACAGCGCCAAGGCCTGGCGCTGCGTCTTGATGGCCGCGTCCAGGTCACCCAGCTTGGCTTGAAGCTCAGCCTGCGTATCAAAGAACTCCGGCCGCTTCGGCGCCAGCGCAACCGCGCGATTCGAGAATTCCAGACCTGCCTTGTCGTTGTTCTGTTTGCCTGACACCCAGGCCAGGTTGTTCAGGATGGCCGGGTTGTTGGGGTCCAGTTCCAGCGCCCGGCGGAACCTAGGTTCGGCGACCTTGTACTGACCGTCCTGCATAGCGGCTTCCGCCAGATAGTTGATGAAGTACAGATCCTTCGGGTTGTCGGCCAGACGCTTAGCCTCGAATGCGGCTGCCGCATCGGCTTTGCCGGCCCTCCTCAGGGTCTGATGCAGCCGTATCGCCAGCACCGGCGCAGCATTCTTACCAACCCCGTTCCGATAGGCTTCTGCCGCGTCGGCCAGGCGGTCCTCTCGAAGCAGCACGTCGCCCTCAAGCAGATAGCCGATCCAGCCGCTCTTGTCGCGCGCCTGCCATTGCTTGGCCGTCTGTATCGCCTGCGTGTATTGGCCATTGGCCGTCTGCAGGCCCGCCAGCGTCTGGTAGAGCGGCGCGTAGTCAGGCGCGGCCTCGATGCCGCGCTTCAGTGCCTGTATGGATTGGCTGAAGTCACCCCGCTTCTTGTGCGCGCTCGCGAGAAGCAGGTAGGGCTGTGGCAAGGCAGGCCGCATCGACACCAACCGGGTGAAGTTGTTGACCGCCAGATTGACCTCGTCACTGGCCAGTTGGGCCTGACCGAGCAACGCGAGCAGTTCCGGGTCTTCGCCGAGCAGGTTCAGGGCCTCCTGCGCGGCCTCCGCGGCTTGCTTGGGGTCCGGCTTGGCCAGCGTCAACCGGATCATGTCGACACGCAATTCACGCGAGTTGGGCGCTGCCTTGACCGCCTTCTGGGCCATGGCGATCAATTCGTCATTCGACACGCCACGGTCGACGTTCAAACGAAGCAGAGCGGAGCGCGCCACGGCATTGCCAGGCTCTTTGTCGAGCACGCTCTGGAACCGTGCCTGCGCCTTGTCAGGCTGCTTGTCGCCAAGGTCCAGCGTCGCCAATGCGGCAATGGCCGGGACGTGGGTGGCGTTTTCCTTCAGGACGGCATCAAAGGCTTCACGGGCCTGCGGGATGTTGTTGCGCTCCAGCTCGATCCGGCCGCGCTGCATGTCGGCGATCACCTTGCCATCAGGCTTGGCCTCCAACACCTTGAGCGCCTCGAGCGCCTCGTCATAGCGTTTACGGCGCGTCAGCGCATCAACCAGCGCCACATCTGGCGACAGATCCTGCGTCGCCTTGGACGCATCCCGCAGCTCGCGCAGTCCAGTTGCGACATCCCCCTTGTCTATCCTGACCCGGGCAAGGTCAACACGACCCTGCACATGAGTGGGGTCGATTTCCAGGGCTCGCTCCAGCAACTTCTCCACCTTATCGGGAGCGTCGCCCACGCGCGCGGTCGCCGTGGCAGCCAGCACGAAGGCCTCGGCCGGGGGTTTCTCACGCTTCAGCAGCGGCTGCAAGGTCACCAGCGTCCTGGCCGCTTCACCCCGGCGCAACTGGGTGTTTGCCAGCAGCAGGCGCGGACGCATCTGGTTGGGCGCCACGCTGACCGCCTTGGCGAGGTAGTCGGCAGCCCGCTCCAACGAATTGCGACGCGCTTCGATCGTGCCGCTGAGATACAGCACATCCACGTTGTCCGGCGCAAGTTTCAACAGCCCCTGCGCGATCTCCAGCGATGTTTTCAAGTCGCCCTGCTCCATCTTGAGCCAGGCCTTGAAATACAGCGTGAGCGGGTGCTTGGCGTCGATCTTCTAGACGGCCGCCAAGTTGCTCGCCGCAGCCGGCAGGTCGCCGCCGAGCAGCAGCAGCGGCATGAGGCTGAAGTACGGCTGGACGTCCTTGTCCTTGCGCTTGATCGCCTCCTCGTAGCTCTGACGCGCCTGCTTGGGGTCACCACCCGCCAGTTGCAGGTCGCCGAGCATCAGCCAGTTGGAATGCTCATTCGGGAGCTTGGCGATGAGCGCGCGTGTTTGCTCCAGCGCGGCAGGCAGCCCGCCACCAGCAGCCGTGATGCGCACTTGCAGTTGCTGGGCCTCCAGCGATTCCGGTGCTGCTTCGAGCGCTTTCTTGCCCGCCACCTTGGCGTCTTCCAGCCGATTGGCAGCCAAGTGGACTCGCCCCAGGATGACCTGCAGTTCGGCCATCGCCGCAGGCTGCGTCAGCACCGTGTCCTTGTACTTCGCCAAAAGCGCATCGCTCTTGCCCTGCTGCATCAATGCGCGCGCCATCACCGGCGCCACGAGGTTGTTGTCGTAGCCCGCTTTTTCGACCTTCTCGAGTTCGACTGCCGCACCGACCGCATCGCCCAGCTTCAACAGCGCCGATGCCAGCAGGAAACGCGCCTCGACGACGGAGGGATCCTTCTGCAAGGCATTCTTGAATTCGATCGCCGCGCCGCGGGCGTCGCTCTTCTCCAGCCTGGCCTTGCCGGTCTTGATGTATTGCTCCGGGCTGGGGTCAAAACACCCCGTAACCAGGGCCGTCGCCAACAACGCGAGCGCCAGCCCGGATCGTGCCTTGACTCGGTTCATGCCTTGCTTCTTCTGCTTCATTTGATCTGCAACCGGTTCATCATGTCGTAAAGGGTCGGGCGGCTGATGCCGAGCAGTTCTGCCGCTCGGACGATGTTGCCGTCGGTCCGCGCCAGCGCCGTGATGAGGGCCTGGCGCTCGGCGTTCTCGCGCACGGTGCGCAGGTCCAGCGTCGCGACGTCGTCGGCAGGCGCCGTCGCGGCGCGCAGGCCGAGGTCGGCTGCCGTGATGCGGTCCTCCTCGGCCATGATGACTGCGCGCTTGAGGATGTTCTGCAGTTCCCGCACATTGCCCGGCCAGCGATGGCCTTCGAGCGCGCGCACGGCGTCGTCGCCCAGCGTCGGCACCGGGCGCCGCATCTCGGTCGCGAAGCGGCGCGCGAAGGCATGCGCCAGCAGCACGGGGTCGCCGACACGGTCACGCAACGGCGGAATCTCGACGACGATCTCGGCGAGACGGTAGTACAGGTCTTCGCGGAAGCGGCCATCGACGATGCGCGCCTTGAGGTCCTGGTGAGTTGCACCGACGACGCGCACGTCGATGGGAATCTCCTGGCGTCCACCGACGCGCTCGATGACCCGCTCCTGCAGGAAGCGCAGCAGCTTGGCCTGCAGCGGCATCGGCAGGTCGCCGATCTCGTCAAGCATCAGCGTGCCGCCGTTGGCGGTTTCGATCTTGCCCAGCGTGGACTTGGTCGCGCCAGTGAAGGCGCCCTTTTCGTAGCCGAAGAGTTCGCTCTCCAGCAGCGTCTCGGGAATGGCGGCGCAGTTGATGGCGACGAACCGGCCCTTGCGCTTGGAAGCGTCGTGCAGGCCCTGGGCCAGCACCTCCTTGCCGGTGCCACTCTCACCGAGCAGCAGCACCGTCGCATCACTGGGCGCGACCTTCTCGATCATGCGGCAGACGCGCTGCATGCCCGGGTCGCGTGTGACGAGGCCAGAGAACACGTCGCTGCTCTGCTGCATCTGCAGGCGGCGGTTCTCCTGCTGCAGCTCATACAGACGGTAGGCGCGCTCGACGGTCAGGCTCAGCACATCGGGATCGACAGGCTTGGCCAGGAAGTCGTACGCGCCCATGCGGATGGCGCGCAATGCGTTGTCCTGGTCGTTCTGTCCCGTCAACACGATGACCTTCACGGCCGGGTCGAGTTCCAGCAGTTTCTCCAGGCATTTGAAGCCCTCGGAGACCGAGTCCCGGTCCGGCGGCAGGCCGAGATCCATCGTGACAACGGCGGGGCTGTTGCGACGGAACTGCAGCACCGCACTGGCGACATCGTCGGCCAGCACAGACTCGAAGCGATCCAGCGACCACTTGAGCTGCTTCTGCAGCGCCAGGTCGTCCTCGACGATGAGCAGCGGTGCGTGACGGGGCGTGCTCATCGGGCCTCGAGCGCAGCAAGCGGCGCGTGGGCCTGCGCGTGGAACAAGGGCAGCAGAAGGGTCACTGTGGTGCCCCGGTTCAATTCACTCTGCACGCTGATTTTGCCTCCCAGTTCCTGCACGTATTGATAGCTCTCGTGGGCGCCTATGCCCATGCCGCTGGCCTTGGTGGTCTGGAACGGCTTGAAGAGCCGATTCTGTATGAAATCCTGGCTCATGCCACAGCCGCTGTCCTGCACCCGAATGCGGGCCTGGCTGCCCTCGGCGTCCAGCATCAGGCAGACGCGACCATCGGCCGGGGTCGCATCGAATGCGTTCTGCACGACATGGCCCAGCACACGCTCGACACGCTCCACATGGCCGCGTGTGCTGACGCCTGACTGCAGCTCGAGTTCCAGTTGCCGGCCCTTGCTGGCCGCCGCAGCCGCCAGCCGCCTGGCGATCTGCTCCAGGTCGACGCCGCTGGTCACGCCATGGGGCTTGTCTCCCTCGCGCAGCTGCAGCATCAACTGGCGCATCTTCTCGAGCGAGTTCTCGACCGTGTCCAGCATGTCTTGCTGGAACTCGGGGTTGTCGCGCAAGCGCTTGGCGTTCTTCATCATCAGCGACAGCTGGGTGACGATGTTCTTCAGATCGTGAACGACGAAGGCGGACATGCGGTTGAAGGCGTCGAACTTGCGCGCCTCCAGCAAGGCCTCGGTGGCTTGGGCCTGGTCCAGATAGCCGGAGGCCTGGCTCGCCGCGGTGCGCAGCAAGTCGCGCACCTCCCAGTTCAACTCGACCACCGCTCGCGGGCGACCCAGCACGGCAAAGCCGATCAGCGCCTCGCGCACCAGCAAGGGCACGAGCAACCAGCAGCGCGGTTCGTTCACGACCCACTCGGGCAGTTCAAGTCCGGGATAAGCCTCGCGCCGCTCGCGCCACTCCTGCACATCGATGATCCAGGCGCGCTCACGCCAGAACGCTGCGAGCGCACCATCGCGGGCCTCAGCGTTCGCATGCATCGGCAGGTTCCAGCGCGCCGTCTGGACGAAATCAGCATCGGCCGCGCGCTGCAGCCACAGCATGCCGCTGGGGCTTTCGACCAGATTGGCCAGCGCACGCACGACGGTCTCTGCGGTGTGCTGCGGCTCGGCGCTGCTGGACAGCAGTTGCGTGAAGCGCAGCCACTCCTCCCGGTAGTCGTAGCGGTAGCTGAAGAAGTTCTTGCTGATGTAGACGCGCAGGCGGGCCCGCATCGAGCCCGAGGCGACCAGCAGTGCCAGCGCCACGAGTGCAACGAACACCAGCGCCACGGACAGCGCCCGCCCCCACTGCCCGCCGGTGTAGCGCACGTAGTAACCCACCGCGGCCACCACCAGCAGATAAGCCCCCACCAACAGCAGCGTTGCCGAATGGAAAACTGCAGCACGCGACACATGCAGCTTGCCCAGCCAGTCCTCATGCCGACGCGAAGCCACGTACAGCAGCGGCACAGCCGCGGCATGCACCAGCGACCTCACGCTCACCGCATCACCGTCAAAGCGCTGGAACAGCGCCGCCTGCGAACCGATGAAAAGGTCGAACACGAAGATGGCGCCCAGCCCCAGGCAGACGGGCTTTGCATTCCAGCGCGCGTCTGCCGTCGCGTTGCGCAGCATCTGCTCGACAAGCACCAGGCCCAGCACGGCGAGCGCCAGCGATGCAAAGGCCAGCGGCCGGCTGAGCGCATCGGCAGCCAGTCGCTCGCCAGCCACGATCAGGCCGAACCGGATCAGCACGATGCCCACCGCCAGCGGGCGAACCCAACCCAAGTCGCCGCCGCCGCGGGGCGGCGGAAGCAGCAGCAGCATGAAGGCAATCCACAGGCCGAAGCGCAGCAAATCCAGGCTGGGGACGATCCAGGTCGGCAGTCGATCAGACCAATGCCGCAGGCTGTCGACCAGGGCGATGCCCGACCAGAGCGCACTCATCGCCAGCGCCGCGAGGAACACCAGCGCCAGCCCGGTGACGGGCAGACTGCCACGCAGCAACCGCTGCGTGAAATACAGCGCGAACAGCCCGTAGGCCACGCAGCAGATCAGATCGCCAAGGCTGCTCAGGGACGCGAGGGGCGCGAGCGCCTCGATCAAGGCGCCTGGAGCGGAGTCCAAATCAGGCAGAGACATGCGAGATTCAAGCATGCCCCGCGGGCCTCGGGCATCGGCGCTTACGCCGAGCGAGGCTCAGCGCGCGCCCTTGCCGGTCAACACGACGGCCACGGTCTCCAGCATGATCAGCAGATCCAGGAAGAGCGAGTGGTTCTTCACGTAGTACAGGTCGTACTGCAGCTTCTCGACCGAGTCCTCGATCGTCGAACCGTACTCGTAGCGCACCTGCGCCCAACCGGTCACGCCCGGCTTCACGCTGTGGCGCACCGAGTAGTAGGGAATCTTGCTGATCAATTCGTCGACGAAGAACTGCCGCTCGGGGCGCGGGCCGACCATGCTCATCTCGCCCCACAGCACGTTGAAGAGCTGCGGCAACTCGTCGATGCGCACCTTGCGGATGAAGCGGCCGACACGGGTCACGCGATCATCGTTCTTGGTCGCCCAGCGCGGCTTGCCATCCTTCTCGGCATCGGTTCGCATGCTGCGGAACTTGATGACCTTGAAGGGCACACCGTTCAAGCCAATGCGCTCCTGGCGATACAGCACCGGACCGCGGGACTCGAGGCGGATCAGCAACGCCGTGACAAGCATGACGGGCCAAGACACAGCCAGGATCAGTGCCGCAAACACCAAGTCGCAGACGCGCTTGATGGCAGCACGCACCATGCCCTGGCTGAAGCCATCGCCAAATACCAGCCAGCCGGCGTTGACATGCTTGATGTTGATCTGCGCGAGCGTCTTCTCGAAATGGGTGGCGATGTCGACAACCCGCACACCGGACAACTTGCAGTCCAGCAACTGGCGCAGCGGCATGCTGCCGCCTCGGCGCTCGCTCAATGCGACGACGATTTCATCCACGTTGAGCTTCAGCGCTGCTTCGGTCAGGTTGGCACCGTCATTGATGATTTCGCCGTGCGGCACCTCGTGCTGTTCCTCATTCGGCCCCGCGTAGAAGCCGACGATCTGGGCATGCGGGTCGGAGGCACGCAGCGTGTTGCCCACGGTGCGCGCGGCCGCTCCGGTACCGAAGATCAGGATGCGGCTGCGCATGCGGGCCTGGGTACCGGAATGAGCGGCGTAGACCCGGTGCACCATGACGGCCGCGACGGCAGCCATGGCCACCAGCGTCAGCATGTCGCGATGGCTGGTGTTGGAAGGCACCAGGCTGAAGATGGCGTAGGCCAGCGGCAAGCCGAACAGCAGGCCGAACAGCGCGCGTGCGCAGGATTCGGTGACAGAGCGGTTGTGGACGTGCTGGTAGAAGCCCGTAGCCGAATTGATCACGAACATGCAGCCGGCCAGCGACAGGCCATGCGAGGCAGCGAACGGAAGCACCGTCTGGGCCGCCTCTCCTTGGCTCAACACCACCGCGATGACGGCGAAAACAATCAGGCCAAGGTCAAAGAAGACCTGTAGCAGGGTCTGCTTGTGCAGGTAATGGTTGAATATTCGAATCATTTGCGTCCCCGATCACTTCCGCCTGGCGTCATCCGTATTTGCATTCCGATCAACGAAATTCGAATCAAATCGATATTTCATTCATCCTGGCGCAGATGCCGCCTGTTGCTTCGCCGGTCATCCGCAAGTCCTCAAACGATGGACTGTTTCGGAGACCGGTGGTCGAGCCTGAATGCCCCGGACTTGACGCCGCGACGAGCACCCGCAACCCGACCTTGACCGCGCCGGCATCATGCCTCCGGCCCCTGGGCTTGAAAGCCCCCCGTTTAGAGGGGGCCTGCCCCTTGAATCCGCCTCGCCCGCCCACCGCCGCAGGAGCCGTCGAGACGGTCATTTTCACGACCGGCGGCAGTAGACCCGAAAGCCGGCGACAGCACCATGACAGGCCCGCCACGCCGGCGTGCAA
Source organism: Burkholderiales bacterium (assembly GCA_016195825.1). Taxonomy (GTDB): domain Bacteria; phylum Pseudomonadota; class Gammaproteobacteria; order Burkholderiales; family Burkholderiaceae_C; genus Pelomonas. The sequence goes on along the minus strand of JACPYV010000057.1, from coordinate 17,079 downwards.
AGCGTGCGGAACCTCACGGGCGTTCCTTTGAAAACCCACGAAGGCTGTTTTTCAATGCCGGTAGGGCGCAGTTGACACAAAGAATCGCGACCGCGCGAATATCACGCGGCATATCTCGGCCGCTATTTATGCAGCCGACCTGTCGCAAGTCGCATTCATTTGTCGTCCAATCAAATGACTACTTCGATTTCTGGTTTACCGAAAGCAGCGAACCCGCCAATGGCGGGTTCGCTGTAAGTAAAAACGCCCGCCGGCTGGCGGGCGTTGCACTCAGAGGGAGACGATCAGCGCACGACGGCGATCTGCTCGCGAGCACCACCCTTGTAGGTGTAGAGCGTCAGCGAGCCGTTCTTGATGTCGCCCTTTTCGTCGAAGGCGATGGTGCCGGTCACACCCTTATAGCCGGCGGTCTTGGCCAGCACGGGCAGGTACTTGGCGGGCTCTGCCGAGTTGGCCTTGACCATGGCAGCTGCCAGAACGTTGACGGCGTCGTAGACGTACGGTGCATAGATTTGCACGTCGACGTTGAACTTGGCCTTGAACTTGGCCTTGAAGTCGTCCATGGACTTCTTGGCTTCGCCTTCGACGCCGCCAGCCTCGGCGCAGACGACCTGGCCGTCACCCATGGTGCCGGCGGCCAGCTTGGGCAGTTCGCCCGTGCAGATGCCGTCGCCGCCCATGAACTTGGCTTCAATGCCCAGCTGCTTCATCTGGCGCAGCATCGGGCCGGCCACGGCGTCCATGCCGCCGAAGAAGACGACGTCGGGCTTCTTGCCCTTCAAGGAGGTCAGGATGGCGGTGAAGTCCGTGGCCTTGTCGTTGGTGAACTCACGGCCGACGACCTTGCCGCCCGCGCCCTTGACGCCCTTTTCGAACTCGTCCGCGACGCCCTGGCCGTAGGCCGTGCGGTCATCGATGACGGCGATGGACTTGCCCTTGAGCTGCGTGACCGAATACTTGCCCAGCGTGCCGCCCAGGTGCACGTCGTCAGCCACGACGCGGAACGTCGTCTTGTAGCCGTTGCGGGTGAACTTGGGGTTGGTAGCAGACGGGGAGATCTGCGGGATGCCAGCGTCGCTGTAGACCTTGGAGGCCGGGATGGAGGTGCCCGAGTTCAGGTGGCCCACCACGCCGTTGACCTTGGCGTCGACCAGCTTCTGCGCAGCGGCCGTGCCCTGCTTCGGATCACCGGCATCGTCTTCGGCCAGCAGCTCGAACTTGACCTTCTTGCCGCCGATCGTGACGCCCTTGGCGTTCAAGTCTTCGATGGCCAGGCGGGCGCCCAGCTCATTGTCCTTGCCCAGGTGGGCGATCTGGCCGCTGGTGGGGCCGACGTGACCGATCTTGACGACCATGTCCTGGGACATTGCGGCACCGCTGAGCAGTGCTGCCACTGCACCCACCACCACATTCAACTTGACTTGCATGGATCAACTCCGGTTTGAATTGAGAGGAACAAACAGACAACTAGAACTGTTGATTTTTCAACCAATTGAACATACCCCAAATCCGGGGGGCTCTCATTCGGGAAAGCGTGGACGCAACGTTGTCAACCCGCCGCTGAAAAGTGGTCCAGCCTGGCGCCGGCCTGCTGATAGACGCGGTATCGCGCGCGCCCTGCCTGAACGCGCGCGGGCTCGCTGCCGATGACCTCGAGCACGCGCTCGAATTCAAGCGCACCGGACGGCATGTCCGGCCCGAGATTGAGCAGCAGGCCCCGATGCGGCAGGCAGGCCGCGTCGTCGACCAGCAGCACTTCACCCGGCGCGGGCGGCGTCACGCCATCCCAACGCCGGTGCGGGATGAACTCGGTCGCCTCGAAGCTCCACAGCAGCGCATCCAGCCGTGAGGCCTCGGCCGCCGGCACGCAGACACCCACCGGCTTGCCCGACGCGAGCGCGCGACGGATCAACCGGCAGGCGTACTGCAGCGGGTCGGCCGCGTCGCTGTAGAAGCTGACCTGAACGGGCACTTACTTGGCGTGGCTCAAAACAAAGTGCGTCAGCAAGCCCACCGGCCGACCGGTCGAGCCCTTGGCGGCGCCGCCCTTCCAGGCCGTGCCGGCGATGTCGAGGTGGCCCCAGCGGTACTTGCCGGCAAAACGCTGCAGGAACTTGGCCGCCGTGATGGAGCCGCCCGCGCGGCCGGCGATGTTGGCCACGTCGGCGAAGTTGCTCTTCAGGCCGTCGGCATAGTCGTCGTCCAGCGGCATGCGCCAGCAAGGGTCCAGCGCCGCATCGCCGGCGGCCGTCAGCGAAGCAGCCAATTCGTCGTCGCTGGCATACATGCCGCTGCGCACGCCGCCCAGCGCGATGACGCAAGCACCGGTCAGCGTGGCCACGTCGACGACGACGGCCGGCTTGAAGCGCTCGGCATAGGTCAGCGCATCGCAGAGGATGAGGCGGCCTTCGGCGTCGGTGTTCAGGATCTCAATGGTCTGCCCGGACATCGACGTGACCACGTCACCCGGCTTGACCGCGTGGCCGCTGGGCATGTTCTCGCAGGCAGCAACGATCATGACGAGGTTGAGCTTGGGCTTGAGCTCGGCGACCGCGCGCAGCGTGCCGATGACGCTGGCCGCGCCGCCCATGTCGAACTTCATCTCGTCCATCTCGGCACCTGGCTTCAGCGAGATGCCGCCGGTGTCGAAGGTGATGCCCTTGCCCACCAGCACGACCGGCGCCACCGCCTTGGCCGCACCCTCGTAGCGGGCGACGATGAAGCGCAGCGGCTCATCCGAGCCCTGCGCCACGGACAGGAAGCTGCCCATGCCCAGCTTCTCGACGGCCTTCCTGTCCAGCACCTCGACCTTGAGGCCATGCGTCTTGCCCAGGCCTTGCACGACCTCGCCGAGATAGGTCGGCGTGGCGTAGTTGGCCGGACGATTGGCGCACTCGCGGGCCAGCTCGACACCGGCGGCGATGGCCTCGCCACGCGCCATGCCGGCCTTGGCAGCCTTCTGGCCGGCCTTGGCCGTCAGCAGCGCCAGCTTGGCGAGCTTGGGCGCGGCCGGTGCGCTGGGTTTGGTGTGACGGTAGACGTAAACGGCTTCCGAGCCGGCCAGTGCGGTCTGCTCGGCCAATGCCTCGGCCAGGTCTTCACCGAAACCGGCGAAGGCCACGGCGGCGCTGACGGCACCACGCGATTTGATCTGCGCCAGGCCCGCGGCCAATGCGGCACGCGCGGCGGCCAGTGTGGTCTTGCCGCTGGCGGCGAGCACCAGGCGCGGGGCCTTGATGCCGTCGGCATGCGTCAGCGTCAGCGCCTGGCCGGCCTTGAGCGCGAAGTCACCCAGCTTGATCGCGGCCTGCGCGTGCTTGGAAACAACGGCATCCAGACCCTGGGGCAGCGCCTCGCCGCCGAGCACGACGACCAGGGCGTCAGCGCCCACGCCCGCAAGCGCATCGAGCTCTGCGGTTTGAATCTTGAAGTCCATAATGACCAGAAGTAGATAGAGTGATTTGATGTTATTCGATTCATCGACGCGGTCCGAGCTGGCCAAGAGCTTCGGCGTCACGCTCGTGGTCATCCTGACCATCATGCTCACGTCGACGCTGATCCGCACGCTGGGCCAGGCCGCCGGCGGCAACGTGGCACCGCAGGACGTGGTGCTGCTGATGGGCTACGCCACCATCGCCCACCTGGCAACCATGCTGATCCTTTCGCTGTTCATCGCCGTCGTCATCACGCTGGGGCGTTTCTACCGCGAGTCGGAGATGACGATCTGGTTTGCCAGCGGCATCCCGCTGTCGCACTTCGTGCGGCCGGTGCTGCGCATGGCCTGGCCTATCCTGCTGGCCGTCATCGTTCTGGAGCTGGTCGTCTGGCCCTGGGGCAACCAGAACAGCGCCGAGCTGCGTGACCGCTACCAGAAGCGCAGCGACCTGTCGCGCGTGGCACCCGGCCAGTTCCAGAGCTCGCGCGATGGCAGCCGGGTCTTCTTCATCGAGCGCGACGGCGACAACGCCGCCACCGGGCGCAATGTCTTCATACTCGCCAACCAGCATGAGCGCGAGTCCGTGACGACGTCTTCCCGCGGCCGCCTGGAGATGGAGGGCGACGACCGCTTCCTGGTGCTGGACCACGGCCAGCGCAACGAGACCCAGCAAAAGACCGGCGAGAAGAGCTTGGCGCGCTTTGAGCAGTACAAGGTGCTGACCGACACCCAGGCGCTGGCCAACGCCAACCAGTTGCCGCCCAAGGCGATGCCAACGCTGGACCTGCTGCGCGCGCCCACGGCCAAGAACCAGGGCGAGCTGGCCTGGCGGCTGGGCATGATCCTGGGTGGCATCAACATGGCGCTGCTGGGTGTGGGCCTGTCCGCATCCAACCCGCGCCGTGCTGGCAACTGGAACCTGCTGTTCGCGCTGCTGGCCTTCATCGTCTACTTCAACCTCATCAATCTGTCGCAGTCCTGGGTCGGCAATGGCCGCATGGGGCTGCCGCGGGCACTGGTGGCCGTGCACGGCAGCGCCCTCTTCCTGGCGTTGGCGGTCATCTGGCTGCGCGACAACGCCAACCGCTTCTGCCTGCGCCGCCGCCTCAAGGGAGCCGCAACATGAGGACCGTCCGCCGCCTGCTCTACAAGGACATCGTCGGCTCCGTTGTGCTGGTCGCGCTGGCCTTCCTGTCGTTGTTCTTCTTCTTTGACTTCGTCGACGAGCTGGAGCGCATGGCGCGAATCGGCGCTGGAAGCGGCAAGGCTGCGGCGCTGGCGGTCATGGAGCTGCCGGGCCACTTCTACGACCTTTTCCCCATCGCTGTGCTAATCGGCGCCATCGTCGCGCTGGCCCGCCTGGCGCAGAGCAGTGAGTTCACCATCTTGCGCACCGGTGGCCTGGGCCCCGCGCGCGCGCTCACGCTGCTGGCGGGCCTGGCGGCCGTGTTTGCCGTGCTGACCTTCGTCGTCGGCGACTATGTCGCGCCTCAGTTCGAGCGCTCGGGCGACGACATGCGCGCCAGTTTCAGCCATGACGCCAGCCCGGCCAAGCGCGGCGCCTGGCTGAAAGACCATCAGAAGATTGACGGCCAGTAGCGCAGCTACTCGGTCAAGGTCGGCCGCGTGGGCACCGGCGGCGAGCTGGAGGATGTACGCATCTACGAGTTCGATGCCGAGGGGCGGCTGATGTCTCGGACCGAGGCCGACAACGTCGATGTTGACGGCCAGGGGCTGTGGCACCTGCAGACCGTCAAGCGCACGGTTTGGAATGCCGGCGCTGCAACGGCCACCGGCTCGGTTGGCGAGGTGGTCGTCAGCGAGCAGAAGCTGGACAAGCTCGACTGGCAGAGCTCGCTGCATGCCGGCGTCATCGCCGCGGCTGTGCTGCCGGCCATGTCCATGTCCACGCTGGAGCTGTACCGCTACACGGCGCACCTGTCGGCCCAGGAGCAGTCGGCCCAGGCGCACAACATCCAGTTCTGGCGCAAAGCCTTCTATCCGTTCGCCTGCTTCGTCATGGTGGCGCTGGCCCTGCCCTTCGCCTACCTGCACGGCCGCGCGGGCGGCATCAGCATCAAGGTCTTTGGCGGCATCATGCTGGGCATCAGCTTCATGCTGCTGAACAACGTGGCAGGCCACCTGGGCCTGCTGAAGAACTGGACGCCCTGGGTCGTCGCGGCAACGCCCAGCCTGCTCTACTTGGGCTTGTCGATGGCAGCGTTCACGTGGCTGGTGAGGTATCGCTGATGGACGGCCTGCTGCTGTTCGCGCATGGCGCCCGCGACGCCGCCTGGGCACGGCCCTTCGAAGCCGTGGCGGCACGCCTGCGCACCGAGCGCCCCGGCGTACCGCTGGCGCTGGCCTATCTGGAATTCATGTCGCCCGGCATAGAAGCCGCCGCCGACCAGCTCGTCGACGCTGGCTGCAATGTCATCCACGTCGTGCCGATGTTCCTCGGCACCGGTGGCCACGTGCGCCGCGACATCCCACCGCTGCTGGACCGCCTGCGCGAGCGTCACGGCGCGGCGGTCGACTGGCAACTTCACCCCTCATTGGGCGAGCACGACATCGTTCTCGACGCCATGAGCCAAGCCGGCGCCTCAGTGCTGTCCTGAAACCCCCACGCTCGCGGGCCGCTCGCCGCTCCACGAGAGGGCTGGCGGTGGCTCCGAGCGGCCGAGCGCCACTGCCATGAACCTGCATCAATTCCGCTTCGTCCAGGAAGCCGCCCGCCGCAACCTCAACCTGACCGAGACCGCCAAGGCGCTGTTCACGTCGCAGCCCGGCGTGTCCAAGGCCATCCTGGAGCTGGAGGAGGAGCTGGGCGTCGACATCTTCTCCCGCCACGGCAAGCGACTGCGCCGCATCACCGAGCCGGGCCAGCAGGTGCTGGCCTGCATCGAGATCATCCTGCGCGAGGTCGGCAACCTGAAGCGCATCGGCGAGGAGTACTCGCGCCAGGACAGCGGCACCTTCTCCATTGCCACGACCCACACCCAGGCCCGCTACGTGTTGCCTGCGCCGGTGGCGCAACTGCGCAAGAACCTGCCGCAGCTGCGCATCAGCCTGCACCAGGGCAGCCCCGATCAGGTCGCCAAGATGCTGCTGGACGAGAGCGCCGACTTGGGCCTGGCGACCGAATCGCTGGCGCAATACCCAGAGCTGGTCACCCTGCCCTGCTACGAGTGGCAGCACGTCATGGTCGTCCCGCGTGACCACCCGCTCGCTTCGGTCGAGCGCGTCAACCTCGAACAGCTGGCCGCCGAGCCGCTGGTGTCCTACCACCCCAGCTTCACCGGCCGCACCCGCGTCGACAAGGCCTTTGCCGCCCGCCACCTGACACCCAACATCGTGCTGGAGGCCATCGACTCCGACGTCATCAAGACCTATGTGCGCCTGGGCATGGGTGTGGGCATCGTCGCCGAGATGGCCATGCGCGAGGAGCCCACCAACAGCGACCTCGTCGCCCGGCCGCTGGGTGCGCTGCTGGGCAGCAACGTCACGCGCATCGCCTTCAAGCGCGGCGCCTACCTGCGCAACTACGTCTACAGCTTCGCCGAACTGCTCTCTGAGCGGCTGAGCCGCAGGCTCATAGAAAAGGCCATGAACGGCGACTCGACCGACTTCGGCATGTGACCGCCTTCAGGCCTCGCGGCCAAAGCCGGAGTCGATGGGCAGCATCAGGTCCACGTCCTCGCCACGCAGGCCGGCCTCGAAAAGGTCACGCGCCACGCTGTACAGCGTCAGCAAGTCCCGGTAGGCCGGCAGGTCGAAGTGCGGCACACCCGGGCCACCGCCCCGGGCGAGCAAGTCCTTCAGCATGTTCATCGCGCTGCCGGCGTCGGACCAGACCACCTGCAGGTGCGCGATGACGCTGGGGCTGGCGTCCAGGCTGCGACCGCGCGCCAGGCTTTGCGACCACTGCGGGGGCAGGACGTTGAAACGCTGCTCGAACTGCCGGGCCAGTTCGGCAAATACCTCGGGCTCGCCGCGCTGCTGGCACAGCTCCATCAACAGCAGATACGGCATGGCCCCCACTTGGCCGCGCGTCAGGCGGGCCGCCAGCAGGTCTGCCGCAGCCTCATGCTGGCCCAGCAACTGCAGGAAATCGACCTGCTGCTGCAGGTCCAGCAAATCGTCGGCCACGGTCAGCTCGTTGGACAGCAATGGCGCGGACGCGACCTGCGCCGGCAGCGGCTGGGTCGCCTGCATGGACGACGACGGCTGCAGCGAGCCGATCTGCGCGGGCGGCCAGGGCATGGGCCGCGGCTGAGGGCGGGTGGCCTGGTGCTGGCCTTCGTCTGGCAGCGCAGCCGCCTCACCGATGACGGGCGGCGCCATGCCTGGCTGCGGCACCACCGGCGCGACGGGCACGCCCGCCCCTTCGGCAGCATGCAGGGCGCGCCAGTAGGCCAGCTCGCGGCGGGCGCGCAGGTCGCGCCAGCGGCTGCCGTAAAACGCCGCCGCACCAGCCAGCAGACTCAGACCCAGCGTCATCAGCCAGGTCATCGGATCGCGGTAGGCATGGGCACGCGCGGCCGGCGAGACGGCTGGCAACGGGGCTGCCGCCTGGGAAGACGTTGGAGCCGGCGGCTGCGCAGCGGAGGCGGCACCGGCCTCGGCCAGCTGCCGCGCCTCAAGCTCGGCGCGCAGCTGCGCCACGGTTTGTTCCAGCTGGGCGATCTGGGCCTCGAGTTCCGGCGTCAGCTCCAGCTCAGCGGCACTGGCCGCGGCGACGGGCCGCGGCGCCTCGCTGACCAGCACCTCCGGCCGTTCCAGCACCAGGCGCGGGCCGATCGCGCGCGCCGGCTTGGGACGGACCCGCTGCCGCGCCACAGGCGCTGGCGCAGGCGCGGAGGTCGCGTCGGCCAGCTGACGAGGTTCGATGGCGGCGGTCGGCTGAGGGCTGGGGGCCGGCGGCGGCGCGGCGGCAGCACCAGTCGGTGGGTCGATGAAGGCGTTGAATTCGCGTGTCAGCCGTAGCGGGCAGCCCAGCGCCAACGTGATGCGCAGCGCGGGTTCGTCGATGCGTGCGAGGCTTTGCAGGCGGATGCGCTGCTGCCCAGGCTCACCCTCGACGCGCATTTGCAACAGTCCGGCGGGCACGCGCGCATCGCGGGCCGACACGTCGGCGCGCAGGCAGCCATCCGTCAATTGCTCACCGTCCGCCAACGTGAACGGGACGCTGACGTCCAGTGGCTTGCCAAGGGCCGAATGCACCTGCGGGCGGCCCAGCCCCAGGGCCGAAGCGCCTTGCGGTGCCAGGCCAAGCAGCAGAGCCAAAGCGGGTGTGAGAGCACCCAGCAACGTCGGGCGCAGAGCCGTGAGGGGCATTGACGGCGAGCGGCTAGCGGTGCGGTTGATTGGTGGGATGCACAGTTCGTTTCACTCTAGCACGGGCCTGGGCGAGTGAGCCGCAGCAGGCGTGCGCCACGCCGCGGCTGCACAATGCCGCTTCAAACCATGAACGCACTCAGCCTCACCCCCGCCGAACGCCAACAGGTCGACCAGGGCGCCTGGTTCTCCAGGTTGTCCGAGCCGCTGCGCGAAGACATCCTGCAACGCGCCTACGTGCGCCGCCTGTCAGATGAAACCATGCTGTCCCACCGCGGCGAGCCCGCCGAGGAATGGTGCGGTGTCGCCAAGGGGGCCGTGCGCGTCAGCTCGGTGTCCCTGGCCGGCAAGCAGATCTCGCTGACCTATGTCGAGCCCGGTACCTGGTTCGGCGACATCGCCCTCTTCGATGGCCTGCCGCGCACCCACGACGCCTACGCCCACGGTGACACGACGCTGCTGTGCGTGCGCAAGGCGGACTTCCGTGCGCTTCTGGCTGCGCACAGCGAGCTGTACGACGCGCTGCTGCGGCTGAACTGCCGCCGGCTGCGGCTGATGTTCGACATGATTGAGGATCTCAACACCCGGCCGCTGGCCGCGCGCCTGGCCAAGCAAGTGCTGCTGCTGGCGCGCTCCTACGGCGTGCAGGAGGGCGACGAAATCCGCATCGGCCTGCAACTGGCACAGGAGGACCTGGCCCAGTTGCTCGGCGCGTCGCGCCAGCGCGTCAACCAGGAGCTGAAGGCCTTCGAGCGTGAGGGCGCCGTGCGCGTGGAGCCCACGCGACTGGTCGTGCTGAGCCGGGACAAGCTGCTGGCGGCAGCAGCCCGCTGACGCTGGCGCGACACGGCGGGTTTCAGCCGGATCGCACAATGGAAAGTTCACGCCTTCGCGCCCGATAGAACGACATCCATGGAAGCATTCACCGGCACTCGACCCCTCGCCCAAGCACTGGACAGTGCAGCACTCGAAGCCTGGCTGTCCGCCCACGTCGGCGGCTTCAAGGGGCCGCTGACGATCGAGCAGTTCAAGGGCGGCCAGTCCAACCCGACCTATCTCCTGACGACGCCCGCTGCACAGTACGTGATGCGCAGCAAGCCGGCGCCGGTGGCCAAGTTGCTGCCATCGGCACATGCCATTGAGCGCGAATTCCAGGTCATGGGCGCGCTGGCAGGCAGCGACGTGCCGGTGCCGGCGATGCTGGCGCTGTGCGAGGACGAGGCCGTCATCGGCCGGGCCTTCTACGTCATGGAGTTCATGCCCGGCCGCGTGCTGTGGGACCAGAGCCTGCCCGGCATGAGCAATGCGGAGCGCGTGGCCCACTACGACGAGATGAACCGCGTCATCGCGGCGCTGCACCAGGTCGACTTCAAGGCCCGTGGGCTTGAGGGCTACGGCAAGCCGGGCAACTACTTCGAGCGCCAGATCGGCCGCTGGAGCAAGCAGTACCTGGCCTCGGTCACCGAGCCCAACCCTGCGATGGATGCGCTGCTGGCCTGGCTGCCGGCGCACATCCCGGCCACGGCGCGCGACGAGCGCGAGGTCAGCATCGTGCACGGCGACTACCGCCTGGACAACCTCGTCTTTCACCCGACCGAGCCGCGCGTCATCGCCGTGCTGGACTGGGAGCTGTCGACGCTGGGTCATCCGCTGGCCGACTTCAGCTACCACTGCATGAGCTGGCATATCCAGACCTCGGGTGCAGCACGCGGCCTGGGCGGCAAGGATCTCGTCGCTTTAGGCATCCCCAGCGAGCGCGAATACGTGCAACGCTACTGCGAGCGCACCGGCCGCGCGGAAGTCGATGCGGTCATGGCCGACTGGAACTTCTACCTGGCCTACAACCTGTTCCGCATCGCCGCCATCGTGCAAGGCATCGCCAAGCGGGTCGTGGACGGCACAGCCTCCAGTGCCCAGGCCAAGGAGACGGCAGCCAGCGCCCGGCCACTGTCCGAACTGGCCTGGCGTTTCGCGCAGAAGACTTAGGCCACGTCGCCCGGCCGCGTCGAGGGCGTCCAAGCGACCGAAGTCGTCGTGGGCCAGGCTCCGCTGTCCGACAGTCGTGCGTTGACGCGCAGCGCTTCGCGCGCCGCGCATTCCAGCAGCCGAACCAGGGCCTGCACCTTGGGCAGGTCGGCCTCGGCCATCTCCGTGCGCAGGTAGAGATTGCCGCGCATGCTCATCAGCACGAAGGGGTGGCCCTCGGGCAGCAGGTCCTGACTGGCCTGGGCCAGCACCTCACTGAGTTCGCCGTCGATCCAGGCGCCGGTCAGGTCCTTTGTGACACCCACCACGCCGAAGCGCTGGCGAACGATCTGCGATGCCGCGTTGTTGAACTTCGGGAACATCACCAGCCAGCGCATCTCCTCGGGGGTGTCGGTATCGACCCGGGTCTTGAGCGTGTCGGTGTAAGCCTCGAAGACGGCGCGCTCCAGGTTCTCCATCAGCGCGCGACACAGGACCATCAGCTGCAGATCGGGGTGCAGGCGCATCTCGCAGCGCATGCGCAGCTCGAAGCCAGGCAGATAGCTGCGCTGCGACACGCCCCACTCCACGCGCAGCGGCCCGGGCTGCGCCTTGCTGTGCTCGATGAGGAAACCCTGACCGTCACGCGTCTGCGTGAACTCGGCACCGCGCGCCTCGGCCCAGTCCTGGATCGGGCGCCACCGCGCTGCGTTGGCGCGGGTCACGAGCCAGTGCTTGACTTGCTTTACCACCATGAGTCGTGAGGAAGTCTGAGAATGGGGGCTGATTGACGCGCACCGCACGGAGGCGACGATGATTGAAGTGTATTCATGGCCCACCCCCAACGGGCACAAGGTGCACATCATGCTGTAGGAGTGCCACCTCGCCTACCGGGTGCATCCCGTGGACATCGGCGCCGGCGACCAGTTCGCACCCCACTTCCTCGCGATCAGCCCCAACAATAAGATTCCTGCCATCACCGATGCCGACGGGCCCGACGGCCAGCCCATCTCGCTGTTCGAGAGCGGCGCCATCCTGCTCTACCTTGCCGGCAAGACGGGCCAACTGCTGCCCGCCGATGTGCGAGGCAAGTACGAGGTGCTGCAGTGGCTGATGTTCCAGATGGGTGGCGTGGGACCCATGCTCGGGCAGGCGCATCACTTCCGCATCTACGCGCCCGACAAACTGCCTTACGCCATCGACCGCTACAGCAACGAGGCCAGGCGCCTGTACAGCGTCATCAACAAGCGCCTTGCGCACGCCACCTATCTTGGCGGCACTGAATACTCGATCGCCGACATCGCCGTCTTCCCGTGGCTGCGCTCATGGAAGAACCAGGGCGTGGAGATGAGCGACTACCCGCACCTGAAGGGATGGTTCGACGAGATTGCCAAGCGTCCGGCGGTGCAGCGCGGGCTGGAGGTGCTGGCCGGCGTGCGCAAGCCGCTGACGGACGACAAGGCGCGTGAGGTGTTGTTCGGCAAGCGGCAGCTGGCGCAGCGCTGAGGCCGCTGCGCGTCACTTGACGGGCGTCTCGCTGAAGCTGCCGTCCAGCGTCCACGCGCGCTTCATCAGCCGGATGTGGTTCTTCAACGCGGTCGCGGCCATCTCGGGGTGGCCGTCGTCCAAGTGCTGCTGGATGGAGCTGTTCTCTTTGCTGTCGCCGATGAAGAAGTTCTTGGCGTAGCCGAAGAAGGCGCCGTGGCGCGCGATGGCCGCGGCCTGAATGTTTTCCTTCTTCGTGCCGGCAACGGCCACATGGGACTCGGCCACCGAGCCGCGTTGCTCGATCAACAGCTTGCCCGCGGACCCGCGCATCGCATCCTTCTTGGCCGCGCTCCTGGAGCGCAGCACCTCCTCGTAGTGCTTGGCCATGTCGTCCGACGACACCACGTGGCGCCGCGCCTGGCCGGTAGCCATGTTGATGCGCTGGCCTTCGCTGTTGTTCTTCAGCAGGTCGGGCGCGGCCTTGCCAGCGGCCTTGAGGCGCTTGTTGGTCGCCTCGTGCTGCTTGGCGATGTTGACCTTCTGCGTGACCGTGAAGCTGGGCCGCGAGATAGAAAACCAGCGCCCGGTCGGCAGTGCATCGTCGTCGGCACCCCAACCGTCCAGCGTCTTGCCGACATAGGCCTGCACCTCGCCCAGGGACGTGTCGAGCTTGGCCATCTCGGCATCGGCCTTGTCGGCCTGCTTGCCGCCCGCGGCAAGGTCGGTCGCCTTGTTGGGGTCGTCATCGATCTTGGCGAGGATGTCCTGCTAGGCCTTGACCTTGGCCTCAAGCGGCACCACACCAGCTACGCCGGTCTTCTTCTTTGGGTCCTTCACACCGCGGTCGTCCGCCTGGTCGGCCAGGAACTCCGAGGGCCTCTGCGGCGCAGAGCGAATGACGAGCCGAGCTGACTTGCCCGTGCCCTCGAACATCAGGTTGTGGCCGCCGGCGATGGCCAGCTTCTTCTTCCACCAGCCCAGCACCTTCTTGGCCCCGGCCTTGATCGCGCCGAACGCTTTCTTCAGCACGCCGACGATCTTGCCAATCACCTTGTCGATGGCTGCATCGACCTTGGCCTGCACCTTCTTGATGAAGCCCTGGATCTTCTCGGTGATCCCCGACAGGCCCAGCAGCCGCGCAAGGAAGCCAATGACGACGGGGATGGCCGCCGCCAGTGACTTCTCGATCCAGGCGATGGCGCCGCCGATAGCCCCCGTCGCGATCGCGTGGACCGAATTGATGACCGCCTCGACCAGCGCCATGAGCTGCTGCGCCTTCTCGATGACGAACATGACCACGTTGTAGATGGCGATGATGGCCTGGATGATGGCGCCGGCCGGGTTGAACATGGACACGACCTTGGTCACGGCCTGCTTGACGACCGTCTCGATCAGCCAGTCCTGGATCGCGCCGATGACCATGTCCTTCAGCGTCGACAAGTCCTCCTTGACCTTCTCCCACAGCGCTGCCACGCCCCCCGTGAACAGCGCTTGCACGTACTCGGCCAGCGTCTCGATGACAGTCACCGCCGTCTCGCCGATCAGTTTCACCGCCTTGGCGCGCAGCTTGGGGTAGGTGATGCCCAGCACATCGAGCACCAGCTTGAACACCGACATCAGGCTCAGGTCGCTGGGCAAGGCGATGCCTGCGGCCGCCAGTGAGCCAAGCAGCCATTTGAAGAAGCCCGCTTTCAAGTGGGCCCAGATGTTGCCCACGAAGGCGTTGAAGCCGCCCTTCACTGCCGCGATCAAGTTGCCGAGGAAGCCGATGGGGTCGTCAAGGATGAGCTGGATGGTCTCCATGCCCTTCTTGAGCAGGCCCAGCAGTTTGGCCTTGAACTCCATCAGCGCCTTGACGATCTCGCCCAGCTTTTCCAGGAAGCCGGCCACCAGGCCCTTGTTCTCCTCCTGCATCTGCTTCAAGGCCTCGTCGGCCTTGTCGAAGGCCTCCTTGTACTTCTGCGCCAGGCCGGCGGCGATCTCGTTCTTCTTGCTTTCTATACCCTCTTCCAGCTCCTTGAAGCGGTCGTTCACCGCGCTCTCAGCGGCCTTGCCAGCGGCCTGCAAGCTGGCGGGCAGGCTGCTCACGTAGGCCTTGATCTCGGCCTGACCCGCGGCAACCTCGGCCTTGGCTTCGGCCAGGCGCTTCTCCACCAGTCCGGCCACGCGGTCGATCAATGCATCCATCGCCTTCGTGAACGCCGCCCTGCCCTGCGTGTAGAACACGTTGACCTCGTCCGGCAGGCCCAGGGCTGCATCGCGCAGCCAGCGCGCCAGGCCCACCAGCGGGATGCTCAGGTAGCGGCGCAGCTTGTAGTCGAAGATCTTGTCGTCGACGAAGGCCTTCATCTGCGCGATGGCCGCGTCCACGCCGGGGTCGAAGATGGCTGACACCTCGGCGTCCAGCCCGCCCAGCTTGGCCTCGACCTTGGTCTTGGTGCGCGTGTAGATGCCCTCGATGTTGGCCGCCACTTTGGCGCGCTCGGCCTCCTCCTTGGCCGCCTGCTGCTGCTGGCGGCTCAGCACCTTGGCGTTGCCCGCGCCCTTGCGGCCGGCCATCAGGAGCGAGCCCGTGCGCGCTGCACCTGCTGCCTGGGCGCCAGCCTTGGCCAGCACGCCCGATTCCTTGGCGCGAAACTGGGCGGGAGCCTTGTCGGCCTGCGCCGCCACCTTGCCCTTCGCATCGGCCACGGCGTTGAACCGCGGGTCGTTGGCCTTGGGCAGGCTCTCGGGCTTGACCTTCTCGTCCTTCAGCGCCTGGTCGGTGTCCTTCTTGGTCTCCTGCAGCGACACCTCCTGTGCCTTGGCCGGCTCGGGCATGGCCTGGCCGCCGGCGATAGGCAGCGCACCGGCCGTGGGCTCGGCGGGCAGCGGCGCGCTGGGCTGCTCGGGCACGGCGCTGGCATCGGGTGGCTTCTTGACAGCCTTGTCGGCGGGGCCGGTCGCGGCCTCCTTCTGCTGCGACACGCCGCCACTGCCCGCCGCCTTCATCTGGCCCTGGGCCCCGCCCTCCATGAACTTCTCGGTGTCGCCCAGCGTCTTCGGCATGGCCTTGTCAATCTCGGCGCGCAGCAGAGCCTTGAAGGACGTGGGTTGGGGCTTGGGCGCCGGTGCCTCCTTGACCGCATCGACAACCTTGGCCTTGGCGCCGGCCAGACGTTCGTTGGCCGGCGGCTTGGCGGATTTGCTGGCCTGCTTGGCCTTCGCGGCTGCGGTGGGGTGTTGCTTGAGCTTGGACGCGGCGGACTTGGCTTGCTCGGTGACAGCGATGAAGCGGGGATCGGCCTTTGGCTTGGCGACGCGGGGGGCAAAGGAGCGGGGGGCAACCATGTCAGTGGCCTGCGGGCGTTGAAGGCTCGACCGACCTTGTTGGTGCGTTGCTCTTGCGCAAATCCTTTCGACCCGGTGCCGCGTCGCCGGCGGTCCGCCCCGACGAGCGGGACGGACTCCCGGCAACGCACCGAGCAGGCTCACGCTCCGCAGGAACAACCCACCAACAACGCCGGTCGGGCACCACCTCAAAGCCCCTTCAACGGACACAACCCGCCACCGCGCCGGTACTCCCGCTGCAGCGCATCGAGCATCAGCGCGGCATCGACACGCCTGTCCAGCGACAACGCCGCTGACACCGCATCCAGCACCACGTTCCTCACCTGCCCCCCCGCCAGCGTGCAGGCCTCGGCCATCGCGCCCAGCTGCGCGACACTCAGCCCATGGTCCGGCGGCAGATGGGCCTGCCACAGCCGCAACCGTTCGGCCACCTCGGGTGAGCGGAAGGGAATGACGAAATCGAACCGCCGCATGAAGGCCGAATCGATGCGCGCCTGCGCATTCGTCGTCACCAATACCAGGCCCTGATGGCTCTCCAGCCGCTGCAGCAGGAAGTTGGTCTCCAGGTTGGCATAGCGGTCATTGCTAGAGCCCACTTCCGTGCGCGGAGCCAACAGTGCGTCGCCTTCGTCCAACAACAGCATGACGTCCAGCGCCTGCGCGGCGGACAGCAGCTTGTGCAGGTTGCGCTCGGTCTCGCCGATGTACTTGCTGACCACGGCCGACAAGTCCAGCCGGAACAACGGCAGGCCCAGCTCACGCGCCACCACCTGGGCGGCCAACGTCTTGCCCGTGCCCGACGGCCCGGCCAGCAGCGTGCGCACGCCGGCATTCAATCGCGCGGCAAAGGGCCGCGGAAGCGCGCCATGCAGCCGGTCGCGCTGCTGGCAACGGGCGGCCAGCGCGGCCAGGTCGCGTGCCAGCGTGTCGTCCAGTACCAGCGCGTCGGGCGGCGCCTGGGCCGGGTCCAGCCGTTGCGCCAGCCGCGCAAGGCCGGCCGCGCCGCCAGCCAGCGCGGCGTCGCGCAAGGCGGCTTCGTCGAACGCATCGGCGCATCGCAGCGCGCGGTGCAGATGGCCGCAGGCCAGGTGCAGCCGCGCCGCGAGGCCTTCGGCGTCCGCCACGCCGGGCCGCACCTGGCGGATCAGCGCCAGGCGCTGCGCGTAGCCCGGCAAGGGCAGCGAGACCGTCAGCGCGTCGGCGGGCAGTCCCTCCAGACCGTCCTCATCGGCCGCGACGACGGCGAAGTCGACCGCCAGCGGCGGTAGCCTTAGGGCTTCGCCGGGCGTGGCTTCCACGCGCAGTAGCGTCAGCGCGCCGCACAGGGCCGCCAGCGCCGCGAGCGCGGGCGGTGGCGGGCTGGCCGCGTCGAGCCGGCACTCCAGCAGCGATCGCCCCCGCTCGCGCGCCAACGCTGCCACGAGGCTGCCCCGGCCGTTGTGCTCGGGGCCGCGCACCAGCAGCGGCTGGCCGGCCCGCCACCCCCCCAGGCGCTCCCGGGTTGCCTCGGCCAACACCAGGTC